>JACPPY010000015.1 GCA_016190755.1 Chloroflexota bacterium | reverse complement strand
GCGCATACCGGATTCGAACCGGTGATCTCCGCCTTGATAGGGCGGCGTCCTTGGCCACTAGACGAATGCGCCACGACACAAAATGGCTGGGGATCCAGGATTCGAACCTGGCCATGCAGATCCAGAGTCTGCTGTCCTACCGCTAGACGAATCCCCAGCGCAGTTTGTATTGTAGCAATCTGTAGGTCCACTGGCAAGGCCGGCGTATGCGCACGGGTCATTGTGGCGGGAAATAACGTGTGTTACACTGGCCCGTCGGAGGCGGATATGTCGCTGGACCTGACCAGGGTGGTCTCTCAAATAGACAGCATGGCCGCCAGGCTTAAGGCCAGCCAGGACGACCGCCGGCGGAGGCTCGCAAATGCCGTGGAAGCGGTGCATGCGCAAGGGGCCAACCTTGACGCCCTTCGGCTGCGGCTGGAACAGAGCAATACAACCTGGCTAATGCCCGGGCTTACCGGCGAAGGACTGGCTTCACACTTTTCTGCTCCCGCTACGCCTGGGGACCATTCTGTCCTTGCTACAGACGGCTCGCATATTGATTTGGACCGGCACCACTCGGCCCAGTGCTACCTGATTAACGTTGGTAGGGTGCGGTTAGACTACGGGCGTCATCCTGACGCCTCTATGGATTCGGTACCTGTACTTTACTATAAGGCCGATGAGATGGAAATGGCATCCGCTGACGGAACGGATGCTAGGCGCATTGAGGGGGCGATATTGGGTGGCAGGAGGGCCATCGAGGAATGCCGCGCGCTGGGGGACATGATCGCGGCAGTGGAACGGGATAGGCCGGCACTGGCAATGCTGGACGGCTCACTGGTGATGTGGGAGTTTGAGGGGCAAAAGTACCCGGAGTTCGTTGTGCGACAACTGGTCGACGACGGGTTGCTGAAGTGTCTGGATGACATAAGAGCGCTGGCCGAAGGCCGTGACTTAGGTTTGGCCAGTTACATAAGTGCTCCGCGATCGACCGAGGTGATGAACGCCTTACGTTTGGCATCGTGTCCACATCACCCCGCCGATTGCGACCGGTGTTGCCGTGGCGTGCCCAGGAAGGACAGGCCTTGTGAGGTAATGGCCGAGTTGAGTGACGCCGCTCTCTTTGCGGAGCTCTTATCTGTGGGAGAGAGGTCTGCAATGTTCATCAGCCGCTCCCGTGTAGTGAATGAACGTTACGGGGCGCACAGGGTATACTTCTGTTACTTGAATATGGGAGGTGAGGTAGCGCGCATAGAGGTGCCCGGCTGGGTAGGCGAGAATGCCGCTACAATGGGCATGGTGCATAGCCTGGTGCTCGAACAGTGTCGCCTGGGCGACGGCTATCCCGTGAGCCTGAGTGAGGCGCATCAAAAGGCTGTGTTGAACGGGGCGGATCGGGAGTGTTTCTGGACGCTCGTTGAGCGGAGCCTTGCGGAAGACGGTATGCCGGCGTGGATTTCAAACAAGAGCAAGAGCAAGCGCAGGCCGTGGGTGTAGCGCTGGCCTGAAAGGAGGAAATGGCTCTGAGCGCACTGGGAGAGGTCATCGAAGCCAATACAGCATATTTCGTGGCGCAGAGTTACGAGTTGCATAACCCGCCGGTGTTGGGGAGCCTCGTGCACGTGGGAGACTCGGAGGTGGACGTAGTCGGCGTGGTCTGTTTTGCGCATACACATAGCCTCGATGAGGGGCGACGGGCCATAGCCCGAGGCAATGGCGGAGAGGGAGAAGACGTTTTTCGCTCACATCCTGAGCTATCGAAGCTGCTTTGCACTGATTTTAAGGCGCTCGCCGTGGGGCACAAGAAGGGCTCGCAGGTATTCACATTCCTGTCCCCACGGCCGGCGCGCGTACATGGATATGTCTATTTGTGCTCCGCCGATGAGGTAAGGGAGCTGAGCCAATCACTGGCTTTTCTGCGCATGCTCTTGTCTGACAGGTCGGTTGCATGCATGGATGAAGTTGTCTCAGCCTGCCTGCGCCACTGCGCCGCCGCGCAGGAAGACGCTGATTCTTTCCTGATACGGGCGGGAAGAGAGCTTGCAACTCTCATGCCTAAGGACTTCAATCGTGTGGCCGAGATGCTGAAGAAAGCGAGGGGATGAACTTTGACCTCAGAACATGGAGACAGGCTTGGCCTTGTGATCTCTGGTTCTCTTGTAGAGGGGATTGAGGCGAAGCTGGACCCATCAGCCTCTGTAGAGGACATGGCGGTAGGCCGTTATGTGACCATATCAGGTGAAAAGAGACGGTTCTTCGGCATGGTGACGGACGTGTCCCTGGAATCAAGCGACGAAGGCCTGCTGCTCAATCCGCCGGATACATCAGACCCGGTCATAGCTGGTGTTTTGAAGGGCAGCGGTACCTACGGGCGTTTGCACATACTGCCGCTCTTATCTCTGGGAATTGCAGATGCCATGGACGGGCCAAAACCCGTGAAGACCGTGCCGGCGCACTTTTCGGAGGTCAGAGAGGCATGTCAGGCAGACGTAGAGCTGGTGTTCGGAAAAGAGGATGAGAAGCGGTTCCACATAGGCAGCCCGCTGGACATGGAGACCAAGGTTTGCCTGAACCTCGGGGAGTTCGTAAAACGGTCGAACGGCATATTCGGCAAAAGCGGCACCGGCAAAACATACCTGACCTGTCTCCTGCTGTCCGGAATACTTCAGAAGAGCTCGGCGGTAAGCCTGGTGTTCGACATGCATAGCGAGTATGGCTGGGAAGTGACCAATGAGAGCGGTTATAGGGCTAAGGGCCTGAAACAGCTATTTCCATCGAGTGTAGCCGTCTTCGCCCTGGACGAGGAGAGCGCCAGGAGCCGCAGAGTGAGCACCGACTTTGTTGTCCGCATCGGTTACGACGAAGTCGAGCCGGAAGATGTCCAAATGCTGCGGTCTGCTCTGAACCTTACCGAAGCCTCTGTCCAGGCTGTGTACCAGTTTGCTCGGCGATTTGGTGACAGACGCTGGCTCGCTAAGGTGCTCAGTCTTCAAGATGCGAAAGAAATCGAACAACTAACAGCCGAGTTGAACATACATGAGAGCACGTACAGGAACCTACGTCGTGGGTTGGACATTCTAAGACGATTCCCGTTCCTGGTGCCTGAAGCCTCAAACACCTCGGTGAGGGAGATACTGAACCATCTCGACCGCGGTATGAACGTAGTGCTGGAGTTTGGACGCCATGCTGACTTCGTGGCATATGTGCTGGTAGCCAATCTGCTCAGCCGCCGCATATACGCGCAGTACAGGGAGAGGACCGAGCGGGCAATGGGCGAAAACGCTCCAGGACCAAGGCCGTTGGTGATAACTATCGAAGAGGCCCACCGCTTTCTCAATACTGAGGTCTCCCAGCACACGATCTTCGGCACGATCGCCCGAGAGATGCGCAAGTACAACGTGACGTTACTCGTGATAGACCAGCGGCCTAGTGGCATAGATGAAGAAGTACTATCGCAGCTGGGCACGAAGATCTGCTGCCTGTTGGACAATGAAAAGGATATCGACAGCGTCCTGGCCGGAGTATCGGGGAAGAGTGAACTGCGTTCCATACTGGCTAAGTTGGAGAGCAAGCAGCAGGCGCTTATTTTTGGCCATGCTGTGCCTGTGCCTGTAGTGGTGCGCACCAGGGAATACGGTCCAGGCTTTTACGGAGAGATAGGAGGCGCTGGACAAACGAAGGGGAGCACGTTGACGCAGCAAGATATTGAGGAAATGTGGCGCTGAGAGTAAAATTTCCAGGATTCAGAAGCGCATGACAGGTGGACTTCGGGCTATATGAGTATCATCGAACAGATGACTGATCTCGAATGTGAGCAGCTCATCATTTGCTACGATAAGGGTACCGGCTTGAAGACCGCCATAGCGATACACGACACCACTCTGGGTCCCGCTCTGGGAGGAGTGAGGATGTGGAGCTACACCTCGGAGGAAGAGGCCGTGGCAGATGCAATCCGTCTGGCGCGGTCTATGACATATAAGGCAGCCATTGCTGGCCTGAATCTTGGTGGCGGCACCGCTGTAATCATCGGGGACCCCAGGAAAGCCAAGCACGAGGCCATGATGCGGTCGCTCGGGAGGTTCGTGGACTCGCTATGTGGTAGATTCATTGCCACTACCGATGTTGGGACAGCGTCCGAGGACATGGAGTGCCTGCGTGCTGAGACGCGTTATGTGACCGGTCTACCGCCATACCTGGGCGGCTCGGGAGACCCTTCTACTTCGACGGCCTACGGGGTATTACGGGCGGTGGAGGCCTGTACGAAACACGTGTTCGGTTCCGGTTGGCTGAAAAGCAAGGTGGTTGCGGTACAAGGGCTCGGCAAGGTCGGCTCGGCTCTGGCGCGGCTGCTGCGTGCGGAAGGGGCGGATGTCGTGGCATGTGACATAATTGATGAGGCTACGCGAGGGGCCTCCAGGCAATTCGGGGCGACCATTGTGGCGCCGGAAGAGATATACGATGTTGAGTGTGACATATTTTGTCCCTGCGCCCTGGGAGGAGTAATTAGCAGGGACTCGATTGCCAGGCTGAAGGCGAAGATAGTGGCCGGATCGGCCAACAACCAGCTTGCAGACCCTACTTGCGGCAAGCAACTGGCTGACAAGGGAATAATGTACGCTCCGGACTATGTCGCCAACGCCGGTGGCGCCATACAACTGGCTCTTGAGTTGACAGGACATGGCCTGGATGGCGCTAAGGCAAAGGTCGCGCATATATATGATGCCATGGAGGCGGTAATAGCTCGGGCCGAAGCTGAGAAGATCAGCACCGACCAGGCAGCGGACCGGATGGTTGAGGAGCGTATTCAGTCCGTTAGGCGCGTTAAGAATATGAAAGGAACGGCTTTCAAGCCCTTCTGAAGCGCGTCGCGCTGGGAGCTAGAGCGTGTTATTAACCACAATATGTCCTGGCTTCGGTCCGCCGCTTGTCAGGTCGTAGCGCGAGCGCCAAACCACAACATGTTGAAAGTTCATAACACACTCTAGGCTGGGGATAGGGCAGGACCGTTGTTGCGGCGGTCTACCCTTGCACAAGCGCTTGGCTTTGCGGCGGCATGGTGTATGATTCAGAATAGGAGGCGGCGTACGTGGAAACGCTGCATAGGGCTAAGGCATGATAGACGCACTCAACCTGGCGCCCGAAGCCGTACTGGAGGTCGCATGATACTAATTGTGGATAACTATGATTCCTTCGTATATAACCTTGCCCAGTACATCGGCGAGCTTGGTTGGGAGCCTGATGTTTACCGGAATGATAGCCTTTCAGTAGAACAGGTGGAGGAGATGGCTCCATCGCACATAGTCATTTCGCCGGGACCGGGAACGCCGCTGGATGCTGGGATATCCAATGATGTCATCGAAAGACTGGGCGGCAAAGTGCCTATACTTGGGGTCTGTCTGGGGCACCAGTGTATCGGACATGTATACGGGGGGGAAATAGTGAGGGCGCCAAAGCCTATGCACGGAAAGAAGTCCGAGATATTTCATGACGGCAAGACCGTGTATCGTGGCATACCGAATCCCTTTGTCGCGGCGCGATATCATTCCCTGGTGATAGATCCCAGCAGTGTGCCTGAGTGCCTGGAGGTCACTGCGAGGACTCAGAGCGGCGAAATAATGGGCGTCAGGCATCGGGAGTTTGTCGTGGAAGGCGTACAGTACCACCCGGAATCGATACTCACTGAGGTCGGACACGACCTGCTGCGGAACTTCCTCGATCATACTGGCGCCAGGTGGGCGGCTGCTGCGGCCGGCAAACGCTGATTCCGGCGCTGAGCTGGTTCGTCTGAACGGCTTGCTGGTTTTGCCTCTGAAGCCCCGTTGGCCTCATCGATTTTGGTTTCCTGCGCCCTTGCGGAGATGCGGCGTTCCGTGTTGAGCCGAGTTGCCGATGCAGCCACTGTTGACCTAAAATCGTTATGATGGCCAGTTGGCATGGCATGAATGTATCAGGCAGTCTCTTTTTGCCTTTGGAGGGTTGTTCATGACAGATATGAAGACGGCCTATGAGAAGGCCATGGAAAAAGTGGAGAAGCTGAGCAAAGCCACTCCGGAAGAGTTGGCCAGGATGGACGCTGTCCCGACGGGGAACCGCATGGCCGCGAGGTACATGAAGGAGCTTCAGTACGACATCGAGGCCGAGTTGGCCAAGTACAAGGGAACCGTCGTGAGGAAACAGGTCATAGAGGGCGTGCAGGAGATTCTGCTGCGTTATATCCAATTGCCTCAAACAACTACGGCGAAGGACACCCTTGAAAAAGTCAAACGGGGCATCATGAGCATCAAAGACAACAAGCGTGCTGTGGAGCAGGTGTTTTCCCAGTTGGACAATCTCTTCAACTACTACGAGCAGGCCAGACAACAAGCGTTCGGGCAAATAAAGCAGATGTTTGAGCAGAAGATCGGACAACAGATGCGAGCCATGGGTGGACTGGGCCCTCAGCCGAAGATAGATGTCACCACGCAGCCGCAATTCAGGGAAGAGTGGGCCAAGGTTCTCGCAGACCTCAACTCTCAGTATGACCAGGCGCTGTCCGAGCAGAAACAGCGTCTGGCTAAGATGTCGTGAACAACCCGCAGCAGGCCGTGACTCAAGTACCACGGTAGTGATCTTCATTGTCTGTGGCGTCCTCAGTGCAATTTGAAGCTGGCTATTTAACCTTATACAGGACAGGAGAACTGGAGCGCCGCGCAAATTCCCTGGAAGCGCGGCTGAAGTCGTGCGACATCTGCCCGAGACAATGCCACGTGGACAGACTCAGCGGCGAGATTGGGTTCTGCCGCTGCAGTCGGGAAGCCCTGGTAGCATCCGCCTGCGCGCACCTCGGTGAAGAACCCGCTCTGTCAGGAACGAAAGGGTCGGGCACGATCTTCTTCGGTGGGTGCACACTGAAGTGCGTATACTGCCAGAACTACCAGATCAGCCAGGGACGCCTGGAACCGGAATGGGAGATAGATTATCGCGGGCTGGCTGAGCGCATGATCTATCTTCAGGATGGTCTGGGTTGTCACAATATTAACCTGGTTTCGCCGTCCCACTTCGCGCCGCAGATCTTGATGGCGCTGGTCTGCGCCGTGCCTATGGGCCTGCAAGTGCCGTTAGTGTACAACACGAACGGGTATGATTCGTTGGCGACCTTGCGTGCGCTGGACGGCATTGTCGATGTTTACTTGCCCGACATAAGGTATGCATCTGATACGTGGGCAAGGAAATTCTCCCAGGGCGCAGACTACGTCCCGGTAGCTCGCGGGGCAATCAGCGAGATGTATCGTCAAGTGGGAAACCTGGTCACGGATGACGATGGCACAGCCAGACGGGGTCTGATCGTTCGCCTCCTGGTTCTGCCCAACGACGTGGGCGGGTGCGAGGATTCGCTGCGTTGGCTGGCCGAGGATGTGTCCAGGGATGTCACTGTCAGCGTGATGTCACAGTATTTCCCCTGCCACCGTGCAGCACGTGTCCCCTTGCTATCGCGTAAGATATATGGCGCAGAGTATGCCCGCGTAGTCCATTCCCTGGAACGCCTTGGCCTTCAGAACGGCTGGATCCAGGAGATAGGCTCAGCGGAATCATATGTGCCTGACTTTAAACGCGAAGGGCACCCTTTCGGAAAAACTGTCTGAAGCCCGGTCGGACCGTGCGATCTGCTCCTGCCAGGCGCCTTTCATCGAAATGAACTCGACTAGGGCTAACCCTTGGTATAGAATAGCGCTCGTATTCTGCTGGCCGCAGTTGCGTCCGGCAAAATGTGCCCTCGCGTGAAGGACATCGATGACAAGCTTGATTGATGCTGCGTCGATGAGAATCGTGTTGAAGGGAAGCATTTATCAGCGATCAACTAGTGATTTCCCAGGAGGTGGGGCGAACGTGTCTGGTGAAGCGCAACACGACGAAGAGAAATGCTTGACAGACGGTGAGAGTGGTATTACACTGCATTAAGACTATAATATTGATGGTGAATTATACTGACCAGCATGTAGAGTGAAATGGAGGCCCTGTGATAACACGCCCGAAGACTCTGAGTGAAGAGCAGATAAAACGTTACAGTCGCCATATCATACTGAGCCAGGTAGGCGGAAAAGGGCAGCGGAAGCTACTGGAGGCCAAAGTACTGGTCATTGGTGCTGGTGGCCTGGGATGTCCGGCTGCGCTGTATCTGGCGGCAGCCGGAGTCGGCAAGATAGGGATAGTGGATTTCGATTTGGTGGACCTCAGCAACCTGCAGCGCCAGGTGTTGCACCATACGCACGATGTGGGGCGGCCCAAGGTACAGTCAGCATCTGAGACAATACACGACATGAACCCGGATGTTGAGGTCGTTCAGTACCGCGAGCCCTTTACTTCCAAGAATGCTATGGATATTATCTGCGGGTACGACATGGTGCTGGACGGCACGGACAATTTCCCCACTCGATACCTGGTGAACGATGCCTGTGTGCTTAGCAACAAGCCCAACGTCTACGGAAGCATATACCGCTTTGAAGGGATGGCCTCTGTGTTCCTGCCTGGAAAAGGCTGCTACCGCTGTCTTTACCCTGTGCCTCCACCGCCGGGCTCAGTGCCCAGTTGCCAGGAGGCCGGTGTGTTCGGCGTGTTGCCGGGTATAATCGGCGTAATACAGGCTACCGAGGCGATCAAGCTCATAATTGGAGCCGGCGATTCACTGTGCAACCAGTTGCTGGTGTATGACGCCCTGGAAATGGAATTCCGCAAGGTCAAGCTTGCTAAGAACAAGGCTTGTCCCGTCTGCGGTGAACATCCGACAATCACCAGCCTCGTGGACTATGAACAGCTTTGCGGTTTCCCTGGAGCATCGCATTAATATCTTCCCAACAGGAGAGTTTTTATATGGCAGTAGAAGTAAGGGTGCCGTCGTTGATGCGCAAGATAGTCAACGGCGAGAAGACAGTCCAAGCTAATGGGACTACTATAGGTCAGCTGCTGGAAGACCTGGAGAAGAGATACCCGGGATTCAAGGAGCGCATACTGACACCGGACAACGGGTTGAATCAATTCGTGGCTTTGTACCTGAATGATGAGGACATCCGATTTCTCAAAGAACTCAACACGATAGTCGAGGATGGCGATGTCCTGTTGATACTTCCGGCCGTCGCCGGAGGATAGTGGAGGTCCGTCATATCTGTAAGTCAGCGCCAGCAAACTGAAGAACGCGTTTTGGGCGTGCGCAAGAACATAATTGACGCCATCGGACATACGCCCCTGGTTGAAGTTGAGTGCCTCAGCCCGAAACCCAGCGTGCGCATTTTCGCCAAGCTCGAAGGTCATAATCCTACCGGGAGCATGAAAGACCGCATTGCGAAGTACATGATAGAGCAGGCTGAGGCCTCTGGCGAACTGACCAAGGACCGGACCATACTAGAGTCGACCAGTGGGAACACCGGCATCTCACTGGCCATGATCGCACGACGGAAGGGCTACTCACTGAAGGTTGTCATGCCTGACAACGTGAGCCCGGAACGGGTGCAATTGCTCAAGGTGTACGGGGCCGAGGTCGTTTTCTCGGAGGGAAGCAAAGGCTCCAACGGCGCCATCAGGCTTTGCAAGGAGCTGGCAGAGCAGGGCGATCATTACTATACGCCTTACCAGTACGGTAATCCCGCCAACCCATTGGCCCACTACGAGACCACGGGCGTGGAGATACTCAACGATTTGCCTCATGTCGACGTGTTTATCGCAGGGCTCGGCACCGGTGGCACGCTTATGGGTGTGGGCCGGCGATTGAGAGAGAAGAACCCTGACGTGAAGCTCATTGCTGCCGCACCCGATATCGGGGATGACATAATGGGGCTGAGGAGCATTGACGATGGGTTTGTGCCGCCGATACTCGACCTAAGCCTGCTCAACGGCAGGATGGTGGTGAAGACCAAGGATGCCTTCGCTGCCACCAGGGAGCTAGCCCGCAGGGAGGGCATCTTCGCTGGCATTTCCTCCGGCGCAGTCGTCAACTGTGCTGTGCGTGTAGCACGCAAAATGGAGCGGGGCAACATCGTCATACTGCTTGCTGATGGTGGTTGGAAGTACCTGAGCACTGGTCTGTGGACCCGGAGCGATGTAGACCTGGACACAGACATCGATAAGAAGATCTGGTGGTAGCGCCTGGAGGCATGGCTCGCATATCGCGTAATTTGAAAGGACCAATGATGGCTGAATCACTGAAGGCGGACGTGGAGCTCAATTTGAAAGGGGAGGTCTGCCCGTATACGTTCGTAAAATCGAAACTGGCCCTTGAAGAGATCGAGATCGGGCAGGTCCTCTGCGTGATAGTAGACCATCTGCCGGCAGTGGAAAATGTTCCCAGGAGCCTGGCCAATGAAGACCAGGAGATACTGGACGTCAAACAAATTAACGCGACCGACTGGGCAATAACCGTAAGGAAAAGGGTCTGATATCGCGCCACCAGTGCTGCGATATCAAGACGTTTTTCTGAGGTTATCCAAAAAAGGTCGGGCCGTGACGTTATATCTGTATAAAGAACACTACTCCGCCATGGTGGAGCACGCCAGATATGATGTGCCCAACGAGTGTTGCGGTATGCTGGCGGGTAAGGGTGATAGGGTTTCTGCCGTATGGCGGGCAACCAACGCCCAACACAGCCCGACAAGGTACAGTCTTGACCCTCAGGACATATTACGGGGCATCAGGGAGGCCGACAAGGCCGGATGCGAGCTGATCGGGTTTTACCACTCCCACACTCACACTGAGGCCTACCCTTCCAAGACCGATATGGAACTGGCTTTCTGGCCTGAGTGCCGCTATGTGATTGTGTCCCTCATCGACTCTGGACACCCTACGTTGAGGGCTTTCTGGATAGCAGACGGCAAGGTGACTGAGGATGTGGTCGAGGTATCTGCCAGTCCCGACGCCTGACGCCTGCCCCTTCTTGCGACGCCCGACATTAGGGCTGTGGCACGTATATGTGCCACACGCCTCAAGTCAAGGCCCGGGTTAGTCGCTTCTTGCTTGTTCTGCCTATCGGCCTCTCGTTGTAGGGCCTGTATACGCTGCAATAGTGGTGGATGAGAGTAGTTCAAGAAGGCATAGAACGGGTGCGGCGAGAGGTTGGAAAGATTATGGGCGGAAAGTTTCTTGAGCGCGCTCACCATGCTGTTAGGGTCATGTGCTGTTGCCACGGCGAAACGGTCTGCCTCGTACTCGTTCTTGCGTGACCACGCCTGAAGTCCGATCGACAACAGGAGTTCTACAGGTGTGTAGAGCAGGCCGAAGAATAGTAGACCAGTGTATATCGATGGTTGGTCCATGAAAAACGCCTGGTATAGCGTCGGATTATTCAACAGCACAGAAAGCAGGAACAGGAGCAACCCTGAATGGGCGAATGATACCGCCGTGCCTTGCAGCACATGCCTCTTCTTGTAGTGACCAACCTCGTGAGCCAGAACCCCCACCAGTTCCGGAACAGCATGGTTTGCTATGAGTGTGTCGAACAAGGCTATCCGTTTGGTGCGGCCAAAACCAGTCATGAAAGCATTCGATTTGGTCGATCGCTTCGAGCTATCCATGACGAATATCTCATCGACCTTGTATCCCACTGAAGCTGCATATGCTAATACGGCATCTCTCAACTCGCCAGGCGGCAGCGGCGTGAACTTGTTGAACAGGGGCATGATCCATCTTGGTGTCACAAATTGGAGGAGGATGCTGGTGGTAGACACAGCGGCCCAGACCATGAGCCAGGAGTAACGCCCGGCATATTGGAACAGCGACAGGATGGCAGCCAGAAGCGGAGCGCCCAGCAACAGGCTTAGGCCCAGGCCCTTAACACGGTCCGCCAGGAAGAGCCTGGGTGTTGTCCGGTTGAAACCGAAACGCTGCTCGATAACAAATGTGCCATAGATGTTGAATGGTAGCGTGATCAGGCCATAAGCCAAAAAGAGTATGCTAAGGTATATCAGTCCGGTTGGCACAGGACCGTATCCCCAGCTTCGCACAAGCCTGTCAAGGCAATTGAATCCGCTGGAGAGCCAAAAGGCGAGCAGCAGGACCAGGTGAAAGGAACTTACGACAAACTCAAAGCGAGTGTGAACCCGGGTATACTCCTGCGACCTTCGGTACTCTTCGTGTTTGTAGACATCTTGTAGCTCTTTTGGCGGCTCGAACTGCAACGCCTTCAGGTTGAGAAGGCTTGCCGTTGTCTCCAACGCAAACTCAACCAGAACAGCCGCCAGGATAATGACTAGCAATGGGTTCATGTTACGCCTTTATACTCAACTCTCGTTCGAGTTCGTCCAAAAGCGACATATACTGCTGGCGTTTTTCCGGTCCCAGACGCTCTTTGTCGATCTCGGAGAACCTCGTAAGGAGGTTTTTCTGGTCAGACTGGCTCAATACCCGGTCTGCCATGGCGTACAGGATATTATCTTCTTTCCGAATGTGCTGGGCTAATAGGTCGGCATAGGCGTGTGCATTCTTTGCGCCAAGCGTCAATGCTTCTCTATCGCCTCTCATGAGGCGATGGCCGGCATCATCCATTCCTCGCACATATGTACGGCCAAGGTCATGCTCATTGAGCATGACGGCAATAGGACCGCCCTGGCGAGGGATTCCGCGCTTCTCCATGGCCGGGAACAGATTGTCCTCTTCTTTGCCGTGGTGAGCTTTGTCCGCAAAGTTGCGGATGAAGTCAACCACCTTGGTGAAGAAGTCCGGCGGCAGATCCTGTCCGGCATCAGCTTTGCTCGCCGCAGTATTTAGTATTGTGAGCATCCTCTCAATTGTCCGGTGGTCATTCATCAACTCGTCTGTTGCGTTCATCACGACCTCCAACAGTTATTCCTCGAATGTCCTTCGAGTCACATCACGAAACAGGCTTCGTGGCTCCTTTTCTAGTTTAGATGCATCATGCGCTGACTGTCCATTAGAGCCATAAGTGCAGTTCTCCCTTGCCTCAGTATCCGCTATGGTAGAATACTGGCCAGCTCCTTTCGACGCCTGTTCGGCGCCAAGGACAAAGACGACAAACAAAGAAGGAGACTCGCCGGATGGCACTCATCACAGAGGACTTGAAGCGACAGGCGCTTGCGGTGGAACCCACCTCTACAACTATCGATATAGACAAGTCCATCCTCGTTAGGTTCCTCGACGCGGTTGAAGACAAGAATCCTCGGTGGTTGGGAACAGAGGGCAGGAATAGAGAGATGACAGTAACCCCGGCCTTGTTCCTTTCCTCGTTTATGGCCAGCCCGCGGCCCGAATTACCATTTGAGTTGGAGGTGAAGGATGTGCTGGATGGTGGTGGGGAGTGGGAATATTTCATGCAGACCAGGGTGGGAGATACGTTGACGGCACAGACGAGGTTCATAGATGTATACGAACGTCAGGGAAACGCCGGCACATTAGTATTTGCGGTTCGGGAAACAGTATGGAAGAACAAAAAGGGGCAGGTAGTGGCTAAGGCTAAAACCACAACGGTTATTCGCTAAGGAGGCTAGCAGTGTCATCCCAGTTGTATGACGAAGATGTTTGCATAGGCATGGAAGTACCTATGATCACCAAAACCCCGACACCAGTCCAGCTTGTCAAGTGGGCCGGGGCTTCAGGCGACTATAACCCAATACACTACAATCACTTCGCTGCACTCGCCCAAAAACTACCCGGCATAATAGTTCATGGAAAGTTGAAGACCTCATACTTGTGCCAGATGCTGACCGACTGGATCGGCGACCAGGGAAATGTGGTCAAGATATCGTGCCAGCATCGCGGCATGGATGTGCCGGACCACCAGTTGAAAATAGGCGGCAGGGTCACCGGCGTGTTCCAGAAGGACGGCCAGAATTTGGTCGAGTGCGAGATATGGGTGGAAAACGACAAGGGACAGAAAACCGTCCCTGGCGCCGCGACAGTGTCACTGCCGACCAGAATAGGATGACGCCTCGGCTGCGGCGTCGAGTGCCGACAGATTGCTATCGAAACCGAGCGCCAGGCCGATGTGATCCTCACAATGCACTTCGAAGATGTCTCTTCAGGAACGCCTCAGCCAGTGACAGGCCCCGGGGAAACACTTTAACGTTGCCGCACTGTTACCATTCTGATACCAGCAACAACTCGTAGAGTTACTTTATTAAGGAGTATCCTTAGCAAAATACTAAATAACAGGGCGAATCAGGGAGAGGTGTATGCCCAACAAACTGCATAATGACAGACAAAGAACCCCTACAACACAATTAGAAGAGGGCCTGAAGCGCATACACGATCTGTCCAGGTTCCTATCCAGCGCGCTCGACCTGGACAACGCGCTTTGCCTGGCGGTGGATGAGATCGCCGGTTCACTTGGAGAGCCGGGGGCGGACGCCGGGGTAGCGTTGCTGGATGATCGCGGCTCAAACCTGAAGGTGATTTCCGTTTGCGGCGCAGCATCCGCATACCTTAGCGGCCAGTCCATACCCCTCTCGGACATCGACCAAGTGGCGCGGCGATTGCTCTTCGATGAGCATCAGCTGTGGATGGCGAGCGACCGGGGGCTGGCCTTCTTTCGGCAACAGGGGCAGTTCGCACACGGAGGCAGCCAGATATTCATTACTCTACCCCTGGTTGTGTCTGGCCGTACCGCGGGGATACTTTTTATAAGCAGTGAAAGCAGGCGGTCGCTTTCCGAGACCGAGCTCATACTTCTTGAAGCATCGGCGCTGATTGTGGCCGTCATAGTGGATAATGCGCAATTGCATACGAGGGTTGATGCGACTCTGTGCAGGTTGGTGGACGGCTTCGAAGCCGTTAACAAAATGCTTTCGACCACCAGCATTGCCCCGGATCTGGACATCATACTGGCAGACGTAGCCAGCCAGGCCGCTACGGCCCTCAGGGCGGAGCAGGTCGGCATTACGGTTTGCGATGATACCGGTCAGTCGGCTACCGTTCTGGCATGCTACCAGACAATTGAGGGAAATCAAAGACCGCCGATTGGATACAAGTTCAACTTCGATCT
Organism: Chloroflexota bacterium; assembly: GCA_016190755.1. Taxonomy (GTDB): domain Bacteria; phylum Chloroflexota; class Dehalococcoidia; order JACPPY01; family JACPPY01; genus JACPPY01. Next base: position 24,892 of record JACPPY010000015.1, on the reverse strand, counting down.
GCGATACCTGGGCGGCAGGAGCATACAAAAAGGGCTGCCTCTGGTTATAGGCGACGCCTCTCTGTTGATGGATAGTCCTGAGCACAACTTCTCGCTTCCATGGAGTGCTCGCTCGTTTCTAATTATTCCCTTGATCGCACGGGGGCGTGTTCTTGGCGCAATACACTTCGCCAGCATATCAAAACCGAGGCCCTTTTCACCGGAAGAGGTGTCACTGGCACAGACCATAGCAGGACACCTGGCCGCGGCGATGGAAAATGCCAGGCTGTACGAGAGCGTAGTGCGCGAGAGGGGAACACTTGAGGCTATTGTCGAGAGCATGAACGAAGGGTTGATTGTCGTTGACTGTCAGGGTCTGATCACCTTCTGCAATCGCGCCGCAGGCCAATTGTTTAGCATGCCGAGCGAGCAGTTTCTGGGCCGGACAATAGCTGCATGGTACGACTCTTTAGCCGACCGCATAGTGCAACCTCGGGATTGGCGAGAGACCTTAATACCAAGGTTGGCACAAGCGGGAGAAGGGAAATTCCGAATCACAGTACAGGTGCCCGAGCGACGCGAGATCGAGGGCACATTTTTCAGCATTCGAAGTGATGGGAAGAAGCTCGGCACCGGGGCAGTCCTGCGCGACGTAACGCCGTAGATAGACCGGCAACAGCGACTGATAGCAGCCTTCAATAAAGGATAGATTGGTGCCCCCAAGGGGATTCGAACCCCTGTTACCGGCTTGAAAGGCCAGCGTCCTGGGCCCCTAGACGATGAGGGCTAACAGCGTAGTATAACATATCAGATTTGCTTCTTGCGCCGCCAGATAGTCCCCTGCGGAGTGTCCTCAAGCGAAATCCCGATCTCTGTCAGGCCGGAACGAATGGCATCGGCAAGCTGCCATTGCTTGACACTCCTCAGCTTCCTCCGCGCTTCAACCAATCGGTTCACTGTCTCGCCGGCACCGTTTCCGCTGGCTGCCTTGATCTCCCTCGAGAGCTCCTCCTGGTTTGCGGCGTCCAGTCTGGTTGACAGGGATGTCACCAGTTCCGTGAGGCGCAGGATGTCTATGGGTTCTTCGCGCTCTTTCAGTGTGAGGCCCAGAACTCCAGCCATCGTCTTCAACATGACCTGCGCCTGGCTTGTCGAGTGGTTGTCTTCCGATGCCTTGTTTATCTCCCTGGCCAACTCAAAAAGCACCGCTATCGCCTGCGGCGTATTAAAGTCGGCGTCCATGGCCTCTATGAAATCCTGGCGATAGGGCACGGCGTCTAGCTCCGAACCGTATCCACCAATACGTTGCGCTGTCAACCGCAAGCGCTCCACACCTTTCTCGGCACTCTCGACAGCCGCATCGGTATAGGTCAAAGGGTTGCGGTAATGAGTGCCAAGTACTAACAGACGTATGGCATCTGGGCTATACCGTTCTAGAAGACCTCGCACTGTAACGAGGTTCCCCAGAGACTTGCTCATCTTCTGTTCGCCGACCTGGACCATGCCGTTGTGCATCCAATACCGGGCAAAAGGTTGAATCCCTGTGAAGCTCTCAGACTGTGCTATCTCGTTCTCATGGTGCGGAAAGATGAGGTCACGACCGCCGCCATGAATATCGAGCGATGCACCGAGATACTTTATGGCCATCGCCGTACACTCGATGTGCCATCCCGGCCTTCCATTTCCCCACGGGCTCTCCCAGCTCGGCTCACCGGGTTTCGATGCTTTCCATAGGGCGAAGTCGTGAGGGCTCTCCTTGCCGGGCTCAGGTGGCCCCGCCGGTTCCATCTGCGAGATATCGCGTCCACTCAGCCGGCCATAGTTGTGGAACCGACCAACGCGAAAGTAAACGCTTCCCTCGACGGGATATGCGTGTCCCTTTTGTATCAGCACCTGTATGACCTCTTGCATCTTGGGGATTTCTTCGGTTGCTCTCGGATACACCTGGGCGCGTTGGATGTTCAATGCATCCATGTCCTCGAAGTAGCGTGAGATGTAGTGAGCTGTTAGCTCAGCGATGCTGATGCCTTTGTGTGCCGCCCGATCGATTATCTTATCGTCAACATCGGTGAAGTTCTGCACATGCCTGACCTGATATCCGCGATATTCCAGATACCGCCGCACGGTATCGAACACCGTGTAGCTCATGGCGTGTCCCAGATGGCAGTCATCATATGGCGTGACGCCACATACATACATCTTGACAGGCGCGACCGCGTCAAATACTTCCTCTTTACGGGACAGGGTGTTGAATACCTTCATATTACTCTACTCTCCGGTGCGCTCCGTTAGCATTGCCACGGCAATGGTGCCGATTCCCTCGCCTCGACCTATGAAGCCCATCCCTTCGTTGGTTGTTGCTTTTATTCCTATGTTTGCCGGTCCAATTTCGAGCGACCCGCTGATAGCCCTACGCATGCCGTCCAGGAATGGCGCAATCTTCGGCCGCTCTGCAATTACTGTAGCATCGACGTTGGAGATAGAAAAGCCAGCTCTGATAACGAGTTTGTTCACGTGTGCCAGCAAGTCTATGCTCGATGCCCCATCGTAGCGTGGGTCCTCAGGTGGGAAATGAAAACCGATGTCCGGAAGGCCTGCTGCCCCCAGAAGGGCATCCATAATGGCATGTACCAGGACATCGGCATCGCTGTGGCCCGACAGCCCTTCACCAAAAGGCAGCTCAATACCGCCCAGGATTAGCTTCCGACCGCTGGCGAACCGATGGGCATCATATCCAATGCCTACGCGCATGGAGCTCTCTTTTTCAAGAGGAGCTCCGCATATGCAAGGTCTTCCGGCGTGGTAATCTTGATGTTTTCATATGAGCCGGCATACAATTTTACCTGCCCCCCGGCACGCTCGACCAACGACGCATCATCCGTTGCCTCATCCGAAGACTTATAAGCCTCGGATATTATATCAAAGCGAAATATCTGTGGCGTCTGAGCTGCCCACAAGCCATCGCGCCTAGGAGTTTGAACGATAAGGCCGTCAAGGCCCGCCACTTTTATCGTATCCTTTACAGGCACAGCCGCGATAGCCGCCCCCGTTTCCTCCGCCGCGCGCAACCCATCTTCAATAAGCGTCCCATCCAGAAACGGACGCGCCGCATCGTGAATTATGACCCACTCACACTCTGGAAGCTTGCTCAAACCTATGTGGACCGATTCCTGGCGCGTGGCGCCCCCCAGGCACACTTCCATCACCTTGTCGAACCGCGATCCATAAGCTAGGTCCCGCCCGCGGTCGATATTCTGTGGAGAAAGGACAAGAACAACGGCACTAATAAGGTCTGATTTCTGGGCTGCTAGCAATGGCCAGTAGACGACTGGATGCCCGCCGAGTGGGGCGAACACCTTATCTATACCACTCATTCGTCGCCCCTCGCCGGCCCCGGTCAGTACAAGCACGGCCTTGGAGGCCGGGTGTTTAGCCTTTAGCCGCTTTGTCACGGGAGACACCGTTCTTGAGTTGAGCGAAGATCATCCGGCCAACAGTCGTCTGGAGTACTCTCGTGACCACGACATCGATCCGATTGTTGAGGTGTCGCCTTCCCTCTTCAACCACCACCATCGTGCCATCGTCCAGGAACCCGACTCCCTGGCCCGACTCCTTGCCCTCCTGGACGATGCGGATCTCGACTTCTTCACCCGGCATGATCAAAGGCTTCACCGCCGTGGCCAACTGGTTGATGTTCAGTACCCTGACTCCCTGCAACTCCGCAACCCTGTTCAGTCCAAAGTCATTCGTGACCACGGGATACCCCGTATCCCTGGCCATACGGATCAATTTGGCATCAACCCCATCGACATCCCTGAAGTCAATATCCTCAATTTCCACGGGCACAGCAGCTTCTTTTTGGAGCTTGTTGAGCATCTCCAGGCCACGCCGGCCTCGCTGCCGCCTCAAGTCATCACTGGAGTCTGCGATGTACTGTAATTCTTCCAGGACGAATTTTGGAATGACCAGTGTCCCTGGTGCAAAGCCCGCCCGCCCTATGTCGGCAATTCGACCATCGATAATGGCTGAAGTATCCACAATAGCCCTTGTGGAATCAACCGATCCATGCAATGTGGGGACGTAAGATTGGGCGCGGGACCTGGATTCGAACACCGCCGCCAGGCTCTGAGATCGGGCCGTCATGAACGATACCCCAAGATATGTCATGACTATGGCCGCAGCCGCAGGAACTACCCTGCCGGCCACACCTGGCAGTAGTGAAAGAGGCAAGGCGAACAGCAGCGCCATCAGCAGCCCGGCCATAAGCCCCACCATGACTGACACCAGCGTATACCCGGACACCTCACTCATGTATGCTTTCAACCATCTCTGGAACGCCCGCGCTCCGTAAGGCATTACCGTAGCGCCCAAAAGCCCTGCCAAAAGCCCCCAGAGGAGCAGCTTCCCTGCACCGTAGGAAAACGCACCGCCCACACCCCAGCCCAGAAGCCCAAAGAGAGTAAAACCGATCATACGATAAAAAACATCAGCTACCATAGGAAATCGCACCGACTCATGATCAGGATAAGTTTCCCCACCTCTGCCCGAGTTGCAGACCGTCGAAGTTAAAGAGGAATAAGCGCTACTGCACATACTGTCGTGGCCTGCCAAACAGGCGCAGGTTGAATTCTTCCAAGTGAAAGTCTAGTCCACGGACTCCGCAAAGTCAAAAGGCGCCAGATACGAATTCAGCTATGCGGCTGCGAAAATTTTACATAACGGCAGCTACAAGAGGGAATGGCCCGCTGTCTCGGACAGGCGCACCAGCAGATCGGGTACTATGCCGAGAAGCAGTATGCCAGCGCATGCCAGAAACAAGGCGGTTCGTAGCGCCGCCGAGGACGGCACAGGCTCTTCCGATACCGGGTTTCCAAGCCACATCAACTTGACCACCCGTAGGTAATAGTAAGCTGATACCACTGTGTTGAGCACGGCAACGATAACCAACCACAGGAGGCCCTGCTGAACGGCCGCGTTGAATATGTATACCTTCGCAATCAGGCCAGCCGTCGGCGGTAGTCCGAGCAACGATACCAGGCACAATGTCAGCCCGAGTGCCAGCAGAGGCGCCCGTCTGCCCATGCCACTGTAGTCTACGATCAGGTCGGAGTTGGTCTTGTTTGAAAAGGCTATTATGGCTACGAAGGCCCCCATATTGGTCAATGTGTAGCTGGCCAGGAAGAAGGCCAATGCACTCCGTGCAGCGGGAGCTACAGACTGACCCATGCTGACTGCTGCCAGGCCGACCATGATGTAACCGGCCTGGGCTATGCTGGAGTAGGCCATCATGCGCTTGATGTTCGCCTGCGCAGTGGCCACGATATTGCCCACGGTCATCGTGGCGATTGAAAGTCCTGCGAACAGAAGTCCCCAGTTCTGGCCCAACCAGGAAGGAGCGCCGAAGGCATCGTAGAATATGCGCATGACTGCCGCAAAGCCGGCTGCTTTGCTAGCAACCGACAGATAGCCTGTAATAGGCGTGGGTGCTCCCTCATACACGTCCGGCACCCACATCTGAAACGGAAAGCTAGAAATTTTGAAACCGAAGCCACCGGCGACTAGCACCAGCCCCAGGAGCAAAGCGGGATTGTCGAGGAGACCGCTTAAGGACAGGGACTGTATTGCGGATGCTATCTGGCCAAGCTCTGTTTTGCCCGTTAGCCCGTATACGAACGACATCCCGTACAGCAACGTTGCGGATGCCACCGAGCCCAGCAGGAGGTATTTCAACCCAGCTTCACTTGATCTTCTGTCCCTCAAGAAACCGGCAAGGACATACAGGGATATGCTGCTCATCTCCAGTGACACATATATCGTGATCAACTCGCGGGCGGAAGACAGCAACATCAACCCGACAGCGGATATGAGTATCAGCGTAAAGTACTCTGCCCTGACCTGTTCAACTTTGTAATCGTAATCGGCAGAAGCAAGTATCACCAGCACCAGAGCCGCGAGCACAATGAACTTGAAGAATACAGCGAACTGGTCAACAGATAGCATACCGTTGAACGTAGCCTGCGGCGTGCCACTCCAGAGGAACGCCGCAAACACAAAGGAGACCAAAACACCCAGCAGGCTCACTCCAATGACAATGCCTCTCCTTGAGCTTGCGAGCCCCAGGAGGAGCACCACCACGGCAGTAAAGAAAAGACTCAGTTCAGGAGCGAGCAACCAGAGATTCAATGTGCTCTCCCTTCTCCCTTCAATTCAAGTCCGTCAACACAGTTTCGATGCCAGCTAATGTTCATGGCAGAGGGTCATTTCAAGGCGCGCCCACCAGGACAGTGAGCGATCTCGTGCCTACTTGTATGACGTTGGTCAGTATCGCCGGGTATATCCCTATCAGACCAATCACCGCGACAAATGAGAATATGCAGAGCATCTCCACACGGTCGGCATCCGGGACACGATTGTACTCTTCCTTCGGCGGGCCGTAAAACACGCGCTGAAGCATCCAAAGTATGTAGCCAGCAGTCAGCACGATACCGAAGGCAGACAGGAGCGTCAAAACCCTTGCGGACGTTACCGTAGTGCTGGTAAAACTGCCTACGAAAACGAGGAATTCCGCTGCGAACCCGCTGGTGCCGGGCAGGCCGAGTGATGCCAGTCCCGCGATGCTGAACACAACCACGACAATAGGCATCTGGCGTGCTAAGCCGCCGAGCTTGCCTAGGTTGCGGTTGTGTGTCTTGTCATACACTAGGCCGACCATCGCGAAAAGAAGGCCGGTAACGACACCATGATTGAACATCTGAAGCGTTGCACCGGTGAGACTCACGGGAGTAAGGGCAAACACTCCCAGAAGCACCAGCCCCATATGGCTGACGCTGGAGTATGCTATAAGGCGTTTCAGGTCCGTTTGCCTGAGCGTAATCGCCGCTCCATACAGCACGTTCACCACAGCCAGCGCCATCAATATCGGCGCTGCGTCTTCCGCCACGGAAGGAAAGAAACCGACATTAAAGCGGATCATCCCGTAGCCGCCCATCTTCAGCAAAACGCCTGCCAGCACAACGCTGACAGCCGTCGGAGCATCCGTATGCGCATCGGGCAGCCACGTATGGAGTGGGAAGACCGGCAACTTGATAGCGAAGCCGATGAGCAAGAGCACGAATATGCCGGCCAACGGGATGATGGTCGTGGCTTTGGACAGGTCCGTCTGGGCTATCACGGCCATGTCCATAGTACCCACCGAGAAGTACAACGTGAGTATGCCCGCAAGCATCAGAGCACTGCCTGTAATGGTGTATATCACGTACTTCAGAGCTGAGTATTCTTTTCTGCCCGTGCCCCAGATGGAGATAAGGAAGTACATTGGCACCAGTTCTACTTCCCAGAAGATGAAGAACATTATCAGGTCGACTGAGGTGAATACCCCGAGGATACTGGTCTCAAGGACCAGCAGCCATATAAAGTATTCCCGCGGACGCGAAGTCACTTTCCACGACACCAGTATCGTCAATACGCCTATTAATGTGGTCAGGATCATCATGACTAGGCTGATGCCGTCCACACCCAGATGATAGGCAGAGCCGATGGCTGGAAGCCAGCTAAGCTTCTCCTCGAACTGCATGGTTCCTGCTGCGGAAGAGCGGTCGAATCCCAGGAAGACACCTATGGATAGGAAAAAGGAGAGCAGGGTGAATACCAGAGCCACAGACCGTATGGTCTTCTGCTCGGGCTTTGGCAGCAACGCAACGACAATAGCCCCTGCAACGGGCAGGAACAGAATCAGCGTCAAATACGGAATGTTCAATGCCCCTTACTCCTCTATGTCCAGAAGTACAGGCCGAGCATTATAGCGACCAATCCTACGGCAATGGCCACGGCATAGCCTTGCAGTTGACCTGTTTCCATGCGCCGCATACCCTTGCCAAAGCCGACAACAGTATTGCCAATACCGTTTGCTACCCCATCCACCACATCAGCGTCCATCTCCTGAGCTCCCCTGAAGAGGCCGTTCAGCAGGAACGACTTCACAAGTATGCCCTGGTACAATTCGTCCATCCAGTATTTGTTGTACAGCACCTTGTAAATCGGAGAAAATGCTCTTCCTACCGCGGTCGCCGAGACCCACTTTCTGTTATACATGGCGAATGCCAGGAAGATGCCTGCCGCCGCAGTAGCCAGCGATATGAACGGCAACGGGTGAGTGAATACACCGAACAGTGTCTGTAGCCAACCGCCCTCGGATTCGGCTGAATGGCCCAGGAATGAGGAGAACCCACCGCTGAGGTTGATCCAGCCGGATACAATAGATAGCACCGCCAGCACACCCATGGGCACAAGCATGACGCGAGGAGACTCGTGCGGCATATGCGACTGCTCGTGTCCCGGTGTTGAGTGGGCTGCAACATGTGCGCCCGGTTCACCCCCGCGGTATTCGCCGGAGAAAGTCAAGAAAACTGCCCGGAAACAGTAGAAGGCTGTCATGAATACGGTCACCAACGCCACATAAAACCATACAGGGATGTAATTCCAACTTGTGACCAGAATCTCGTCTTTGCTCCAGAAGCCGGAGAGCGGCCAGATGCCAGCCAGGCTCAGCGACGCAATGACGAAAGTGAGAGTGGTGAAAGGCATGTACTTGCGCAGCCCGCCCATGTACCGCATGTCAAATGTCCCCGTAGCATGGTTCACGCTCCCGCATCCAAGGAAAAGCAGGCACTTGAAGAAGGCGTGGTTGAACAGGTGGAACATGCCCACGGCGACGCCCAACGATATCGCTTCTTCTATTGGCAGGCTTCCGCCGGACGCATACGCGGCCAGGCCGCCTGCGCCAAGAGCAAGCATCATGTACCCCAATTGGCTGATAGTGGAGTAGGCCATTACGCGCTTAATATCGTTCGCAACGAGGCCCATACTGGCTGCGAATATTGCGGTGAAGGCCCCTATGCCCGCTACGACATTCAACGCCGTCTCGGAGTATGCGAACACCGGGAACATCCGCGCCACAAGGAACACGCCTGCCGCAACCATCGTGGCCGCATGGATCAAGGAACTGACCGGCGTAGGCCCCTCCATCGCGTCAGGGAGCCACGTATGAAGCGGGAACTGGGCCGATTTGCCCGCCGCGCCAGCGAAGATGCCTATGGCTGCCAACGTAAGTGTGGTCCCGGCAATGGCCCCGGCGGCTGCCGCAGTCCTGAGAGCCTCGATATCGAACGTATTCTGAGAGAAATATAGTGTCAGTATGCCTGCCAGGAAGCCGAAGTCGCCCAACCGGGTGACCAGGAATGCCTTCTTGGCTGCGTCCGCAGCCGACTTCTTGTGGAACCAGAAGCCGATGAGCAGGTAAGAGCATAGCCCTACGCCTTCCCAGAAGACGTACATGAACAGGAGACTGTCTGCCATGACGAGGCCAAGCATGTTGGCGGTGAACAGCGCCATCCAGGCGAAATACCTGGGGTAACCCGGGTCGCCATGCATATACCCTTGCGAGTATATTTGCACCAGAAGGCTGACACCCGTGACCACCACCAGCATGATGGCTGTCAGTGAATCAACAAGCAGGCCCAGGTGTATGGTGAATCCGTCTATCACCGCCCATTCGATCCTGGGGACGGCCAGCAAGTGGTCCGGAGATTGGAGGACGGTTATCAAAGCCCAGATCGACAGCACGAACGCGGCCCCGATAGCGGTTATGGTAGCGTAGGCGCTCCAGTGTGGCCGGTGATTAAAGAAAGGACGCAAGACCAGCGTGATAGCAAGGAAGGCAAAAACGGGTAGTGTCCAGATAAACCACGCGAGTTGATACGGCATTTATAGTTTCCTCAAGATCTCTTCTATTACGTGAGCCTTTTCTTGAGACACCAGGATCTTGTACGTGGCAAACTCCCCTACTCCTGGTTTGCTGGTGTCGGGGAGTATGCGCGTGGGTATGCCCTCACCCTCGAAAACTTCCTTCCATGTTTCAGCCACAATGAGGCTGGACGCTGTTCTTACCTGAGTCCACATGGCAGCCTACCATTTCATAAGGTCGATCTTGTCGACCTCGATTGTCCTGCGGTTGCGGTAGATGGTCATAATAATGGCAAGGGCAACTGCTGCTTCGGCTGCGGCCACGACTATTACGAACAGTGCAAAGACCTGGCCCGTTAGCGCCGGCGGCGTTAAGTACCTGGAAAAAGCCACCAGCGATATGTTGGCGGCGTTCAGCATGAGCTCGATCCCCATCAGTACGACGATGGCATTGCGTCTGCCGAGAGTTCCGTAAAGGCCAATACTGAACAGGATAGCCGAGAGGACGACATAGTGTTGTAGTCCGACTGTCATGCCATGCCTCTCTTTTTCATCAGCATACTCTTACTTTTCTCTTACCAGTACCATTGCACCGATAACCGCGGCCAGCAGAAGTCCGGCAGATATCTCAAGGGGCAACGCATAGCCTGCCTGACCGAAGAGTGAGGCGCCCAAAGAGCTAGTTGTAGGCTGCGGCGCAGCAGGTGCCGCAGTCTGCCACCTGCTGTTTAGTGTCAGGAAAATCACGACGCCACCAAAGAGTACAGAGGCGACTATGGCCGGCAGACCAACTACGCTGGAAGAGCTTGCCTGCCAGACATCACGCGTGAACATGATGGACAAAATAATGAGTATGGATATCGCGCCGATATAGATTATCACCTGAACAACGGCGAGCAGGTCTGCGCCCAGAGTGGCGTAGAGGCCTGCCACCATCAGGAAGCACACCATCATGGAAAGCGCCGCCCGAAATATGTTGCGTAGCAGCACTACGGCCAGGGCTGCAAACACCGAGACCACCGCCAGTATCCAGAAAGCGATATCCAGCGCCACTTACGCACTACTCCCATTTTTCGATTTCTTGCGTCCGGCACGCTCCAGCAGCAAAGTCTGCTTGGGCAATTTCTTTTCGATCTTCGGCCTGAAGTAACCGCTCGGCTGTCTCGCTTCAGACTCAAGCAAGTCCTTCTTGGACAGTACCAAGCCGCCGCGGCGGTACTGGGCCAGCTCATATTCGCGGCCCAGGCATAGCGCATCGTATGGGCAAGATTCAACACATAGGCCACAGAATGTGCATCGCCCGGTGTCTATCTCGAATGTTTCCACATCGTAGGCATTCTCTTCGCCACGTTTGGTAACGACCTTTACGTTTCCCTGCGGGCAACTCTTGGCGCAGGTGGCACAACCGGTACACTTGTCGGGATACCACACGAAGTCATTCCCTCGGAACCGTTTTGAAACCACCAGCTTATGCTCCGGGTACGAGGTGGTTATCGCTCGCCCGAGCAAGTTTTTCATGGTAACCGACATCCCCTTAAGTATGCCGGAACCGAACTTATTAAACCTTAACTTCGACTGTTTTGGCACCTTTGACCTCTACCCTGCCCTGTTTGACCTCGATTTTACCTCCACCGAGGGTAAATATCCTTGACCACAGGAGCACTAGAATCACTGCAATGACGATATTGACCGGCACTAATGGCCACATGGACTGCGTCGGCCAGAACAGTACTTCAATGGCCGTGATCACGAGGTTTATCACGGCAAGCGGCAGAAGCCCCTTCCAGGCAAAGCCCATGAGTTGATCTACGCGCAGTCTCGGCAAGGTGGCCCGTACCCAGAATCCGACGAAGAACACTACCAGCATCTTGATCATCAGCCACAGCACCGGCGGCAGGAATGGTCCTTTCCACCCACCCAGAAAGAACGTGGAGAAAAGGGCGCTAGCCGCGACTGCATGCCCGTACTCGGCCACGTAGAAGAGTGCGAATTTCATTCCGGAGTATTCCGTGTGATAGCCGGCAATGATCTCCGACTCGGCCTCCAGCAGGTCGAATGGCGACCTGTTGGTCTCCGCCGACATAGCCAGGAAGTAGATCACTGCAGCCAGCGGTTGAAGCAGCAAGTATGGTATGCCCTGCTGATCTACGATCGTGTTTAAGGACAGACTGCCGGCAAATAGCACTACACCCAGCGCGGCCAGCACGAGCGGTATCTCATAGCTGACCATCTGGGCGACACCTCTCATTGCCGAGATCAACGCATACTTGTTGCTGGAGCCCCAGCCAGCCATAAACACGCCCACGACACCGATAGAAGAGATTCCGACCACATACAGCAGGCCCACGTTGAGGTCGGCGAATAGCGCCCCGTTCCCGAAAATAGGTACAACTGCAAAGATCGCCAGTGCCGGGACAGTCGCGATAATTGGGGCCATCAAGTGCACCAGCTTGTCTGCCCTGGCCGGGACTATGTCCTCCTTGAGCAATAGCTTTATAAGGTCCGCAAAGGCCTGGAACAGGCCCTCAGGTCCGGCACGATTAGGTCCAAGCCTGATCTGGAATCTGGCCACGCCGCGGCGTTCCACATAGATGAATGCGATTATCATCAGCATTCCGAACGCGATGGCAATGATCGTGAAAGTGATGAAATGGAGCCACGGGTTGCCCAGCGGCCAGTCAGGCGGCAGGGCCTGCTGTAGTACAGCACTATGTCCACCCGGATTTTGAGGTAACGGAGCCATTATCGGTCTATTTCTCCTAAAACGACGTCTATGCTACCGAAGATCACAATCAGGTCGGCGAGCTTCCACCCAACAGCCAGTTCCCGCAGCGTCGTCAGGTTGATCATAGTTGCCGGCCGCACATGGAACCTGTACGGAGCGATAGAATTATCGCTCACCAGGTAATACCCGAGCTCTCCACGTGGTGCTTCGATGTGCCCGTAGACCTCACCCACGGGCGGGCGCAGCAGGTGTGGTACACGTGAACGGTGATCGCCCTTCGGGATGTCCGCCAGCGCTTGCTCCAATATGCGAACGCTCTGGCGCATTTCATTTATTCGGACCCAATACCGGTCGTAAACGTCGCCATTCTGTCCAGTGGGAATGTCGAACTTGAACCGATCATAAATGGAGTATGGGTCTTTACGCCTCAGATCCCACTGCACGCCGCTGGCCCGCAGGAATGGCCCACTGGCCGAAGCATTAATGGCCAGGTTACGTGGCAGTACCCCGACGCCCTTGGTACGGCTCAAGACTATCTCATTGGTGGTTATAAGACCCTCATACTCGTCAATGTAGCTCGGCATTTCCCGAACAAACTGCTTCACAGCTGGGAAAAACTCAGGCGGAGCATCGTGGCTCACGCCACCTATACGCATGTAGTTATAGGTGAGCCTCTGGCCACAGAGCATGTCGAACAGGTCCAGTATCTTCTCTCGTTCCCGATACATATACATGAGCGGCGTGAAGAAGGCGCCCAGTTCATTAATCAAAAACCCGGTAGCCAGGGCGTGGCTGGCGATGCGCATAAGCTCCCCGCAGATTACCCTGAGATATTCTGCCCGCTCCGGAACCGGCACACCGGCCAGCTTCTCCACAGCCATGACGTAACCCCAGTTGTTGCTCATCGCTGCAAGGTAGTCCAGCCTGTCCGTCAGAGGTATGATCTGGGTATAGGTACGGCCCTCGGCGAGCTTTTCGATACCTCTGTGCAGATACCCGAACATAGGCTCCACATCGGTCACTACCTCACCGTCGAAGGTAACCCTCATGCGGAACACACCATGCGTAGACGGATGGTGCGGGCCCAAGTTGAGGACGAACGGTTCTGTCCGCACTTCCATCACAGGTAGTCCCTCCTCAACGGGTGCCCGGCAAACCCTTCCCATAGCAAGATTCGCTTCAGGTTAGGATGCCCTTCGAAGGAGATACCCATCAAGTCGTATACTTCACGTTCCTGGAGTTCCGCTCCACGCCAGACAGGCGTCATTGACGGGACAGACGGGTTCTCGCGCTCGTAGCAGCGCGTCTTGAGTGTGAGACTGTGGTTATGGCGCAGAGAGACCAAGTTGTAAATGACCTCGAAGAAGTCTACATAGTCTACTGAGGTGAGGTTTGCCAGGTAGTCGAAGACATACTGCGAGGTCTTCAGCCATTCCCCCACTTCGCGCACGCTGGCGCCGTCCACAAGGAGACATTTTTCGTCTGACGACACCACTGCTCCTGGCATGGCCTTTGACAGTTCCTCAGCCACAACCTTGCCGGACAGAGCAACCGTCATGAGCTCTTTGGCCCTCCAATCAGGGGAACCTTGAGAGTATCCGTCGCCCGCTGGGACATGACCTTCTCGTGTATTTTCATCAGTCCATACATAAGGGCCTCAGGCCTCGGAGGGCATCCCGGGACGTATACGTCTACCGGCACAATATGGTTCACTCCCGGCACGACGCTATAGGACTCCCGGAATGTGCCTCCGCTTATCGCGCACACGCCCATGGCAAGCACCCACTTAGGCTCAGGCATCTGGTCGTAAATGCGACGTACGGCGGGCGCCATCTTCCACGTGACGGTGCCGGCCACAATCATCAGGTCAGCCTGCCGCGGTGAGGCGCGCAGTAGTTCCATGCCGAAACGAGAGATATCGAAACGAGATACGGCCAGAGAGATCATCTCAAAGGCACAGCACGCAAGGCCGAAGTTCACCGGCCATGTGGAGTAGTGTCGTCCCCAGTGAACAACCTTTTCAACCGTGCTGAGCAGTATGTTCTTTGTTATGTCCTCTTCATCGAGCCATTCGCTCGGGTCCGGCATCGGCTGAACATTGGTTGAGCGCAGCCGCTCGATCTCTGCGCCTTCGGCCACATTCAAGCCATGGCTCGAATATACAGCGGGTGCTTGTTCTACTTCCATTCCAGGAACTTCTTCTTCCATGTGTACAGGTATCCGACGGCGAGTATGGCTATGAACACCAGCGCCACACCAAGGCCGGCTGCACCCAGGCTCTTCAAGTCAACCGCCCAGGTATACAGCAAAATGGCCGTTACGTCGAGTGCAACAAAAATAAGCGCGTATGTATAGTATCGGACGTTGAACTGGATCCAGCTCTTACCCACTGTTTCCATGCCGGATTCATACGTTGAAGTCTTCACTTGAGTAGGTTTGTGCGGGGCAAGGCCGATGAGCCTGAAGATGAAAGCGGCTATGGGCAAAGCGGAGATGAACAGGACTATGACCAGTATGAAGAGCGCTATCTGTCCGAACTGAGTCAACAAGTGCTTAATCGCCTCGGGCAAATCAACCGAAAGAAGATTATAGCATGCACCCCACGCAGGCGCAATACTGCGCTACGAATTCGTGTCACGTGTCACGTGTCACGATCGTTTCCAGATGGCCACTATCGGTAATATCTGTACCACTGGCAGAGACGCCTTTGACGGGCAGGCAGATGGTCCGCTATGCGTAACCTCTTTCACGTTCGCTTCATTCTGCGCCAATGTGATAGAATGGCTTCACGACGCCTTCCGGCCATTAGTCGCGCGTAGAGGCCCGAGACCTCGGCCGGCGTTTCACGCGGCCACAGCTCCGATATGAACAAGCCACAGATTAGACAATTACATGCCTGGGACCTCAGCCCGGCTGAAGCCCGCGAAGTACAGCGCAGGTTGGCGCCCTCGGTCTCCAGACGTGATGAGATAGGCATACCAAGGTTAGTCGCCGGTGTGGATGTCTCTTACCGGCACCTCGATGATACGGGTCTTGCGGCGGTTGTAGTACTCGAATATCCTACACTCAAGACGGTCGAAGTCAAAACTCGGCAGGGGAAAGCCGCGTTCCCCTACATCCCAGGCCTGTTGTCCTATAGGGAGGTGCCATTGGTTCTTGAAATATGGCAAGACCTAATGTTGAAACCGGATCTTGTGATGGTGGATGGTCAAGGTATTGCCCACCCGCGTCGGTTGGGGCTGGCTTCACACCTGGGCCTAGTGTTGGATATTCCGACCATTGGCTGCGCCAAGTCGGTATTATGCGGCCATCATGGCCCTGTCGGAGAAGAGGCCGGTTCGTGGGCTGAACTTGTGGATAAGGAAGAAGTAGTGGGAGCCGCCTTACGGACCAAGAAGCGTACGACCCCAATATATGTGTCTATCGGACACAAGGTGGACCTGCCAGTGGCAATCCGTTGGACACTGGAGTGCTGTCGTGGGTACAGGCTGCCGGAGCCGACGCGTTTGGCCCACCTCGCCTCAACGCGCCGGTTGCCTGAGCCGAACGGCGCAGCTGCTGCGGGAGCGTAGTCGTGCCAGACCAGAATAGATAGCCGGAAACGCCGGCGCTTATGCACCGCCTACAGGAGGATTCTTTCGAAAGATGGATGCAGTTCAAGAGACACTGAGTCAGTTGCAGGGCAGAGCACATGACATAATGGAGCGTCTTTGACATAGCTAAACGCGAAAAAGAAATAGCTACGCTGGAACAGGAAACAACGAGGCCGGATTTCTGGCAGGACGCGAAGAGCGCGCAGGCCGCCATGAGCCGTCTCGCCGCAGAAAAGGAAACTGTTGGGGCATGGCGGGACATCGACAAGAAGCTGACTGAGCTCTCGGGACTTGCGAGTTTGGCCAGCGAGGAGAAGGACTCTTCTCTTATGGCCGATGTGGAGAAGGAAACCGCTGGGGCTGTCGTTCGTCTTGCCGAGATGGAGTTTGAACTGCTCTTCCAGAACGAATTGGACAGCCGAAATGCCATGCTTGCGGTCCATGCCGGGGCCGGTGGGACGGAGTCCCAGGACTGGGCTGAAATGATACTGCGCATGTACCTGCGGTGGGCAGAGCGACATGGATACAAGACGGAGGTCCTCGATACATCCCCTGGCCCCGAGGCCGGCATAAAAAGTGTTATTATCGAAATCAGGGGGAACCATGCGTATGGTCGCCTTATATCGGAGCATGGTGTGCATCGGTTGGTCCGGCTTTCGCCTTTTGATTCCGACCACGCACGCCATACGTCCTTTGCATTGGTAGAGGTACTACCGGAGGCCGAGGAAGTGGATGTCAAAATCGACCCAGCCGACCTCAAGCTGGAAGCGTTCCGGTCCAGTGGCCCGGGCGGCCAGCACATGCAGAAGACCAGCAGCGCGGTGCGGATTACCCACATACCCACGGGCATTGTATCTAGCTGCCAGAGTCAACGCTCGCAGCTGCGGAACAAAGAGGTGGCAATGCACATACTCTATGCTCGCCTTCTCGAGTTAGAAGTGAAAAAGAAGGCGGAGGAAAAGGCCAAACTCAAGGGCGAGCGCATAGATGCAGGGTGGGGCAGCCAGATACGAAGCTATGTATTGCATCCCTACCATATGGTGAAAGACCATCGTACTGGATACGAGACGAGCGATACGTCCGCCGTCCTGGACGGCGATATCGATAGCTTCGTGGAAGCATATCTCCGATCTAAGATAGGAGCCGGCAAATGAGGAAGATGCCCAGGATATTACTATCCCTTGCCGCATTGCTAATACTGATCTTGCCGTCAGTAATGCCCGTGTATTTGTCGTCAGCGGCGCTAGGTGATATCAAGATCGACAGCTCGGTCCAGTCGTCCTTCCCTATGGGTATCGAGTTCAAGGTCAGGGCCGAAAGTGACACGGACATAGTGAAGCTGCGCTTGCAGTACAAGGTCACCCGCCAAAACTATGCCGATGTGGCCAGCGAGGCATGGCCGACCTTCACGCCATGGACTGTCGTGCAAACGTCCTGGATGTGGGACATGCGCCGGTCCAGTCTGCCGCCTGGCGCAAAGATAGAGTACCACTGGGTGGCGGAAGACATCGCGGGGAAGCGTACAGATTCTCCCACTTCAGTCATGAACTTCGACGACGGTCGCTACAGATGGCAGTCCATTTCTGAGGGCGCCGTGACCCTGCTTTGGTACCAGGGAAGCCAGTCCTTCATAAACGACCTGATGTCCAGCACCCAGCAGGCACTGCAACGGCTTGCCAAAGATACCGGTGCGCGACCCAGGAGACAGGTCAGAATATACATATATGCAAATCCGACCGATCTGCGCGGCGCACTCGTCTATCCACAGGAGTGGACCGGAGGCGTGACGTTCGTTGGCTTCGATGTAATTGCTATCGGTATCTCACAGTCACAGGTGGATTGGGGCAAAAGGGCCCTTGCCCATGAGCTTGTCCATTGGCTTATACACGGCATCACGTTCAACAGCTACGGTGCTGGTCTGCCTGTCTGGCTGGATGAAGGCCTTGCCGTCTACGGTGAAGGAAACATGAGCCCGGACGATAAGGCGTTGCTTGACAAGGCCATCGCCCAGAACAGGCTGATCTCGGTGCGCACGCTCTCTAGTCCCTTCTCTGCCATACCTGAACAGGCCTACCTATCCTATGCTGAGAGCTACAGTCTGGTGGCATTCCTTATTCAACGCTATGGTCGCGACAGGATGTCCCAGCTATTGGATGTGTTTCGACAAGGAAGCGGCTACGACGATGCGTTCAAGCAAGTGTATGGTTTCGACCAGTCGGGTCTGGATACCCTATGGCGCGCCAGCCTGGGGTTGTCACCTGCTCCGACCGCACGCCTCGTGCCTCAGTTGGTACCAGCTTAGTGGAGGTATCAGAAATGTCGAGCCGGAAGAACAGTATCTCTAGTACCTCTACTGTCCGGGCGCAATTCACCGTGCGTGATATGCCCGTCTCAGAAAGGCCGCGTGAACGGCTTGCCAACCTCGGAGTGGAGGCACTCCATGAAGCTGAACTGCTGGCGCTGGTGCTGGGACGAGGTACCAGGGGTGAGTCGGTAATGGTGGTCGCGCAAAAGCTGTTGAACCAATTTGGCGGGTTACGGGGAGTGGTTAACGCCCCCTTGGAAGAACTTCAGCGGTTTGCCGGAATCGGTATGGCCAAGGCCTGCCAGATAAAAGCCATATATGAGATCAACCGCCGGCTGGAGAAACCCGACGAGAATTGTGTCCGTTTTACAGTGAAAGGTCCCGAAGACGTCGTCCGCTATGCCAGGTCCGTGGTCAAAGGAAAGAGGAAGGAATGCTTCCTCACGCTGCAATTGGATATACGGAACCACATCCTGGGCATGACGACGGTATCACAGGGAAGCCTCGACTCCAGCCTTGCACACCCGAGAGAGGTATTTCAGCCCGCTGTGCTAGCCAGTGCTGCATCGGTCATACTGGTTCACAACCACCCGTCAGGCGACTCGCAACCATCAAAAGATGATATTGAAATGACCAGGCGGCTGGTCGACGCGGGCAAGATAATGGGCATTGAGGTGCTCGACCACTTGATAGTATGCGACTCCACATACACCAGCATGAAAGCCAAAGGTTTATTATGAGCCAGTCAGTGAAGGAGACCCCTATGAGGGTGCTGAGGTCCCGTTTCTCATTCTTTGTTATAACAGTGTTGCTGTTATCCTTGGTGCTCGCGGCCATTGCCGGAGCGTGCCAGGGCAACGAGACCACCACAAGGACAGGCACTGTAGGCCCTGTGGGCGCCACTACGCCCACAGTCGCGCCGAACGGTACGTTGAACGTATACGATACAGGACCTATCACGCTTGATCCGGCAGTCGCCGCCGAGGCAACATCGGCCACGTATGTGGTGCAGATCTTCAGCGGCCTAGTCAGGCTGGATGAGAACCTGAACATAGTGCCCGACATTGCTGAGAAGGTTGCCAGGAGCGACGACGGCAAGACATACACCTTCACACTTCGAAAGGACGTAAAGTTCCATGGCGGGCAACCGGTGAAGGCCGCCGACTTCAAGTATTCCTGGGAACGGGCATTGAATCCGGCCACAAAGTCACACACCGCAGGGACATACCTGATAGATATAGTTGGGGCTGCAGATGTGTTGTCAGGAAGAACACCTGACCTGGCTGGTGTTCGTGCGATCGACGACTCTACGCTGCAGGTCACCATAGACGGGCCAAAGACTTATTTCCTGGCCAAGATGTCCTATCCGACGTCGTTTGTGGTCCAGAAGACCAATGTGGATGGTGGCTCAGATTGGTTTCAGCGTCCTGTTGGGACCGGTCCTTTCAAACTGAAGGAGTGGAAAAAGGACCAGCTTCTTACGTTGCAGCGGAACGACACATACTACGGTGATAGGGCAAGGGTGAAAGAGGTGGTGTTCAAACTACTGGCGGGTGATCCAATGTCCATGTACCAGCAGGGCGCCATCGACGTCGTCTACACTGGCGGCGGATACATCGGCATGGTGACTGACCCCGGCAACCCGATAAGCAAGGAACTGCGAGTCAATCCCGAATTGAGCTTCTCCTACTTTGGATTCAACGCCTCCAAGCCTCCATTCGATGACCCCCAGGTTCGCCAGGCTTTCACCCTAGCCTTGGATAAGGACAAAGTGGTCAAGCTTTCCACACTGGACACTGTGCAGACGGCATATGGGATCCTGCCGCCCGGAATCCCCGGGTACGATGGTTCACTAACCGGATTACGCTTCGATCCAGTCAAGGCCAAACAGCTTATCTCAAGTTCCACGTACGGCGATGTTTCCAGGCTGCCTCCGATCGTATTCACCACCTCAGGGTATGGCAATGCCATATCCGGACTTCTCGGAGGAGCGATTGAAGAGTGGCGGTGCAATCTGGGAGTTGAAGTCAAGGTCAGGCAACTCGAGCCCGACATACTCTCATATAATCTCCGCCAGGAAAAAGACCAACTTTTCGATATGTCTTGGATCGCGGACTATCCCGACCCGCAGGACTTCCTGGACCTACTTTTCCACAGCGGTGCCGAAAACAACACCGGCGAATACGCCAATTCCGCTCTGGACAAAATGCTCGACCAGGCTGCGGTGGAACAAGACCAGGCGAAGAGGCTTTCCATGTACCAGCAAGCGGAGAAGATGATAGTGGACGATGCCGCCGTTTTGCCGCTCTTCTTCGGCCGGAGCTATATTCTGGTCAAGCCGTACGTGAAGGACTACATCGTCACGTCTATGGGGATGCCGCTGCTCAACAAGGTCCGCGTTGAGAAGTAACTGGCGTTGACCTGTGCAATGTACCCCGGTCAGAGTTCACTGGAGGCCGTCGAGTACCTTCTTCATGGTCTCGCCAATTGTGGCAGGGCTTGGGCTAACAGCAACGCCCGCAGCACTCAATGCCGCAGCCTTGTCTTGAGCTCGCCCGGAAGCACCGCTTATTATTGCCCCGGCATGTCCCATGCGCCGGCCGGAGGGTGCAGTGCCTCCAGCAAGATAGGCCACCACCGGCTTCTTGAAACCGGCCTTGATGTATGCCGCGGCATCCTGTTCCAGTGAGCCGCCTATCTCTCCTATCAGCACCACGGCCTTCGTGTCGGTGTCCCTGTCGAACAGCTTGAGCATGTCCACGAATGTACTGCCGGGCAAAGGGTCTCCGCCTATACCGACACAGGTACTTTGCCCGATGCCGAGCTGGGTGAGCTGTGCCACGGTCTCATAGGTCAGCGTGCCACTTCGGGACACGACACCCACGTTGCCCGGAAGGTGTATGTCGCCGGACATTATGCCCGCCAGGCATTGCCCTGGCGATATTACGCCAGGGCAATTAGGTCCTATAAGCCGTATCCCTGTGCCAGCTATGTGGCGATGGACCTTCACCATGTCCAATATAGGTATGCCCTCTGTGATACAAATAACTACGCCAATGCCAGCATCAGACGCCTCAAGAATGGCATCTGCCGCGCAAGGCGCGGGAACGAAGATAAGGCTGGCATTTGCCTCCGTTTCCCTGACGGCGCGATCAACCGTATCGAATACGGGCACCCCATTGAGCACTTTTGTGCCACCCTTGCCAGGGGTGACCCCTGCAACTAGCTTGGTCCCATACTTGAGACAGCGCTCGGCGTGGAAGCTGCCCTCTTCTCCCGTGATACCCTGTATCAGAAGCCTTGTGTTCCGGTCGATCAGTATGCTCAAGTCCCTAGCCTCCTCTGGCAGCCCTCACTGCTTTCACAGCAGCGTCTCGGAAGTCACTCGCTTCGATGTACTTGAGGTTAGATTCCTTGAGGATGCGTTTACCTTCTTCCACATTCGTACCAGCCAGCCGGATTACCGCCGGAACATTCACTTTCATCTGCTTGTGCGCCTCGACGATACCCCGCGTTATGACATCCACCCTGGCTATTCCCCCAAAGATGTTCACCAGTATGGCCTTCACATCCGGGTCGGACAGGAATATTTTGAAAGAGTTAACCACGCGGTCGGGGTTGTTCGCCGTGCCGATATCGAGG
Organism: Chloroflexota bacterium; assembly: GCA_016190755.1. Taxonomy (GTDB): domain Bacteria; phylum Chloroflexota; class Dehalococcoidia; order JACPPY01; family JACPPY01; genus JACPPY01. The sequence continues at coordinate 2,907 of JACPPY010000015.1, read as the reverse complement.
AAATTCGCCGGTCGGCCTCCGGAAAGGGTTATCAGGTCCATGACCGCCATAGCCAGGCCAGCCCCGTTCACCATGCAGCCGATAGAGCCGTCGACCTTGACATAGTTCTTCACCCCCCAGGCCTCGGCCTGTACCTCTCTCGGGTCTTCCTGGGCCGTATCATGCAGCGCTTCGATGTCCTTGTGCCGAAAAAGAGCGTTATCGTCAAAGTTAAGCTTTGCATCGACTGCCAGGATCTTTCCACTATTGGTAACAGCAAGCGGGTTTATCTCGGCAAGGGAGCAGTCTTTCGCTTCGAACAACCTGTACAGGTTGCCTATTAGTGCGGCCGTCGCTCGCGCGCTTTCCTTGTCCATGCCCATGCCGTATGCCAGCTTCTGCCCGAGGTATGTTTGGAAGCCGGTCGCCGGGTCGACGTGCACTTTTAGTATCTTCTCTGGGCTCTTGGACGCAACCTCTTCGATTTCTATTCCGCCTGCCGCGCTTGCCATTATCACCGGCATGCGTGCGGAGCTATCCACTACGATGCTCAGATATGCCTGATCATGAATATCTATAGTTTGCTCTACCAGCAGCTTTTGGACTGGCAAGCCCTCAGGTGTCGTCTGATGTGTGACGAGCCTGGTGCCGAGCAGTTGCCGGGCCAGACTTTCAGCCTCTTTGGGCGAGTTGGCGACCTTTATTCCGCCTGCCTTTCCCCTGCCTCCTGCGTACACCTGGGCTTTCAAAACTGATCTGCCTCCCAACCGCCCGGTAATTGCAGCGGCCTCGGCCGGAGTGGCAGCCACCTCACCATGAGGCGTAGGAATGCCAAACTGGGCCATGAGAGCCTTGGCCTGGTATTCGTGGACCTTCATTTTGTCTCCCTATTAATCGACCCCGTCTGGACGCAAGCCGCCGCATTATACGCGGCCCAACGCGCCAGTATCCAGTCACGTAGGGAGCTTGGGGCGTACGGCGCCCGGTGAAGAAAGTTGTGTGCTGAGCTCGTCAGAGGTAAGCGCTGGTCTACATAGGACTGTTAGGTGAGCACGTAATAGTTTTCGCTACGGGACGGCAGCCCTGACTTCTGTTATGATATCGGCCAAGTCTGGTCAGGAAAAGGAGACATGAAACGTGCGCTTGGGCTTATCCAGAGATGAATTGTGTTGCATGTTTGCCCTGGGTCTTCAGTCCAGCATCAGAGACGTGAAGATACTGCGCGAGCGTGCTGTACGTACCAGCCTCGGCGAATTCCCCTCCGACGAGGCCGCCATGGAAAAAGCTGTGGCCGAGCTGAGGTCTGTTGCGCCGGAGGACTTCCTCCCGGTACTGGTGATCTCGCTCCTAAAGGTGGTGAACGCCAACAACGAACAAATAGCCCGACAGCTGGAGCCTTACCTGGCGAAAAAGCCTGCTCCGTGACATCACCAACACAGAATATTCCGTTGTTCAGATCGCCAGCAGTCGCCATCATCCCAACTCCGCCCGTCCCGTAAGGCACCTCGAAACTAAGCTGGGGACGAAACTTTCCTCGCGCTAGTCTCGCCTCAACGAGTGTCGGGACAACGCCATTGAGGATATAGAATCAAATGAGAGATATGCATTGGCCAATTCCAGGTTTTCCGAGGCATCATAACTATGATCTAAATCAGGATTTGTCACTGTCGGGCACAGTAAATGCCTCGTTCAGTGCACTTTGAGAGCCACCGGGGTCAGGGCCGCCGGCCAGCACGAAAATCCGGTTGCCCACTGCCGCCGCGCCTATGCCATGCCTCGCCGTGGGCATCGGTGGCATAGCCTTCCACGAGTCACTGGCCGGGTGGTAGTTCTCATTCTGGTTGAAAGTGCCCTCCGACCCTTCGCCACCGAAGACGTACATCCTGTTGGCCACGACCGCTGATGCTATGCCGCTCCTGGGTGTGGGCAACGAAGCGCGAGATGTCCACGAGTCATTTCCCGGGTTATACTCTTCGTTGATTCCAGTGTTCCGTGCGAAGGTGGTAAACCGGCCTCCGACGACGTAGATCTTGCCGCTTACTGCCGATACCGCCACGTGGTCGCGAGGCGTTGGCATTGGTGCGCGGGCCGTCCATGTATCGGAGATTGGGTCGTAGACTTCGTTGGCACCAACATCTCCCATCGCACCGCGGCCGCCGACAGCATATATCTTTTTGCCAGCAACAGCAGCCCCGAGAGCACCACGTGGCGTAGGCAGGTCTGCCTTCCTGGCCCACGAGTCAGTAAGCGGATCATAGACCCAGACGGATGCGACGGGCCCGGAAGAACTGTCGAATCCGCCAATCACATAGAGCTTGCCCTCAAGGGAAACTGCCGCTGCGTGGTCTACTTGCTGGGGAATATCGGCACGCTTCCGCCAGGTATCCGCGAGCGGGTCGTACTCCTCGTTTACGCCAGTGCCTGGGCCGAAGCCCCCGATGACATATATCTTGCCAGCCAATTCAGCCACAGCCACCTCACTTCGAGCGGTCGGGAGTGGTGTCAGCCGGGTCCACGACCCACTCGAGAGGCCCGAGGTGCCTGTCGTCGCCACCGTGCCTGGGGATGAACCAACCGGCCCCGACGCCGGCGCAAGACACCCTGACGCTGTCAGCAGCGAAAAGGAAATAGCCGCGAGCAAGACAGCTTTCATATATCCATGATAAACCATACCCGTGTTGCCGATATGCGATTTTGTTGCCATTGTCCCCCGCTGGACGGAATTGCCCTATGCACCGCGGAAGAGCAATGTTAGCGCAGCGCCAGCCCACGGGAAAGGTCTCAAGGTGATTTGTTTGCCTGGTGCTCTGGGATCGATTTGCCATGGTTGTGCCACGAAATCACTCAGATGACATAACCGCTGGGCACACAACAGGGAGGTAACTTGTATCTGGTAGATATGGCGGAGGGGACAGGATTCGAACCTGC
>JACPPY010000082.1 GCA_016190755.1 Chloroflexota bacterium | reverse complement strand
GTATTGGGCAGAACGCACTCCGAGCATGCTTGAACCCCCGGTTGATTCGTTTGCCCAAGTATATCTCTCGTAGCTACGCCATGCCACTTTTCGGCCAGGTTTCTAGCGGCCTACCGGGACCTGCACTCCGCCGTTGCCCAAGGAACATCTCAGGTACTTCCCCGTCGACGATCCTTCAGTCGCCGCTACTTCCTCAGGCGTTCCCGTAGCCACCACCTGCCCACCCTTCTCTCCGGCTCCAGGCCCAAGGTCGATGATGTGATCCGCGTTCCGGATCACGTCTAGATGATGTTCGATTACCACGACCGTATTCCCGGTGGATACCAACCGCTGCAGCACGCCAAGCAACGCCTCGACATCGGCGAACGACAGGCCTGTCGTCGGCTCATCCAGTATATACAACGTCTTGCCCGTGGGCCGCCGTGATAGCTCACCTGCAAGCTTCACTCGCTGCGCCTCACCGCCGGAAAGCGTGGGTGCCGGTTGTCCGAGCCTAATATACCCGAGTCCTACATCTCTCAGGGTCTCCAGTTTATTCCTTATGCGCGAGAAGTGCTCGAAGAAAGCGATTGCCTCCTCAACTGTCATGTCGAGGACGTCAGCGATATTCTTCCCCTTGAATTTTACTTCGAGGGCTTCCCGGTTGTAGCGTTGGCCCTTACAGACCTCGCAGGGCACGGTAACATCAGGAAGGAACTGCATCTCTATCTGCACGTAACCTTCTCCCTGACACGCCTCGCAACGCCCGCCGCGTACGTTGAAGGAGAAGCGGCCGGCCGAATAGCCTCGCATCTTTGCCTCAGGAACACTAGCAAATAGCTCTCGAATCGGTGTGAATGTGCCGGTATACGTAGCCGGGTTGCTTCTCGGTGTTCTGCCGATAGGCGATTGGTCGATGTTAATGACCTTGTCGATGTATTCCAATCCTCGTATTTCGTCACATCGCCCCGGGCGTTCCTTGGCCCTGTAGAACTCCTGGGCGAGCCGCTTATACAGCACCTCGTTCACGAGAGTACTCTTGCCGCTGCCGGATACACCGGTGATGCACACGAGAATGCCAAGGGGAATATGCACATCTATGTTCTTCAGGTTATTCTCGCGTGCTCCAAGGACCTCCAGGGTTTGTCCGTTTCTCGGGCGGCGTCTCTCTGGCACCGGGATTCTGCGTTCCCCACTGAGGTATTGCCCGGTCACCGAGTTGCTGTTTGCCATGATCTCTTCCAGGGTGCCCGTGGCAACTATGCGGCCGCCATGTTCACCAGCACCTGGGCCCATGTCGATAATATGGTCTGCGGCACGCATCATTGCCTCGTCGTGCTCCACCACCAGCACTGTATTGCCCAGGTTCCTCAGGTTCTTAAGCGTACTGATAAGACGGTAGTCGTCCGCCGGATGCAGTCCAACAGTGGGCTCGTCACAGATATACAGCACCCCCATCAGGCCGCTGCCAATCTGCGTGGCGAGGCGTATGCGTTGCCCCTCGCCGCCGCTCAGGGTAGCCGAAGCACGGTCGAGGCTCAGGTATTCAAGTCCCACGTCACGCAGGAAACCGAGCCGTGCGCGTATCTCCTTCACTATTTGCTCAGCTATCACCATCTCGCGCTCGGTTAACACGGGTTGGTTACCCCTGGCCCCAACCAGGTTCTCTACCCAGTCAAGCGCTTCATTCACAGATTGGGCAGCCACTTCCATTATGTCCTTGCCGTCCACTTTCACAGCCAGAGACTCGGGCTTGAGGCGCTTGCCCTGGCACGTTAGGCAGGGCCGCGAGGCCATGTATCGTTCGATGTCCTCACGAACATAGTCGGATTCCGTCTCCCTGTGTCTGCGCTCAAGGTTCGGGACGACACCTTCAAATCTGGTCCAGTAGTCACGCCGTAAGCCGTGACGGTTCCGGTAGTGCACGTGCAAAGTACCGTCGCCATCGCCATACAACGCCAATCTCATCTGCTCTTCTGTCAGCTGACTTACCGGCTTATCCATGGAGAAGCCGTGGCGGGCTGCTAGGGCCTCCAGCATCCCGGAGTACCATGACCCCATTACGCCAGAGCGCGCCCACGGCTGAATTGCGCCTTCACCCAACGTCAACCGCTTGTTTGGCACCACCAGGTCCGGGTCGACCTCCAACTTGATGCCCAGGCCGCTGCACGCCGGACAGGCGCCGTGAGGGCTATTAAAGCTAAAAGTGCGGGGAGATACCTCGCCGAGACTAACATTGCAGTTCGGGCAGGCAAAGTGTTCAGAGAATAGTGTTTCCTCACCCCCCACGACTGATACCTGCGCCACTCCTTCTCCCAACTTGAGCGCCGTCTCCACAGAATCGGCGATGCGGCTGCTGCTTTCCTCATGGCCGACCACCAGCCTGTCCACCACTACCTCGATAGTGTGGCGTTTGTTCTTATCCAGGTCGAAATCGTCTGACAGGTCGTGTACTCGACCATCCACGCGCGCCCTGACGAAGCCTCTCCTGCGCAGGTCCTCAAATACATTGACATGTTCTCCCTTTCGGTCTTTAACCAAAGGAGCGAGGATCATGATACGCTTGTCTTTGGGTATGGATAGCACGACATCCACTATTTGTTGGACAGTTTGGCGCATTATCTCACGTCCGCATTTGGGGCAGTGAGGCCGGCCGGCGCGGGCAAATAGAAGGCGCAAGTAGTCGTAAATTTCGGTTATGGTCCCAACGGTAGAGCGAGGATTGTGAGAGCGACCCTTTTGGTCGATCGAGATGGCAGGGCTCAATCCTTCGATGTAGTCTACATCGGGCTTTTCCATCCGGCCAAGGAATTGCCTTGCATAGGCAGACAGCGATTCGATATACCGGCGCTGACCTTCGGCGTATATCGTGTCGAAGGCAAGCGAGCTCTTGCCTGAACCTGAGGCGCCCGTTATCACCACCAGTTTGTCCCTGGGGATGACTGCATCTATGTTCTTGAGGTTGTGCTCCCTGGCACCCCTGACGATGATCGAGGATTGAGTCATATCAACAAGTTAACCGCAAACGGAACATAGCATTCTATCATGCGCTGCATAGCTTCTCAAAAACAAAAACCCCCCTGGCAGTGACCTATTTTCCCGGGGACTTTCGCCCCTAGTATCGTAGGCGCTGGGACGTTTCACTTCCGTGTTCGAGATGGGAACGGGTGGGTCCGCCCCGCCTTCACCACCAGGAGGGTGATTTAGCTGGCAAATAGGCGAAAAGAGGCAGAGATATAGGGGGTTAAGACTGAAGTAGGTCAAGGCCTCGGCCATTAGTACGGCTCAGCTGCATCCCTCACGGGACTTACACCTGCCGCCTATCAAGCAAGTAGTCTGC
>JACPPY010000083.1 GCA_016190755.1 Chloroflexota bacterium | reverse complement strand
CATAAACTCCATCAGCGAGTATTGCGAGTCCGACCTTTTGGCTCTTTTGGGGTTATTCCTATCAACTGGCGGCATTTTCGTATCCCTTCCTTAGCTACAAGTCTAACACAAGGAACTTATATTGTCAAGGGATAGTTACCTTGCCTAATGCCACACGCGGAATTGCGGATGCCTTATGGGCTAGTACAAACGGGATAAAACCCAGCAGGAGATGTTGTTGAAGTCCGTTCAATGAGGCCCCCTGCGTCCATTTTCCAGGCTACCATGGCGTCGATGTTTTAATGGATGCCAGTTTTTCCAGTCATTGTCAGTGAACTTGATAGCATCTGGCTGATATGTCCATCAGGCGTTGGAATAAATGTGAACCAACCCGAGAAATTGCCCTCGCCGGTTATTAGCGCCCGCTCGATCGACCATTCCCCAGAGCGATGTCTTTGGAACTTGAAGACCATTAGAAAGCGTTACCATGGTTGATGGCGAGGTGCTGCCTTCAATTTCAATCTGGTACGACAGAACTTTAATATTTCCTTCAAAAGTGCCTGCCTGCGTAGACAGGTTGAAAACCCCACCATAAGTGATGTCGAAGACGCCAGTAATGCTTCCTGACATAGTACCGGTTATCTGACGATTGACAACTTTCCAATTGCCGCTGCTCAAGGGAGTGACCATTCCAGGCGTTATGGCGGAAAAAGAGCCGGAGGCGGAGAAGCTACTGGTTCCGGACAAATCTTCCCCTGGTGTCACAACCGCGGTCTCCGGAGCGGAAGCATACTGTGTTTCAGCGGAAGCGCTGACTGCCTCGGGGAATGCTATGCCTGGCGATAGGATTGCTGCGATAGCCAGAAAAGATCTGAGCCTCATTTGTACGCCACACCTATCAATTATGTTAAGTCAGTATATCACAAGTATGTGAACTATGCTTGTCACCCGACACAGAAGGGCAGGGGTTATGCGTTCTAATTCTGGCTGCTTCAAAAACATGCTTCTCAGTCCGGGCGAACCATATCTGGACGGACAGTCGGCCCAGGGAGAACGGAAAGGCCCTAACCCCTGAGTTGGGTGTGCGCTAAATCTTTGGGAAGCCGGCTGTGCTATCTGAGCAGCTACAGACAAGATAGGGTAGTCTGAGTCCCGACAAAATCGGGAGGAAGCCCAGTGCTAAGGCCGTCTCTCTCCTGCCTGAACGGGGGCAAACCTTCTTACTTGGATGGCCGGGTCAAGCCCGACCATGACAGAATTGGGCCAGGCATTCTACCCTCTTACAAAACTTCCGCGCACACCCCCGCTGTCAGCTCTTCCGCGTGTCTGACGTCGCGCGCAGCAGGCAACGCCCTAGTTATTCTTCGCCCCCTGGGATATCCAATCCTTAATGGCCTTGATCTTTTCCTCCGACAACGGCCCTGAAGGGGGCATTTGCGTCGGTTTGCCTTGCAGCACACTTACAAGCAGGCTGTCATCCGGTTTCCCAGGGACCAGCAGGAGCGGCTGCGCCTTAGTCAAGGCCTGGTAGGAGTCCACAACGACACCCTTCATGGCAATTGCCTGTATATGGCAGGAGCAACCTGCCTTCAGGATAGGCAGAACGTCCTGCGAGAAGGAAACATCCTTGGCGACAACAGGAGTAGTGCTCGGGGCAGGAGTTGTCGTCTGCCCTGGAGTTGTCGTCTGCCCTGGGGTTGTTGTTTGCACAGGAGGCGTTGGGGTTTGCGCGGGAGGTAACGGCGGAAGCTGCGCCGGCCCGGGTTCAGATACTACATACATTGGTTCCGTACGGTTATATCCGGGAAGAACGCCATTCCAGATACTGCCATGTGTGTCAGGCCCGCGTATGATCATGGTGATGACCGTCGTCGAAACGGTGAGCACGAACCCTATAAGAAACAGGGCGAAGAGCGCATTGCGCCGGTCAGACTGCCTTCCCCTGGCGGTAGACGTGTATCTCACCGGAATCGGCGGCTTTATCGGAGTTACGTTAACCGGTCTCGGCTGTTCATATCGTTTCAAGGCACAATGCCTCCAGAGTATTCCTTACTTTTCAGGCGGTGCTGTGGCTATCTTCAAGACGCGTGAAACGACAAACAAGTACGTACCCCAGATGAAGCCCAACACCAGTACCAGAATCCACTTGCCGACGAATGGAACATGTATGCCCGCTTCCGCCTCGTATAACTGGTGGTTTCCCACTATAGATATCTTCGCCACATCCTGACTCGGGCCATGCCGGGCATCTCCAAGAAAACGCGCAACGACCTCGATCTGCCCATTTTGTCGTGGTTCGTGTTCCAGCACGGCGACTCCCAGGTCATTGGTAGCGGCACTTCCAATGGGCATCAGGCCGCTTGTGCCCGAGAGAAAACCTGTGGAGATGTAGAAGACGATCGTGCCCTGCTTGATCGGATTGCCCGACCCATCTTGAAGCCTCGCCTCCAACCGGACGGATTGTCCCAATGGCGTACTGGAGGGCACCGCCAAGGAAAGCTTCGTGTTGAATGATCCACCATCGTCAGCAAGAGCCAGTCCAACGCTTCCTACAACCGCGAGCAGGGCTGCTACGATCACCAAGATGAATAATCTCGTCCTCATCATGTGCTCCTACCCAAGCCTTAGGTGCCGAAGGGGCTTGTCTTGGCTCGTTCCCCGAAACCATGTGTGGTGGCTGGAGATGTTTCGGCTTCAGCCGCGACGTGCTCCTTCTGCTCCATTTGCTCTTTCACCTCCCATATGGAAATCACGGGAAATAACTTGGCGAACACGGCGATTATCAAGGAGAACTCGGCAAACGCCCCTGCGATTATCGACCACTCCACCCAAGTGGGAACATAAGTTACTGCCTCACGCGGCAGGAGTGGCACATCAAGGGCTGGGACCACGACCAGGAACCGCTCCAACCACATCGCTATGTTAACGAGTATGGATGCTATTACCAACCCCTTCACGTTCCTGGTACGCGGGTTTAGTATAATGAAAGCGGGAATCCCCAGGCCAGCTACTATGTAGGCCCAATACATCCACGCATACTTCCCGGCCAGCATCGACTGCAACAGGAAGCCTTCGCCTTCCTCGTTCTTGTAGCCGGGCACGAGGAACTCCAGCAGATTGAAGTAGGCCATTATCAACACGAAGGCGCCGAGCATGTAACCCAGGTACACGAACTGCTTTGATGTTATGTACTCTTCGAGGTGGAAGGCACGCCGCAGTATTGCCATCACTATAATAATGGTCGCGATGCCGGAGAAGATGGCGCCAGCCACGAAGTAGATGCCGTATACGGTGCTGTTCCAGCCTGACCTGAGAGTCATGGCGAAAATGAAAGACACCACCGTATGTACGGACACCGCGATAGGGATGATGAGTATGGCCATGATGCCCATCGCCGTGAACAGCGACTTCTTCTGCGAGTCGGTCCCTCGCCAGCCGACCGACAGCACACGATAGAAGAGCCGCCGCCAAGGTGAGAGCGTTTTGGGCAACTTGTCACGGCATATCGCCAGGTCTTCTATCAAGGGCAAGAACAGGTATATGGCACTGCCAGTCAGATACGTGCTTATCGCCAGAATGTCCCAGACTATGGGAGATTGGAAGCGCCCGAACCACAGTATGCTCGGCACGCGGTCAGGCCTGCCCATGTCAATTATGGGAAAGACACCGCCAACGGTTAGCGCCACCACAGTTATGAACTCCGCCATACGCGTGATCGAGACACGCCATTCGGCCTTGGTGACCCTGAGGATCGCCGAGATGAGAGTCCCGGCATGGCTTATGCCGATGAAGAACACGAAATTGGAGATGTACAGGCCCCAGAGGATGTAGTCGCGCATGCCTGTCACCACCAACCCGTTCCTCATCTGGATGGAAAAGGCATAAAGACCCCACCCCGCTACAGCCGCCAGCGCCAGCACGACTATCCGATAGGTCATGGTCGTATGAGTAAGGGGGTGAAGGACAGTCCTTTCCAGCCGCTCTAGGGCTTCATTCATTTTTTGCCTCCCCAGGGCCAGCTCGCCGGGAGCAGGCCGGTCTGATACGGGTTACGCCCGACGTTCTGCCCATGGCCAGGCAAATAGTAGACCCGTGGATGGGTGCCCAGCTCCTCTTTGAATCGAAAGGCTTCGTTTTCGGCCATGAAACGAGATAGCTTGACGATGTCCCGTGAGTTTGTGGCGATGTCCTCTTCGAGGTCGCCGAACCAGAGAGCGCTCCTCGGGCATCCGGCGACGCAGAACGGCACAGACCCATTCCGGGCCATGTCCACACAGAAGGAGCACTTCATTACCGTACCCTTGATTGCTGGTACCTGTCGATGCAGGTCATACTTGGCAGATCGAGTCTCCGGAGGCACCTGAGGGTCTCCCCAGTTGAAGAAGCGACGCTGGTAGGGGCATGCCGCCATACACAGCCGGCAGCCGATGCAGCGCGTCTGGTCTACCAATACTACCCCTTCTGGAGTGGAGAAGGTGGCACCCACAGGGCAAACGTTGGTGCACGGCGCATTCTCGCAATGCTGGCAGGGAACAGGCATGAAATAGCTGCCGCCAAGTTCCCGCTTGAACTCGAATACCTCGATCCACTTCATGCCGACTGGCGCTTGATGACCCATGATGCACGCCTGCGTACATTGCGGCGACGTCTTGAGCCCAATGCAGCCGTCACATCTCTTGAGGTCGATTACCATGGACCATCGCCGCAACCGGGTCGTCTGCGTGCCGGATGTTGTGGCTTGCTCAGCGCTCGCGCTCTTGCCCAGCCAAGGTATATAACTCGCAGCTGTCACTGCGATGCCTGTGGCGCCAAGCCACTTGAGAAGTTCCCTCCTGGTGAGCTCCAACCTGACCTCCCGTGTAGTTTCTCTGAACAATCAATGGAGTTTCAAACGACCCGTAGCCAAGTCTACTTCGTCAATACTTGTTTGCCATCTCCGCGAGGCTCCATCAGCCCTCGCAGTGCTCCCGCAATATCAAGTGGAATGGGTATGATGGTGCTGTTCCGCTCGCCAGCCATCTCGACCATAGATTGCAGGTAGCGCAACTGCAACGTCACCGGCTCTTTGGCCATAATGGTTGCGGCTTCGGCAAGGGTAGTAGCAGCCAGGCGTTCACCCTCTGCATGTACTATCTTCGCCCGCTTTTCTCGTTCGGCTTCAGCCTGTCGGGCCATTGCACGCTGCATGTTTTCCGGCAGGAGGACATCCTTGACCTCGGCCACGGTAACACGCACCCCCCAAGGTTCCTCAGTCTGCCCGTCGATTATCTCGCGCAACCTCTGGTTGATCCGGTCGCGGTGCGCCAGCACCTCGTCCAATTCCGATTGTCCAAGGACGCTCCGCAGCGTGGTCAGCGCTATCTGAGTTGTGGCGCTAACGAAGTCCGCCACACTGATCACCGCCTTCTCCGGATCCACCACCTTGAAATACACCACAGCATCTACTTTGATGGTCACGTTGTCCTTGGTGATTACCTCTTGTGGCTCGAGAATCGTGGTGATCACGCGGGTGTCAACATTCACCAACCGGTCGACTATCGGGACTATCAAATTCAGTCCAGGCTTCCTGACTCCTACAAACCGTCCGAAACGGAGCAGGACGCCTCCCTCCCACTGGCGCACAACCCTAATGCCTAGCACGAACCACGCCAATACGACCACCACAGCAACCACGACCCAGACAATCGCCATAGTCATTTTCCTTTTTCTCTCCTTCCAGCATTGCCCGGCCCCTTAGATAGGGGAGCAGCTATCATTACGGTCGACTCACGCCAACCTTTCGCTCAACAATACCTTCCTGGTCTCGTCCAATCTTGAGGCAACCACGTTTATGAGCTGGCGCAGTATCTTATATCCCAGACCCTGATCTGCCTCGAGAAGCGACCTGAGCTTAGCGCCATCAACGGCCACTACGCTGGTCGGTTCCAGACATATCGCGCTCAACGTGTACCGCTTGGGCTCGACCAGTGCGGACCAGCCGAGCGCCTCGTTCTTTCCGGCAACATCCACCGTTACCCTCCTGGTCACCTGGCCAGCAGGCAGAGACATCTGGAGCGCTACTCTGCCCTTTTCCAGGACATACATCTCCGCCGCGCTGCCCATCTCGCTGAAGATAGCGTCTCCCGCCTCCCATTGGGCTGATCGAGAGATAGCCATGATCTTCTCCAGCTCTATCTCGCTCAAGCCCTCAAATATCGAGCATTGTTTGAGGACGTTCCTGGTCGTCATCTCGCACCACCTTTAGCCATTTCGGCTTTACCACCTCAGGCTTCAACGCAGATTTTCGCCGCTTGAGCGCCAAACCGCCTGCAACTCTTGCTGTTACGCCTAGAAGCAGGCCTGCGGCCCCCGCCGCGGCCAAGAACACACCAGCACTGGCCAGAAAGAGAGTCACCATCAACCCAAGGCCTCCCAGTATGACCAGGCTGCTGAAAGCGACAAGTTTCTCGCTGATCTCGATGATCCGGTTTGAGTCCGATATCCGCTCCCTTGTACCAAGCTTGGCGAACACCAGCCCGTCAGCCACGACACCTCCATCAAACAGCTTCCGTATGTCTACAGGCTGGCTGGCAGCGGCTGTCTGCGTATACAGGAATGCCTCGACTTCCTTTCCCAGGACACTCTCTTGTTGGACTGGGAGCCCGGCATTCGTAACCAACAATACCTTCGTCTTTCCTAGCTCGCGCGATATGTCCATCGCTGCGTCCAACCCGCTTGTCCGGGTAAGAGGAACAGCATCAAGGCCGATGCGGTGGGGTAACTGAAAATCAACCAGCACCACCTCGGGTCTCAGGCTGCGCGCCAGACCTACTGCCTTCACAGCGCTGTCAGCCTGTCCGACGACAACCACCCCCGGCTCTCGCTCAAGAGCATCGACAAGAAGATGTCTTACCTGAGTCGGTTCCGAAGCGACGAGCGCTCTCAGCCTTCCTGCCATACCGCACCTCCCATGTTGGGATAGCTACTGTAATAAGCATAACTGGGGAGTCCAGGTGTGGCTATCCACAAAACAACTTATTTCAGGCTTGTGGTACAGGTGATCCGAGAGGTACTCAATAGGAATGGGCCGCCGGGTGCTGATCCTGTGTATGTCAGTACATTATTCTGAGTATGCGGCCATAATGCGTTCCAGGTATCTTATTTGTCCAGCGCAACGATACCCTGCTTGATCGCGAACTTCACCAGCTCCGTCCGGCTGTGAAGGCCCAGCTTGGCCATAACGTGGCTCCGGTGCGTTTGCACCGTGTTTACGCTGACCACCAGTATGTCGGCTATTTCCTGGTTTGTGCGCCCTTCGGCGACGAGCTTCAATATCTCCCTCTCCCTGTCGGTGAGTCGTTCAGTGCTGTCCCTGTCTGTACCCGTCCGGAGCTTCTTGACGTAGTCCGAAAGGAGTTTCTTCGCCATCGAAGGGTAAAGGAAAACCTCTCCCTGATACACCGTCTTAATAGCCGATACCAGTTCCGCAGATGAGCCGCCTTTGATAAAGTAACCCGAGGCGCCGGCGTGCAGCATCTGGAAAAAGTACTGGTGGTTATCGTGCATGGTCAAGGCAAGTATTTTCACGTCCGGGTTTTCACTCTTGATGAGTCGCGTGGCCTCCAGTCCATTCACTCCCGGCATTGTCACATCCATGATGACTATGTCGGGTTTGAACCGTTCGGTCTTTTCCACCGCCTCTTGTCCTTCGGTAGCCTCCGCCACGACCTCGATATCAGGTTGAGTCTCCAGTATCGCCCGGAGTCCATCCCTTATGATGGCATGGTCGTCAGCTATGAGAACTCGAATCTTTTTTTGCATACTACATCTCCTCGTCATCCATTCTGTTTGTCTGATATCGGTATCCCCACCGTGATACATGTTCCCTGGCCCGGAATTGACCTGACCTTGAAGGTACCAGAAAGAAGAGTGGCCCGTTCTCGCATGCCGAGGAGCCCCAGTGATTGCGTTCCATTGTAGGCGGACAATGTCCTCACATCAAAGCCATGGCCGTCATCCTCGACCGTCAGCCTCACCATGCCATTATCCGTAGCCAACGAAATCTTGACGTTCCTGGCTCGCGCGTGCTTAGTGATGTTGTTGATCGCTTCCTGAGTAATCCGGAACAGGGCTGTTTCGACTGCGGGCGGCAGGCGTTTGGGTTGTCCGTCGGTCGCGAAGTCAACGTGTATTCCTGCTGACTCGAGATGAGTCTCGGCGTAGGACTGTATGGCAGCCACCAGGCCCAGGTCATCAAGCGCAGTGGGTCTGAGGCCTCTCATCATTTTGCGCAGGTCTTCCAGTGCGTTCGCCGCTATCTTATGGACAGCGGATAGCTTGCTGTGAAGGCCAGAGTTTTCCTGCGTGCTCAGGTTCTCGGCGGACTCAATATTCATGATTAGACCGGTCAGCGTCTGGGCAAGACCATCGTGGAGGTCGCGCGAGATGCGCCTGCGTTCATCTTCTTGCGCGGTTATGACGGCAGTAAGCAATTGGCCCCTCAGGTCTTCCTCGCGCCTGGTTTCCTCAAATAGCAATGAGTTCTCCACAGCCAAGCCAACGTGTCTCCCGATAGATTGAAGAAGCCTTAAGTCGCTCTCTGTGATGCACCAGTCTCGCGAACATGCCAGGTTCATAATCCCCAATGTCTTGTCTTTGGACTGAAGCGGAACGCAGACAAAGCAAGATATGGTATCTCCAGTCGCAAGCGCTTCTGATAGAGCAGGGCATTGCGAAACGTCGTTCACAACGAGTGTGCTACCCAGGCGCAATACCTGGTGGCAGGCACAGGTAGAGTCAACTGACTCGGCGTATGCACAGAGAAACAGCTTCGAGGGCCCCATGCGACTCACCAGGGTGAGCGCATTGCTCTGATGGCGGCGGAGAAACACGCATCCGGCTTCCGCTCGTACTACCGCGAGCACTTTTTGCAGCGCTTTCTCCAGCACGTCTTCCAGTCTGAGCGTCTGGCTGACTGTCGCAGCGATTGAGTTGAGTGCAATGAGTTCCTGGTTTCGTGTCCAGATTTCGTCCCTTGCCTGCGTAAGGTCACGAGTCATGGCCGCGAACGCTGTGCTGAGCTTCCCTATTTCGTCTTTGCGACGCAGCGGAACGACAGCGCTGAAATCTCCCGCAGCCACACGGGCAGAAGCCGCTGTAAGCATCTTGATCGGCCTCACCACGCCCTGAGTGACTATCCACACCATCAGAAACACCGTGACGACAGACATGGCGCCCAGTATCAGCAGCCGCCTTTTCAACTGCTGTGTGATGGCAAAAGTCTCTTCCTCCGACTGTCTTATGGCAACGCCCCAAGGCGCCACAGACAGGGGAGCGAAGGCCAGTACGTCGCGCCGTCTCTGGGGCTGGTCCTCAGGACCATGGCACCTGTGGCACGTGCGGACCGTAGCTTTACCCTCCACCATTAGCTGTGCAAAACGTCCGGGATGGTCGCTCCTCTCGAATGGGTCAGGCGGACGCCCAGGGGTCGTTCTTGCCAGCACAATCCCGTGTGTATCCACGATTTCTGTATATCCAGTGTTGTCAAGAGTTATCGGCTTGATGAATCCACTAATACCTGATCCGTTGACATCCATGGCGACCCCTAACGCGGAGACTGCCTTGCCATCATCTCCCAGTATCGGAACTACGGCGAAAGCCACCGGCGTTCCAGTAAGCGGCGCGCTTACCAGGGGCGAAATAGCAGGCACTCCCTTGTTCAGGAGGTCACGTATATCTGCCTGGCCCGAAAAGCTGGGGTTGGAAGTCCCGGCCAGAGGCGGCGCTGTTCTTTGCACTTTGCCTTCACCATCGAACAGGTATATGCCCTCGATGGAAATGCCCAGTTGCATCAATGTGGCCGACAGTGCCTTCGCCCTCAGTTCGAAACCATCGGAGGAAATACCGGGAGCTGCCTCGCCCACGTGGACCAGAACATGATCGAGCGTCTCATCCATGTGGCTGGCCACGATGCGCGCCACGGTCAAACGCTCGTCTAAGGCGCGCGCCGTGCTTTCGTTAAGCGATTGAACCCCCAGCCATGAGAACAACCCGAGCCCGACGACCATGCTGACGGCAACCAGCAGGTTGACCCTTTTCTGTAGCGAAAGGTCCGATAGCGATTTCATGGCAGTCCCACGATAGCGCAGTCACGCTGTTGAAAACCAGGTTACCCAGTTGCTCAACTCCGTTCCTCTACCCCTCCTCTTATTGCCAAATATTATCAGACAACTCCTGTTTTGTCATAAAACTCTGTCTATTCTGCCTGTGACCGCTTGCCTGACGAGTACTCCCATACGGCTAGAACACAAGACGTTGGAGGAACAGGGAGAAGTGGAAGGACGCTACAAATCTACAAATCATAGTGTACAGGCTGGGTTGAGTACTATCCATACGTTGTGTCCATGAGTTGCCGTGTACATCGTATATATGAGCATCGTGTAGCGCAATACACTACCTGACCACTTTGTGTGCGTGGTAGGCGGTATGGGTTGGCAGTGCATGTCGGGGCTCGTTGGGACAAGCCTATAGATATCTAATACGGGGGGCAAGACGGTCATGCATGGCAGCAGCGACAGTATCTGGATCCAGGGTCAGCGTCCGTGATGCTCTCTATGAGGACCATGCTCGTACCCTTCTTTTCCCGGCCTGTGCGCTCCAACCGTGATGAGTTTGCCCCTGATCATTGCTGTTTCGTTGAGCCAGGTGATCGCACTTGCGCCCTGGTCCTCGGTAGCCATGTCGACGATGGCATAGCCCTGAGACTTGCCGGTTTCCTTGTCTCTCACGATGTTCACCGCAAGAGGCGGGGCTATCCGGGAAAATACCTCCTTGATATCATCTTCGGTAGCGTCTTCAGGCAGTCCTGCAACGAGCAACTCCTTCGGCATGTGATGCTCCTCAATGCGACACATTGTCCTGGCTCATATGCCATGTCGCGTCAGACAATGGAATCCGCTTACCTCGCTCTGAGCGGCCCTAAAGATACTGTACTATAACAAGGGCCACATCGGTATACGCTTCCTGCCACGACCACGCTCGACAGGGGCGCGGTGCGAGGTGTTATCATCAAGTAGCTGAACAGTTTACCCGCATCAGTGAGGGCAAGAAATGACGACTAGCGAGAGGATCAAAGGCGAGGTAATGGAACATCTGGCCTGGGATGATAGCTTCGATGCCTCCAAAATCCAGGTCGCGGTCTCTCAAGGCAAGGTCTTACTCACCGGCACTGTTTCTTCTTATCCGGCACGCGTCGCCGCCGAGAGGGATGTCCGCCTTGTACCCGGTGTCACATCTGTGGAGAACCAGCTCCAGGTTGAGCCACAAAACGGCACATCCGCGACTGATGAAGATATAAGGTCGCGAGTCCAGAGCATGCTGGCATGGGACGCTCTGGTAAACCCAAAAGACATAAAGGTACGGGTCAAGGATGGTGTCGTTACGCTGGAAGGCTCCGTGGACGCCTACTGGAAGAGGTTCAGAGCTGAAGACCTGGCGTCAGACGTAGGTGGAGTGATCGGCATGACCAACCGACTGAAAGTGGCGCCGAGGCGGAGCGCAGCAGACGACTGCATAGCCACCGAAGTGCACCGCGCCCTCCGCCGCAGCATGGCCATTGACGCCGAAAGGATCAAGGTTAAAGTCAAGGATGGTGTCGTGATCCTATCCGGGACAGTACCAACATGGGATATGAGATTCGCAGTCGAGGATACAGCCAAGTTTACGACGGGTGTCACAGGCATCGTCAACAAGCTCAAGGTTGATTAGACTGCACTACGACCCGATGCGTTTTCAACCGCTTTTGGACTACCTTACGGGGAGCTGAATCGCCCTCTTCTAATGTGTATTTTATTAGTGGTTGGCAATGCGGGCAAAAGTAGGATCCACGGTTACGCACCATGACGCGCTCGATGGGCGTACCGCACACAGGGCACGGCTTGCGGAACCTGTGGGCCACCTTGAACTTGAGGTGCGCCTGTCCCAATCCTCCTCCTGGGCGGAAGTAGGTGTCAACGCTCGCCCCACGACCTGCTATGCCTGACTGTAAGACCTGCCTTATGGCCACGTACAGCCGTCCCACTTGCTCAGCAGAAAGCTTGCTGGCCGGCGTAATTGGATTGATGCGGGCCTCAAACAGGGCCTCATCGGCGTACATATTCCCTATGCCGGCAATAGCCTGCTGGTCGGTCAGCACAGCCTTCACCGGAGAGCGGTGAAGTGCAAGTATGCCCTTCAGGACATCAGGCGTGAAGTCCGGTTGCAGCGGCTCGGGGCCGAGCCTTCCCACCACCTCTTCCTTGTCGCCCACAGCCCACATCTTGCCCAGTCCCCTCCGGTCGAAGAAATAAAGATGGGTATCGTTGTCGAGGTCCAGTATGGCGCGAACCCTGGCGCCGCGTACCGCCTCTGTAGCATCCGAGCCGGCCGGGACTGCAAGCAGGCTGCCGGTCATCCGCATATGCATGATGAGGTAGCCTTTGTCCAGCCGGAAGATGAGATACTTGCCTCGCCGCTCCAACCCTGTGACAGTACGGCCAATGATGCGGCGAAGGAACTCGTCTGGACGGGGAGTGGAGACGATGCTGCTCTCGATGAGTTCGATGCCCTCGATCGTCCGCCCCACGACCAAAGGCAGAAGGTCGTTCTTTATGGTCTCAACTTCAGGTAGCTCGGGCACCGGCTTCTATTCCATTTCACCCCAGTTGCGCCCTATCTTAATGTCCACCTTCAGTGGGACACTGAGCTTAATAGCATTGGGCATGACATCGAGGACCATCGAGCGGACCTCCTCGATCTCGTCCAAGGGGACTTCGAAGATAAGCTCATCGTGGACCTGCAGGACCATCTTGCTCTTCAACCTGCGCGAGACAATACGCCTGTACAGCTCCACCATGGCCACCTTTATTATATCAGCGGAAGTTCCCTGTACCGGCATGTTTATGGCCATCCGCTCCGCCGCTTCCCTGACCATGCGGTTGGGCGATCTGACCTCTGGTACGTATCTCCTGCGGCCGAGCATTGTCTGCACATACCCCTCATCCCTGACCTGCTTCTTGGTGGACTCCAGGTACAACCATACCTGCGGATATTTCTCAAAGTACGCCTTGATGAACCGGGCGGCCTGCTCTCTGGTATACCCAGTGGCCTGCTCCAGTCCATACTCGCTCATGCCGTACACAACGCCGAAGTTGACCGTCTTGGCGGCGCGCCTCATTTCAGGCGTCACCTGCGAGATTGGCACACCGGATACGACCGATGCCGTGGCGGAATGTATGTCTTCACCGCGCTCAAAGGCGCCCATGAGTGTGGGGTCCTGAGACAGGTGCGCCAGTACCCTGAGGTCTATTTGAGAGTAGTCGCCAGCCAGAAAGCGGCACCCTTCAGGGGCCACGAAGGCCTGCCTTATCTTCTTGCCCAGCTCGCCGCGTGCCGGTATGTTCTGTAGGTTCGGCTCGCTGGAAGAAAGCCGGCCGGTAACCGTCCCGGTCTGATTAAACGAGGTGTGCAACCTCCCCGTTTGCGGGTTAACCAGCTCCGGGAGGGCGTCGAGATACGTGGACTTGAGCTTCATCACCTGGCGGTATTCCAGTATGCCGTCTATCGCCGGGTGCACGCCGCGTAGCTCTTCCAGCACCGCTGCCTCAGTGGAATACCCTCCGGCCGTGCGCCTGGAGCGGGGCAATCCCAGCTCAACGAACAGCACATGGCTCAACTGGTGAGGCGAATTGAGGTTGAACTCGTGCCCCACATCAGCATAGACGCCCTGCTCGATGCGCCTCATATCCGCTGTCATGGTTTGTGACATCTCATGCAGCAAGCCCGTATCCAGGGCAACGCCGCTGGTCTCCATATGGGCCAGTACCGGCACCAGCGGCATTTCGACTCTCCTGAACAGGTGCAGGACATTCTCACCTTTCAGGTCCGCTTCCAGCGGCCCTTCAAGGTGCATTATGGCGTCAACCGCTGCGCAGGAGACATCCGATACCTGGTCACCGGGCAGTTTGTCCGGTGCGACCTTCTTTGCCCCTTTGCCCTGAAGCTCAGCAACAGTTGTCAGCTCAAGGCCCAGCCTGCTGAACGCCAGAGCCTTGAGGCTCAAAGACTTCTCGCCCACTAGATGAGCGGCGACCATGGTGTCGAAGCCAATGTTAGACAGACACAGGCCGTGGCGCGATAGCATGAGCGAGGAGAGTTTGATGTTATGGCCCACCTTGACCATTCTCTCGTCCTCGACAGCCGGCCTCAGTTTTTCGATCACCTGTGATAGGGGCAGCTGTTCCTCCAGCGTGGAGTGCCCGACGGGTATGTAATACGCCTCTTCAGGCTTTGGGGATAGAGCAATGCCAACCACGGTGCAGGACACGGCCCCGGTACCACTGCCCACCACGTCCACTGCCAGCTCTCGAATGCCGGTGAGACCGGCGGCAAGAGACTCCAGGTCGGCAAGCGTCCTCACGGTGTTGCGCCTACCACGCGCAGCCTGTACTGGGTTGGATGGCGCAGCACCGGCGAATATATGCGGCAACCTGGCGACGAGCGAAACGAAGCCTAGCTCCCGAAACAGCTCTACCAGCTTGTCATGGTCGTAGTCGGACCCGCAAGGCTTGAGTTGGAGAGCGACCGGCACATCTTGCTTGATAGTAACCAGGCTCTTGCCGTGCTTCATTACCTCTTTGTTTTCGGAGAGCGCCTGTTGCACTCTCGGTGGCGATACTTCCTCCATATGTTGTACTATGCCATCGATACTGCTGAATTGCTGTACCAGCTTGGCTGCCGTCTTCTCGCCCACTCCAGGCACGCCGGGGATATTATCCGAGGGATCGCCCATGAGCGCCTTGAGGTCAGTCATCTGTGCCGGTGCCACACCATACTTCTCTATGACCTTGTCCACATCGTAGATCAAGGTCTCCTTGAACGTGCGCCCGGGCACCAGCACCTTGACCTGTGCTGATACCAATTGGAGGGCATCGGCATCGCCTGTAACAATAACTGTATCGAGGCCTTGTTCCGTTGCCTGTCTCGCCAGAGTGCCGAGGACATCGTCGGCCTCAAAGCCTTCCACATCCAACACAGGTATCCCGAAGGTCTGCACCAACCGCCTGACAACGGAAAACTGCGAGGAAAGCTCGTCCGGGGCCTTCTTGCGTTGGGCCTTGTACTGCTCGAACACCTCGCGCCTGAAGGACAGACCGCGGTCGAAGGCTACGCCACAGTAGGTCGGCTGCAATTCGGACATGGCCTTGAGCAACATCAGGGCGAAACCGTAGACGGCATTCACCATCTCGCCCGTCTTGGGCACTGTCAGTGGCGGCAAGGCGTGGAACGCGCGATGCACTAATGCATTGCCGTCGACCAGCATTAGAAGCGGTCTATTGGGCATTGCCCTGCTTTCCACCATGCCTCACCGATGTCACTGCTATGTGACGCTCTATAAGGCCTTGAGGCCAACGCTCGGTAACGCAGACCTCAGTGCTGCAGCGACCTCGTCCATGTCCTTTTCTGTGACCAGGCCCAGGTGCCCTATGCGGAAGATCTTCCCCTCCAGCTTGCCCTGGCCGCCCGCCAGCACTACCTTGTATTCGTCTCGCAACACCTGCAACAGCTTGACAACATTGACGCCATCCGGCCCGTTTATAGCTGTGACAGTAGCCGAAGCATATGTTTCACTGGCCGGGAACAGCTTCAGGCCAATAGCCTTAGCGCTGTCCCGTGCGTGCTTGGATATTCGCTTGTGCCTCGCCATGACGTTGGGCATACCTTCTTTAGCCAGATCATCCAGGCCCACCTGAAGGGCAAAGAACTGAGATACCGCCGGAGTCCATGGCGTCTGCTTCTTCTCCAGGTATTTCCGAGCCTTGCCGAAGTCGAAGTAATATCTCGGCATCTTTGCCTTCTCGTAGGCCTGCCACGCTTTCTGACTCACGCTGACCATGGCCAGCCCCGGCGGGACCATCCATCCCTTCTGAGACCCGGTGCACACCACATCGCAGCCCCAGGCATCCGTCTCAAGATTGATTGAGCCCAGACTGCTAATAGCATCGACCAGAACAAGCTTGTCGTACTCCCGAGCGACCTTCGCCAGTGACTGGAGATCGTTGGTGACCCCCGTCGATGTTTCGTTATGCGTAAACAGCACCGCCTTGATCGCCGGAACATCTTTCAAGACGCGCCGCACAGCGTCGGGGTCGGCCTGATGGCCCCACTCGAAGTTCAAGCACTGGACATCCGCTCCGTAGGCCTTAGCGATATCGGCATAGCGGTCGCCGAAGGAGCCGATGCTCACTGCCAGTACCTTGTCTCCAGGAGATAATGTATTCACGATCGATGCTTCCATCGCCCCGGTCCCCGACGTAGTCAATACAAAGACATCACCCTTGGTCTGGAACATCTCTTTGAGGCTGGTCGTAACCCGGTACATCACCTCGCCGAACTCTTTGCCGCGATGGTCTATCATCTGGCGTCCCATCGCTTTCAGCACATCATCAGGACACGGGGTCGGTCCGGGGATTCGTAGTTGTGGTGGCATCATCTTCCTCCTTATTTATGAGCGAGTTATGAGCGAGTTTGCTTTATAGTCATCCTTAGAAAACCGCGTTTGCCCACTTTTGCCACGGCGCCGTCGGGCACATCAACCAGTGCCGTATCTACTTTCTTTCCCTCGATCTCGATGGCGCCCTGGGCCAGAAGTCGTTTCACTTCAGCCTTGCTCTTCGCTATTCCTCTATCGAGCAGCATCGTCACCAAATCCACCCGGTACAACGCATCACTCAAAGCTTCGGCGATGACCACGCACTCCGCCATCTCTTCGGGCTTCTGGCGCCGCTGGAACACCGTGGTGAAATGCTCCTCTGCCTGCATAGCGCCCTCGCGGCCATGAAACTGTTGCACTATATCCCTGGCCAGGCGTTTTTTCAACACCATGGGGTTGATCTCGCACTTGTTCATCTGCTCGCGGAACTTCTCAAGCTCCTCATCGACCTCGTCAGTGAGCAGTTCGAAATAGCTCAAAATGAGTGTGTCCGGTATGGACATGATCTTACCATACATGTCGTTGGGCGGGTCTGTCACACCTTCATAGTTCCCCTGGCTCTTGCTCTTCTTGTGTACGCCGTCGGTGCCGACCAGCAGGGGCATCAGGAACACCTGCTGCTGAGGCTTGCCCAGCATGCCCTGAAGCTCGCGTCCTACAAGGCAGTTGAATTTCTGGTCCACGCCGCCGAACTCCACGTCCGCGTCGATCTCGACAGAGTCATAGGCCTGGAGTAGCGGGTAAAGCAGCTCAGTTATGGCGATGGGTTTGCCCGCAGCGTAGCGGTTGTGAAAATCCTCACGAGCCAGAAACTGGGCGACTGTGAAGCGGCTGGTCAGTCGAATGACGTCGGCCAGGTTGAACTTGCCGAACCAATCGCTTTGCCATCGAACTTCGGTCTTATCTTTATCAATGACCTTGAAGAACTGCTCCATGTAGGTGCGGGCGTTGGCTTTGACCTCTTCTGCGGACAACATGGTCCTGGTTGCCGATACACCGCTGGGATCGCCTATTTGCGCCGTCCAGTCGCCCACGATCAATATCACGTGATGGCCTAGCTCCTGAAACTGGCGCAGTTTGCGCAACCCGACCACATGTCCCAGATGTATGTCCGGCCTGGAGGGATCGAACCCCTGCTTCAACCGTAAGGGCTTCCCGGACTCCAGCAGCTTGATTAACTCCTGTTCGGAGATGATCTCAGCTACGCCGCGACGCAGCAGCTTATTGAAATCGAGCGTCTTCATTATTTCGCTCTTGCCTCCGCCACCAGCAACTCCTTCGTCTTCAACACATCCAGTTTCATTTGCTCTTTGAGCTCATCCACGCTTGAAAAACGCAGCTCATCCCGCAGCTTTTCCACAAGCTCGACGCACAACTCGCGGCCGTATATGTCGCCTTCGAAGTCCAGTATATAGACCTCGGCGAGGCGCTGCCCATTATCGAAAGTAGGGCGCACACCTATGTTCGTTGCTGCTGCACAGCGCTCGCCATGGATGTAAGCCCAACTGGCGTATACGCCGTTTGCCGGTGTTGCCCGCTCCGGAGGCAGTGCCAGGTTGGCAGTCGGGAAGCCGAGGTGTCTACCGCGTTCGGCGCCTCGTATGACCTCACCGTTCAAGGCGTAGTAGCGGCCCACCAGTTTCTGGAACAACCTGACATCCCCCAGGGCTATGGCTTTCCGGACTGTGGTGCTGCTGACGACCATGCCATCCAGCACCAGCGGCGGCACCTTCTCAACGGTAAAGCCCATTTCCCGGCCCAGAGAACACAAGGCGTCAAAGTCGCCCTCCCGTCCTCTGCCCAGGGCGAAGTCAGGCCCGATTATCAGGCCCTTCATGCGCAGGTTCTCCTGAGTGATCTTCAGGAATTCCCTGGCGCTCAGCGCCGCCACGCTCGAGTCAAAAGGGAACACCGTCACCATGTTCACTCCCAGGCAGCGGATCAATTGGAGCTTCTTCTCAATATTGGTCAACCAGGGCAATCTGGTCTGCGGGGCAAGCACCTCCTGGGGATGGCGAGCAAAAGTCACGACCACACTCAGCAGGCCGCGTTCGGCGGCCCTGTTCTTCAGTGTTTCGATGAGGAACTGATGACCACGGTGGACCCCGTCGAAAACGCCGAAGGTTATCAGTGTGTCGCCCTCAGGGGCAAGACCCTTCAGGAATTGACCTAAGGATGTATTCGTGTGTGGCCTCAGATTAACAAATAACGATTATCAATAATACAACAAAAGGGGCCTTTCGACCCCCTGGAAAGGACTTTCCCGGTGGCAGAATGCTATCACAAGCACATATGAGCGTCAAATAGATTGCACTGATTGACCCCCCTGCAACCAAGTGCTAGAATCATGCTAAATTCGCGACGGAGGCGAGGCCGTTTCGTACGATCATAAAGCCGTACGGAGATTGCGGGCAGAATATGTCAGGTCACTCGAAGTGGGCACAGATAAAACGTTCAAAAGGTGTAGCTGACGCTAAGCGCGGACAGCTTTTCACCAGGCTTGCCCGCGAGATCATCATCGCTGTCAAGCAAGGCGGCGGCCCAAACCCTGAGGGGAACGCCAGATTGCGCCTCGCCATACAGAAAGCCAGGGACAGCAATATGCCCCTGGACAACATAGACCGTGCCATTAAGCGCGCCTCGGGAGCAGGTGAAGGCGCCGCTCTCCAGGAGTTTGTTGTCGAAGGTTACGGTCCGAATGGCGTCGCTATCATGGTCCAGGCAGTAAGCGATAACCGCAACAGGACTATCGGAGAGGTGCGCAATGCCTTCGTGCGCGGCGGTGGCAACATGGCTGAAAGCGGCGCAGTCTCCTGGATGTTCGAGAACCATGGCGTCATCACTATTCAACCGGACGGCATAGACGCGGATGAACTCGCTCTTATGGCCATAGACGCCGGAGCGGAAGATGTCAAGACGGATAAGAACTACGTCGAAATACAGACCAGGCCCAAGGACCTCGAGGCCGTGCGCAAGTCACTGGAGCAGAAGAACATCAAGGTATCCTCCGCCGAAGTGGTCATGATCCCCAAGACAGTGGTCAACCTCGAGGATGAGGCTGCTCTAAAGACATTGAAGCTACTCGAACGGCTCGAAGAACTGGACGATGTGCAGCAGGTCTATTCCAACGCCGATTTCTCCGACGCCGTGCTAGAGCAGATGCATTCCGGAAAGGCATAGCTGCCGCGTCACAGCGCTGCTTGTACATATCCCACGTATTAAGCAGAGTAGTGTTTTCCCCTGCTGTTCCTCACCTTATTTTCATGGGTTGCTCAGGCAATGTTTCTCAATACAGCCCCGCCGTGCTATTATTCTCCCTGGTTCAGGCTGAAGACCGCCGGGCACGAGGAGACGTTTTTTGCGCATACTTGGTATAGACCCGGGCACAGTGAAGATGGGATATGGTGTCGTGGAGGAAGATGCCGATACCGCCAAGATGATAGAGTGCGGCGTCCTTACATGCCGGGCAACCTCGGATATCGAAGAGCGGCTGGCCATGCTGTACCAACAATTAATTCAGGTCATCGCACGCGCCAAACCTGATGAGGTAGCCGTAGAGGAACCGTTCGTGTCTGATAATGTCCGTGCCGCCCTGTCCATAGGCCGGGCGCAGGCTATAGCCATACTTGCCGCAGCACAGAAGGGCATTCCTGTCTTCAGGTATAGTCCAGCTCAGGTAAAGCAGCGTGTATCCTCGTACGGTGGCAGTGGCAAGCAGCAAATCCAGGAGGTAGTGCGCCTGAGGCTGGGATTGCCGGAGGCGCCGCAACCCGACGATGCAGCAGATGCCCTGGCGCTGGCGCTCTGCCATCTCCAGGAAACACAACTATCTAGACTCCTGGAGGAAGACCAATGATATCGGCTATTCATGGCACGCTCGAAGGCTGCGGGCCTGGATGGGCTGCGGTACGCGTCGGTGGCTTTGCGCTCAAGGTTTTCGCCCCAGGGCCGGTGCTCGACAACCTCGGTGCCGTTGGCAGCTCAGTGGATTTGCATACACATCTCCACCTGCGTGAAGACGTCATCGCCTTATACGGATTTGCCACCGCCGAGGAGCTTGGCCTGTTCGAAACGCTAATAACAGTCTCCGGGGTTGGACCGAAACTAGCCCTGTCTATCCTGTCCGCTCTCAGCCCAGAGCAGGTGGCGCTGGCCATAGCCAGCAGCAACCCTGACGTGCTCACTACTGTGTCGGGCATAGGCAAAAAGACCGCCGGCCGTATCATACTGGAGCTCAAAGGCAAGGTAGAAAAACAGTGGCCTGTGGAGCATGTGCCGCTATTGCCTGAAAGCTCCGATATAGTGGCCGCTCTGACTGCCCTGGGCTATTCCGCATCCGAGGCCATGAAGGCTGTTTCTCACCTGCCCCCTGCCTCCGGCCTCTCGTTGGAAGAGCGGGTGCGGCAGGCTCTGCAGTATCTTGGCCGCGAATAGGCCACAAGAACATGAAGCACGCCGCCCAGATTTCCGTTGTATGATGTTTGCAGTAGGTCGCAGCGCGAAAGTATACGGAGTACGCTATGAAGACTCAGGCTATTACAGCACCTGTTCCCGGCTCCGACATGGGCCATGAAATTGTCCTTCGGACTACCGGGTTGAGCAAGCGATTTGGGAAACTGGAAGCCGTCAAGGACCTTAACCTGGAGCTTCGTCGGGGCGAGGTCTTCGGCTTCCTTGGGCCGAACGGCTCAGGGAAGAGCACTACCGTCGGCATGATACTTGGCCTCATCGAGCCCACCGCTGGAAACATTGAGCTATTCGGTCTCAACCTCCGGGATAACCTGTGGAGCGTGCTACGGCGGGTTGGCGCGGTTGTCGAGGCGCCTGCCTTCTACCCCTACCTGTCCGGGTGGGACAACCTGGAAGTGCTGGCTACAGCTACAGGCGGTGTTCCCAAGAGCAGGATTGCCGAAGTCCTGGAACGGGTAAACCTGAAAGACCGAGCCTCAGACCCGTACGGACACTACTCCATGGGGATGAAGCAAAGGCTGGGCATTGCTTCAACCCTGCTGAGAGACCCGGAACTCATAATATTGGACGAGCCGGCCAACGGGCTTGACCCTGCCGGTACGAAGGAGGTGCGCGACCTCATTGCTGCACTGGCGCGCGAAGGTCGTACCGTTTTCCTGTGCAGCCATATGCTCCATGAAGTGGAGCAAATATGCCACAGGGTTGCGGTCATCAAGCAGGGTGCGATGCTCACTTCAGCTCCGGTGGATGAACTACTCAACCGAGGCCATATGCTCCGGATAGCTGTGGCAGATATTGCCTCTGCCGAGGAAGTCCTCAAAAAGCTGCCCTGGGTCGGCTCAATAAAAAGAGAGGACAGCTACCTGGCTGTGGCTGTGCCCAAGGACAGGTCATCTCAGGTAGCCGAAGCGCTGGCGGAACAGAGGATATTCCCGTCCGAGATGATAAGCCATAGCTTGAGCCTGGAAAACGTTTTCCTCGAGTTAACAGGAGGCAAAAGCGGTGATTAGGCTCATCGACGCCGAGTTCATCAAACTACTCAAGCGCCAGATGACGAGGGTGCTGCTATTCGTCCTGGTCGGTATACTGGTCATCATGTACTTGTTGCTGCTGGCGGTGTCGAAGGTCGCTCCTCTCGGTGGAGACGGGCGGGGAATGGGAAACGCGGAGAACCTGCTCGGGCTTCCTGTCGCCATTCCTTTCGCCTTCTCGATGCTGTCATCCCTCGGCACTGTGCTGGCTGTGATACTCATCGGCAGTTCGGTGGGAAGCGAATATAGCTGGCGAACCGTCAGGACGATGCTCATCTGCAGCGAAAGTCGTGCCAGGTTTCTTGGCGCCAAGCTTGTGACAGCAGCGGCCTTAATCTTTGTCGGGGCGATCATCGGCGTGGCCACGGGCTTCATCATGAGCCTGATCACTACTGCCCTAGGTGGCTACTCCTTCGACTTTAGCTTTATGACCTCAGCATATATACGTGACCAGTTCCTCCAGTTCTGGCGTACACTGTTCATTATCATGCCTTATGTTCTACTGGGGTTCCTATTCGCAGTGGTCGGGCGTTCGGCTACTTCGGGTATTGCTCTCGGTATCGGGGTGTTATTTCTGGAGTCGATTATTACTACTCTCATGAGGCTCGCCGGCGGATGGGTGGCTGATGTGCCAAACTACCTTCTGGCGGCCAATGTCAGGGTGATTGCGCAGCTAAACAGTCTCCCTTCCCGTGTCGGCGGCGGGTTCGGTGGAGGTGGTTTTGATATCTCCACCCCCGGAGTCTGGCACGCGGCAATCGTCCTGTCGCTCTACAGTCTGGCCTTCTTGATAGCGGCTTTCTACCTGTTTCGGAAGCGCGACGTGACCAGCTAGAGGAACCTCGGGTGCGACAGGTCTGTTGATAGCTGCGATAGTACTCGGGAGCCAAACAGATATTGCTTGATGCCTCCTTTCCTTGCTCCGAGCAATAACACGCACATGAAGTCGGGCAGCCAATACATGGTGTTAGAATGGAAAGTAAGAGGAGGTGACAATAATGGCAAAGCAAGCTACAGCGGAGCGCAAGTCAGAGTCTAAGTCCAAAACCACCGCGTCAAAAGGAATGACCTCAAGATCAACGACGAAGAGCAAGGCAAGCCGGGGAGAATCCTACTCCTGCCAGACCTGCGGCCTGGTGGTAACGGTGGATGAGACCTGCGGCTGCGTGGAAGCCCATGACATCATCTGCTGCGACCAGCCGATGAAAGCCACGAGAAGCAGGGCAACGTCGTCTTCGCGGGCAAAAGCAAAGAAAGAGCCAGTAAAAGCAGCGTAGCTGACGTTTCGTATCTCACATGTCCGGGCGCCCGTTGCCTGCGGCAACGGGCTGCCCGTATGTAGCCCAAACCCCGGACCCTCAAGTCAATCCGCCTGGATTCCCCAAGTAGCAAGTAGGCGATTCTGAGTTTGGAATATCCTGTCGTCAAGTCGCAATTGGTCTATTCACTAAGTCAGGAGGGAAATTAATAATATGAGGTTCTTAGTCATTTCCAAGGGCACTTCTCCGATCCCGATAGAAATGGTGTCAGGTGCCATGGACGCGACACTGGCATGGAACAACAGGTACATTATGGCTAAGAAATTTGAGCAGGTGTGGGGCTTCGCGGGCATTCCAGCCGGGGGCGGAGTGATAAACGTTGAGTCTGCCGATGAGTTGGACCAGATAATGTCCGAGTTTCCCCTTGCACCGTTCTCTCATACCGAAATCTACCCATTGGTGGATGCCAAAAACGCCTTCGAGCGAGCCAAGAAAGCGGCGGCCCAGGAAA
This sequence comes from Chloroflexota bacterium, assembly GCA_016190755.1. Classification (GTDB taxonomy): domain Bacteria; phylum Chloroflexota; class Dehalococcoidia; order JACPPY01; family JACPPY01; genus JACPPY01. The sequence continues at coordinate 9,236 of JACPPY010000083.1, read as the reverse complement.
TGGCGATGGCTCCGAAGCGCTAGCACCGGCAAAGGCGGTAAGAAAACCAAAGACTTTAAATAATTCAGGGCTAAATGTGGTCGGGACGGTTTCCCCTGGCTAGTGACGTGAATATTCCAACGACACAAAGGCTAGAGGAGACGATGAAGGTCATCTTGAAAGCGGCAAGAAACTGGGGATATACCTCCGGTGTTATCTCAACTCTGCCCATGTAGACGGAAAAGAGCACTGCCGCAATGCCCATGCTGGTCATTTGCCCGACAACCCTCATGGTAGACAGAATGCTCGAGGCCACCCCATAGGCTTTCTTCTCCACTGAGCTCATCACCGCGTTGGTGTTAGGCGAGGAGAAAAGGCCAAAGCCAATTCCCAGTATGGCCTGTAGTGCAAATATAGTAGTCATGCCCGTCTCTGGGCCCACGAAGATGAGCATCACAATACCGATCGTAGCTAGCCCCATCCCTGCTGTTGCAACCACGCGCGGCTCTATCCTATCGGATAGCGGTCCCGCCAGCGGCGATATCGCCATCATACAGGCTGGTTGCACTATCATGACCAGCCCGGCCTCTTCAGGGTTAAGCCCTTTGATGTACTGCAAATACAGTCCCAGTAAAAAGATGACAACAAAGCTGGCGCTATAGTTGATGAGCGCCGCCAAATTCGAGAAGAGGAGCAGCTTATTGCCGCGGAACAGCCGCACATCTAGAACAACGCTCTTGGCCTTTGTCTCCCACCACATGAATCCTACCAGCGACAGGATGCCGGCTGCAATGAACCAGGCACCACCGGCCTTGGGCAACAAGGACATGCCATACATCAGGATCAACACTCCCAAGCCATAAGCCGCGGAGCCGCCAAGGTCCAGCTTCTCTCCTCTGGCATCGGCCCATTCGCCCTTGAGCTTCCACAGCACCATGACAACGGCGGTCAGGGCGATCGGAACATTCATCAGAAAGACGCTGCGCCAGCCGAACCTCTCTGTCAGCAGACCTGCTACCGGCGGGCCCATCGTGAGGCCTATGTACGTAGCGGCGGTGACTATGCCCAGGGCCTTGCCGCGCTCGTTTACGGGGAACACAGAGGTCAATATGGCGAAACCGGAGCCTATGAACAATCCGCCTCCCAAACCCTGCATGGCGCGAAACAGGATGAGCATGCCGCCGGATGTCGACAGCCCGGCGAGCAGCGAAGACAAGGAGCAAATAACTATTCCGGCTGTAAAGGCCTTCTTCCGGCCGTATATGTCCGCCACCCTACCCAGAGGTATGAGAAAAACGGCGATTGTCACCAGATATATTGTCGCTACCCAGGAAAGCAGTACGGCGTCCAGCTTCAAATCAGCGCCGAGCTTGGGCAACGCCATGTTGACGGCGGTGCCCGACAGAGGAGTAAGTATAGATCCCAAGGCAACGACAAAAAGCGCCGTTGTTTTGTTTGTCGGAGCGGTACCAACGGCCGCACCAGGCTCAGCGCTGCGAACAACCTGTTGAGTCATACGGTAGCAGTGATGGGATACGGGCAGAAGTCCTTTTCGAAACACGAATAGCGCAAGAAGCGATGCTCCCCGCGCTATTCGACAGAGTACAATATGGGTCTGGACTAACGGCCCAGGGCCGCCTCGTCCTTCTTCCTCACGCTGCGCCCGCCGTGGCCATGCTTTACCTTGGCGAAGGCCGCATGGTATCCCTGGCGCTGGCGCGCTTTTTCAGCTTTTCTTCCCATTTTTCTTACCTGAAGGGTTGTTTGCGAGCCTGCTTGCCCGCCTACCAGACCATAGTATACGTAACAGGATGCCTCCGGTCAACTCGGTGGGTGGAATGGTCGACATCGATCACTATCCCCGGCTCCTGCTAACATTCTGTCTGGAAATTGATCTCACGCATGGAGATTCAGTCTGAGTTGATTAGTCGCGGCAGCTTCTTCGTATGTACCGATTCACCACTTTGTTACTATAAACAAACGGGACGAGTAGGGAAGAGTAACTCTCCCGGCTGCGGCCTGCCTTGAGAGGGGATTGCACCTCGGGCGGATGCGGCAATCCCGCCTGCTAGAGCGGTATCGTGAAGCTGAAAATGGAACCCTTGCTCGGCTCGGACTTCACCCATATTCTGCCGCCGTGGGCTTCCACCAGCCTCTTGCACACCACCAGTCCCAGACCTGTGCCGCGTGGTCCAACGGGTGAGTCCTGTCCCAGCCTCTCGAACTGTGTGAACAGCTTGTCCTGATCCTCCACTGCTATGCCCTTGCCCTCATCCCTGACACTCACTATCATCTCAATATCTCTCGCGTCGCAGAGCACTCTCACGGTGCTGCCCTCCGCAGAGTACTTGGCAGCATTGTCCAGCAGGTTGTACACTACTGTCTCCAGCCTGATCCGGGCGGCGCTCACCCGCCGCATGCCATCACACTCCACCTCAAACTTGTAGCCGGGGTGCTGTTCTTCTGCCCTGCCCACCAGGTGATACAGCAATCTTGGTACGTCCACCATCTCTTCAGTCAGCTTCAATCGTCCTGCCCGATACCGCGACAGCTCCAATAGGTTGTTCACCATGTCAGCCAGCGATGCCGTCTCCAGGTAAGCATCTTCCAGAAGCCTGGCACGCTCTTCCTCTGTTAGCTGCGTGCCTTGAGCCACCAACGTTTGCAATCCTCCCAGCATAACAGTGAGCGGCGTCCTCATCTCGTGAGAGACAAGGCTGAGGAACTCATCCTTAATCTCGTCTGTCTTCTTGCGCTCGGTGACATCTATTACAGCCAGGCGCAGCCTTTCTTCTTTCACTCTCGAGGCCAGAACCTGGGCATGAAACGGAGCACCGTCCACTTTCTGCATTCGCAGCTCAGCGGTCTGCCTCGTGCCATCCTCCAACACCTTCTTACGATACAGGTAGAACCTGTCACTCTCCTCAGGGTTAACGAATTTGGTGAAACTTTGCTTCAGCAGGCTGCTTCTGCCTGTTTTCAACAGCTGGCAACCCGTGAGATTGGCCTCGACTATCCGGTTATGCTCATCCAGGGTGAAATAGCCTACCGGCGCAAAATCAAACAGGTCAAGGTAGCGGTCTCGGGCTTCTTCGGCCTCCTCGCGGGTTCTACGCAGTTCTTCATTCTGAATTTCCAGTTCTACCTGGTGCACCGCGAGTTCGTGCGCCAGGCTTTCCAGGTCAGCCCTCTCCAGGCTCTTTATCAGGCCTTCCCTCTCGGCCAGTTGAGCTTCCGCCTTTCGGCGTAAGTCCTCAGATGTCTGTTTACCCATCCTTGGCCTCTCCTGCATTAGCCTCCGTCGTTACGGGTCTCCTTTTTCTGGGAGAAAGTCTCCAGTCCCGTGCGGCCGGTGACATCTTCTATTGCCAACAGAATGCTCCGCGAGGCTTTCCCGTCATATATACGCCGGGCGTTGAGCAACATCGCCTGCTTACCGATGCCGGGGAAATCATGCTCTACCCGGTAGCCTTCAAAGACAGTGTCTTTTTTCAGGACCTCTCTTAATACTGTTCTTAGCTGCGGGATATCCCATTGGTGGTTGCCCAACTCATAAACAAGCTGTCCTTCGGTATCCTCCGGCTTCACCTGAAAGACCCGGTAGAAAGCCCGGCTGGCGGAGATCACCCTCAGTTTGTCATCTAGCACCAGCAGAGGCTCGCGGATATTGCCAATGATATCCTCGGCATATTGCAGCGCTGCTTTGATCCGGTTGATATCCACGAAAGACACTACCACCCCGGCGATGCTGTTGTCCAGGGTGCGGTAAGGTAAAATCCGCAGACCGTACCATCGGCCGTCGGTGGTCTGCACTTCCCGTTCCACCGGGACAAGATTATCCAGCACCTGGCGGGCTGCCTTGACCAGTATGTTGTCTTTGAGCGGAGAGGAGATATCCTCTACCGGCCGGCCCATGTCGGAGTCGATAAACTTGAATAGCCGGGCAGCAGCCGGGGTAAAGCGCCGTATCCGCAGCCCTTCATCGAGGAAGACAGTCGCTATCCTGGTAGCATTCAGCAGGTTCTGCATGTCGTTGTTGAGGGTAGTCAGCTCCTCGTTCTTTTTCTGTGACTCAGTATTCAGGGTGGTCAGTTCTTCGTTAATCGACTGGAGCTCCTCCCGCGAGGTCTCCAGCTCTTCGTTGGCGCTCTTGAGTTCCTCGTTGGTGGACATGTATTCCTCATTGGCTGAACGGAGCTCTTCATTGGCTGTCCTGAGTTCCTCGATGGTACCCCGCAGGGTGTCCCGGGTACGCCGCAGTTCCTGCTCCAACTCCTGGCGTTGGGCCTCGGTCGCCGGCTCGCCCTTGACTTTCCGGCGCTTCGCTTTCGGCAAGTCCTCGAAAATGACAACCATTTGCCCTTCGATGGTGCTTAAGGGCCGCACGGTGATCTTGACCGGCTGGACACCGCCGTTATATTTAACCTGGAGATTCTCGTTGGCCACCTCCTTTTGCTGCTGAGAGGCTTCGTGAAGCAAGGTGGCCAGTGTGCTTCCCAGTTCCGGTTTGGCCAAGTCCAGGAGGCCGGCGCTGAGCTTGCCTTCCGGCATTCGCAGATACTTGCTGGTATCCCCATGGGTATAGAGCACCTGGCAGCTTTGGTCAACCAGGACAGAAGGCGGCAGGGCCTCCAGGAGAAGTAATGGCTCAGGTGCCACTCCGGCCCAGGCACGGGTTTCCGACAGTTTCACTGCGCCAGTCTCGTGTGTTACCGGCTGACCGTGAATGCTGACAGGAAGGGCTTTCTTCTTGCCCCGGGCCCGGTAGATTCGCCATTTGGAGTCGACGGTCGTGAAGAAGTCGCCAAGCTCCCCAACGGTCTCCGAGGTGCCCAGAAAAAGGAGGCCACCCTCGTTGAGAGAGTAATGCAGCAGGGGCAGGACTTTCTTCTGCAGCTCGACGTCAAAATAGATCAGCAGATTGCGCACGGATACGATATCCATCCGGGAATAGGGTGGGTCCGTTATCAGGTCATGCACGGCAAATATGACACTTTCCCGTACCTCTTTCTCGATTTGATAACGTGAATCCACCTTGCTGAAGAACCTCTCAAGCCGTTCCGGGCCGACATCCTGAGTGATATCCGATGGATATGTGCCGGTACGGGCGGCGGAAATCGCCCCGGCATCCAGGTCAGTGCCGAATACCTGGACCTCACGGCGCTGTCCCGTTTCTTGCACGCATTCAAGCACGATCATGGCGATGGAGTAGGCTTCCTCTCCGCTCGAACAGCCGGGTACCCAGGCCCTCAACAGGTTGGCTTCGGGTTTGGCTCTGAGGGTTTTGCTCATTTCCTGCTTCAGTGCCTCGAAGGCCTCCCTGTCTCGGAAGAAGGAGGTCACATGGATAAGGAAGTCCTTCATCAGGTTCTCGATCTCAGCCGGATTCTCACGAAGAAACCGGAGGTAATCCTCTGCTCTTTCGATCTGATTCACCGCCATCCGGTGCTCAATCCGGCGATTGACAGAGGATATCTTGTAGCCGGAAAAATCGCGCCCTGTCCGGGCCTTGACCAGGGAAAGGATGCTTTTCAGATTAGGATTATCCTTCTTCAGGGACTGGCGGACCTGGTCTCGCTGGTGAAATGACTGACGAAGGTAATCGACCACCCTGGCAGGCATGGCTTCCGGGGCCAGGACGTAGTCTGCCAGACCGGCGTCAATGGCCGTCCGGGGCATGCCGTCATATGCGGCTGTTGCCGGGTCTTGAACTATCACCAGGCCATCCTGGGCTTTGATTGCCTTGGCGCCGTCCGTTCCATCGCTGCCAGTGCCGGAAAGGATAATGCCGATCGCTCTTTCCTTCACATCCTCTGCCAGGGAGCGAAAGAATAGATTAATGCTATGAGAGATCCCGGGATGCTCCGGCTGCTCCAGGAGGATGAGAGTGCGGTTGCGGATGGACATGGCCTTACCTGGAGGAATGACATAAGCCTGATCCGGTTGGACCCGGTCACCTTCCTCAGCTTCTTTGATGGGTATCTGGGATTGCTTGCCAAGGAGTTCAGGCAGGCTGCTGGGACGAGATGGGTCAAGGTGCTGGACGAGGACAAAAGCTATGCCACTGTCCTTGGGCAGGTTATTGAGGAACTTGGAAAAGGCTTCCAGACCGCCGGCGGAGGCCCCGACGCCGACAACGGGGAGGGAATTCGTGCCGAGGTCCTGTTTCCTGGATGCTTGCTGCTGTTCAGTGTCCAGCGTCGGTTGGGGCTTCTTGCCCTGCTCTTTCTTGGTTGCCATCTTACGCTCCTCGGCTACTTCTCCAGTAGACCGGCTCCAGTTCCAAGTTTGCGGAGGCTTTCCACAATCCCTATCCAGGCAAGAGTAGTTGGACCGATAACCAGGTCGTTTGCCTCTTTCCTTGTCAGTTCCTACTTGTCTGCTGGAAGCTGCACGGGAACACTTTTGTGCAACAATACCTGTTTTGCTCTGGCACTCGCTGCCTTATCCGTATTATTGGCCGGATTATTCCTGTTCAGCTTCGACAATCCCTTTCATATTATTATCCATTCGGCTATCCAATCGCAAACCGCACCTTGATTGTTCAGGGGTCATAAATCTGTACGGAATACTCATTTTACCCCTTCCGAAGAATCTAGCGAATGCCTGCCTTGTTTCAGTTTACTGTTCTCCCGGGGGACTACCCATCATAAAGCTATTCTGGAGATGTCCCAAGTTGTCCTTTTGTTGGATGATATGGTTGCAAAGCTGAAATAGCTTTGCGCGGCGGAGCCACGATCACTCCCTTCTCCCTCGGGTACCCCGACAAGTCGGGGTGGGGAGAAGGCTAGGATGAGGGTTTGTTACTTGAGGCACTCAGCACCATATATGCCAGCTCACCCCCCACTTTCATCTCTCCACACCCACTCTGTGGGTACCTGGGGAGAGAAATTACAAACTTGGATTTCCCACAAATCTTGCGCACACCTGCCGTTACCGGTGACTGTCCACCAGTTCGGCCACCCGGGCGGGGAGGTTGTTGTGAAAGGAGAGCAGCGTCCAGCCCCTTTCCATGGCAGTCCGTGACAGCGCAGCTCTGGCATTTACGGCTACGGGATACCGGGCCGTCTCAAGCATCGGTATGTCCTGCTCGCTGTCGCCAAAGGCGGCGACGACCTCGAACCTCGCAGTTAGCTCACGCACTATCGCGCCCTTAGATACGCCGAGAGCCATATTTCGCTGCACCTGCCCGGTATAAATGCCCGAGGCGTCTACGGCGGCCAGACTGCCGTAGGCTTCATCCAACCTCAGTGCCCGGGCCAGGGAATGCAGGCACTCGTCCGGTGCGCCGGAGACGGCGATCGTCTTTACGCCCCTCTGCCGCAACGTGTCCGCAAGGGGCCGCGCATACCAGTACAGCTTCATGCGGTCCGCACAGGCCTTGCCCGCTTCCAGGACATCCATCTGCCTGCGCCCGGCAAGCGCCTGGCTGAAGTGGCGCACGGCGTTTTCGGCAAACTGTTCGTAGGATACCTGTTTTCTCCAGAGAGATTTGAAGTCGGAGTAGAAGCTGAGCCACCCTTGCCGGTCGATAATACCCCGCTGCAACAGCAGGCGCCCGAAGGCGAGCATTGTGTAGTTCCGCACCAGAACGCCATCCACGTCTAATAGCGCCGCCTGCGCCCGTGCGTTCATACGTTTCGTACGGCCCACAGTCTAATTATAAGCCCGGGGCAGTCCCGCCTTATCATCCGGCAGGCCCAACCGGCCCGGGAGGCGTCGACTCCTGGTGCAAAGGCTGTTCCAGCCCGGCCAGGCAGTTGATGACCTGCGGTATGGCATAGTCGGCAACCTCACGGCTGTGACCACCACACAGCACGACAACTAGCCTCCCCTGGCAGACTTCATCTGCGACCGACTTGAACAGGCAAGCCAGCCGCCTGTGTACGTCCGGGCTCAGCCCCATGTCGCCGTATTCCCCCGTTGTGCCGTCGTAACCCCAGTTCCAGAAGATAGCCTCGGGACGGAACAGGCGTGCCCGCGGCACAAACTGCTCCTCCATCAGTCTAAGATAGGCGGCATCGGTCACACCGTCCGGGACATGGACATTGACCTTGCCGTTCACCTCCCGTGAAGCCATGCCGCAGAAGCAGACGTACAGCATATCCCCATCGTCCTTGAAAATGTCCCATGTCCCATCCCCATGATGGGCGTCCGTATCTACTATGGCGAACCGGCAAGCTCCGTAGCTGCTGCGCAGCTCGGCAATGGCAGCCGCGGCGCCGTTCAGATAGCACCAGCCGCCGAAGAAGTCCCGCCCAGAATGGTGGTCGCCGACGCCGGTGAACACGAAGGCGTTGTCGATATCGCCCCGCCAGATGCGTTCCGCCGCCTGCACCGTCCCTCCTGCGGAGAGGACCGCCGTCAGATAATAGCCGGAACGCTTCACCTCCTCTATCAGATGTCTGCTGTGGACCCGGAGCAACTGCTGTTCGTTTACCGGGTCGAGCTCGTACTCGGAGCGGGGCTTGAGAGGATAGAAGGCATCGCACAGCATAACGTTCGGTGCGCTGAGAGAAGGTCCGAGAAGCTCAGGGAAACTGCTGAGTCTGCCGCCCATCTGATAGTGAAAAAAGATGCCCGTACGTTTCATCGGGTTGTTCTGTCAGTACAGAATATCCTGCAAGTCGGAACAGCACGGCCGGAGTTCAGACTATCTTGTCAAGCTCCGACACGTCCTCCGCCGTCAATTTCCAGCCTGCCGCAGCCGCGTTGGCCGATAGCTGCTCCGCAGTCATAGCCCCCGCGATAACCGAGCCCAGCCACGGGTGGGACAGCAACCATGCTATAGCCAACTCGCCGACGCTGTGGCCGCGCTCCTTGGCAAAGGCCTCCAGCCTTTCTAGCTTGTCGAAGTTCCTGTCAGATATGACGTTGCCGTAGGCGGAGTATGTTGGCTTTGCCAGACGTGCGCCTGCCGGCATCGCCTGACCCCGGCGATATTTGCCGGTCAAGAAGCCGGAGGCCAGCGGTCCCCAGGGTATGACCCCTATGCCATGTGCCTGGCAGCAAGGGGCCAATTCGTTTTCGATGTCGCGGTCGAGCAGGCTATACTTGTTTTGTACTGCGACGAAGGACGCCAGCTTGAGAAACACGGAGGTGCACAGGGCCTCGCTGACCTGCCATGCTGCAAAGTTGCAGCAGCCTACGTAACGCACCTTCCCGGAACGGACAAGGTCATCCATGGCGCGCAGGGTCTCCTCGATAGGCGTCTGCACATCCGGGGAGTGCAGATAATACAGGTCGATGTAGTCCGT
>JACPPY010000081.1 GCA_016190755.1 Chloroflexota bacterium | reverse complement strand
CTTGTATAATGTGCATGGGGTATTTATTCCCTCCTCCTGGCAGTTTGTCTTTTTCGCCAAAGCAATTCTACCAGACGGATATGGGGTAAATACCCTCTTTGTTCCCCCTCTTTCAGCTATTTACAAGAGAGTTTCGCGGGACGCTCCCATCCCCAGCACGCTTGACAAGGAAGCAGTCGTGTGAGATTATCTGGAGACGGTAAACGGTTACCGTCTACTGTATCTCCGGGTGCTGAAATCAGATGGCGTTGTCCGTAGCAAAAGCTATCTCTGCCAAAGGCAAGGGCTTCAAGCCCAGGATAACCGTATTCCATTGTGTCAGCGCCTTGACTGACGCCTCCGTCTTGGATAGCTCCGGCTGCGATATTCAGGTTGTGAAGATGCCCTGCGGCATCGCGACCAGGGAGGTATTCCTGCTGCGCGCTCTCGAATCGGGAGCCGATGCCGTGGTAGCGCTGGTCTGTCCTGAAGGGCAGTGCCGTCACCTTCAAGGCAATATCAGGGCGGCCAAACGTGTGGCCCGCATGAAGAAGCTCGTGGATGAGATCGGGCTCGATGGACGGCGTCTGAACCTGTTTAACATATCTCGAGGAGATGCGCAGGCGGCCGAACGCGCTATCAAACAGACGGCATCCGATGTGGCCAGCCTTGGCCCTAATCCCGCGGCCTAATGTAAGTGAGAGAAACAGAGCGATGATAGTTGCCGAACAGAAACCCATAGCGGAGATCAAGGATATCGTGGCGCCTTACTCCAGGCTGCTCGTGCTGGGATGCGGCACGTGCGTCAAGACATGCTTCGCCGGTGGAGAGGACGAAGTGGCGACCATGGCCTCTGCATTGCGGCTGGCATTCAAAAAAGACGGCAAGAGCATAAAGGTGGAGGAGCTAACCGTCGAACGCCAGTGTGAGGACGAATTCATACAGCAGGCTGCGCCCTGCGTCGCCCGCAACCACGCCGTGCTGTCCCTGGCCTGTGGCGTAGGCGTGCAGATGGTGGCCAGCAGATTTACTCGTATCCCGGTGCTGCCGGGGGTGAACACGACCTTCATGGGCCAACTGGAGAAGCCGGGACTATTCGTCGAGCGGTGCCTGGGCTGCGGCGATTGCATACTGGACGATTTCGCCGGTATCTGCCCGATGAGCCGCTGCTCCAAGAAGCTTTTGAACGGCCCATGCGGCGGCTCACAAAACGGCAAGTGCGAGGTCAGCCCCGACATAGATTGCGCCTGGCAGACCATTATAGAACGATTCAAGGCCTTCGGGCAGATGGACAGACTCACCAGGTACTACCCGCCCAGGAACTGGAGCCGCAGCTATGCTGGAGGCCCCAGGAAGCTGGTCAGAGAGGACCACATGGTATGAGCGGCAGCAGGCTGCAGCAAATTCTATCCAGGGGCGAGTTCGCAGTGACTGCTGAGGCCGGGCCGCCCCGTGGCGCAAACCTCGAGGCGGTGCGGAGGAAAGGCGCGCTGCTAAAGGACTATGTGGATGCAGTGAACGTGACCGATAACCAGACGGCCATCGTGCGCATGTGCAGCATGGCGGCCTGCGCCCATCTGCACCAGATGGGTATCGACCCAGTGCTCCAGATGGTCACGCGCGACCGCAACCGTATCGCCCTTCAGTCCGACCTTATGGGGGCCTACTCGCTTGGCATACGGAACGTGCTATGTCTCTCGGGCGATCACCAGACGTTCGGCTCTCAGCCGGACGCTATGAACGTGTTCGACATCGATTCCATGAACCTCGCGCACGCCGTCAAGACGATGCGGGACGAGGGCAAAGACATGAGCGGGTTCAGCCTGGACGCAGCGCCCCAGTTCTTTGTTGGAGCGGCGGAAAACCCCTTCGGCGATCCGTTCGAATACCGGGTCATGCGCCTGGCTAAGAAGGTCGCCGCTGGCGCCGACTTTATCCAGACACAGTGTGTGTTTGACGTGAAACGCTTCAAGGATTGGATGCGCCAGGCCCACGAACAGGGCCTGACAGAGAAGGTGCACATACTGGCCGGCATAACGCCTCTGAAATCAGCACGAATGGCGAAGTACATGGCGACGAAGGTCCCCGGTATGAGGGTCCCCGAGCAGGTACTGAAGCGCATCGAGGGCGTGCCCAAGGAGAAGGCAGCCGAAGAGGGCCTGAAGATGTGCCTGGAAACCATACAGGAAGTCCGCGCGATAAGCGGAGTGCACGGCATACATATCATGGCCGTGGAATGGGAAGAGAAGGTGCCCGAGTTGGTCAAAGCCGCCGGGCTTTACCCGCGGCCAAAGGTGGCTTAGCCGAAGGTCCCGTCATGCCCAAGAAGTACGCTATTCATACCAAAAACGCCAACCCTCGCTTCCCCCCTGTGGGCAAGTATGCTACGGTGGAGTTCCGCGAGGATTGCGCCGGCTGCTGCAGCGCATGCGTAAAGAAAAAGTGCGTCTACGGCATATTCAAGGAAAACTTTTTACACTGGAGCAGCATGCAGGAGCCGGAGTACTTGTACATTTGCAAGGGCTGCTACCGCTGCGTCCAGGACTGCACCAAGGGCATATTTTCCATGTCCATCAATCCGGAGTACCGCGCATTGGGCGATGAATACTGGGACCCGGATATCATCAGCTCCACCTGGGCGCAGGCCCACACCGGGAGGATACCTGTGTCTGGCGCCGGCTACCGCGGGCCATTCGTCGGCCAGGGATTCGATTCCATATGGACCGATATGTCGGAGATCGTGCGTCCCACGAGGGACGGGATACACGGGCGCGAGTACATCAACACGACGGTCGAGCTTTCGCGACGCCCCACAAGGCTGAAGTTCAACCAGGATATGTCGCTGGCTATGGATCTACCGCCGATACTGGAGGTGCCGCTCCCGGTGCTCTTTCAGAAGCCGGAGTTCGGTGTTCTGGGTGAAGGTGTGCTGCTGTCCGTGCTGAAAGCCGCCGCCGCAATGGGCAGCCTGATGTTCCTCAAGCCGGAGGACTACTCTCCGGCGGTGGCGCAATACCGCGAAAGCATCGTGCCATGCCTGACTGCGCAGGACTATTCGGAGCACGCCGATATGATTCGCAATAGTCGCATGGTAGAGTTAGCCTATGGGCCGAGTATTGAACGCGAGTACTCACGGCTTCGCTCAATAAAGCCGGGGCTGGCCATTGCAGTCGGAATGCCGCTGGATGCCGCGACCGCCGATAGAGCGCTGGCGTTGGCTCAAACCGACGTTGATACCATACACCTCTATGGCAGCTCTCATGGACGCGAAGTGGACAGCAATGCTCCCAGGTATATGAAAGATATGATACGGCAGGTGCATCTGAAGCTGTTGCAAGGTCGTGTGCGTGACAAGATCAACCTGGTCTTCTCCGGTGGCATGGCCATGGCGGAACACATGGCGAAGTCTCTCATCTGTGGCGCCGATGCAGTCGCCGTGGACGTAATACTACTCGTAGCGCTGGAATGCCGCTTGTGCTACAGGTGCAAGGAAAACAAGCCGTGCCCGGTAAAGCTCGAAGAGGTGCCGCCGGAATGGGGAGCACAGCGGATACTCAACCTTGTTAGCTCCTGGCGCAACCAACTTATCGAGGTGATGGGCGCCTTTGGCATCCGCGAGGCCCGCAGGGTACGCGGCGAAACGGGCCGGTCGTTGTGGTTCGAAGACCTGGAGAAGGAAAACTTTGGCCCCCTGTTCGGCATACGTAAGGTTGCCGGGATAGGATAAGACATGGTCGTACAGCAGAGAATACATTATGGACAGGCGTCTCGATTGCCGGAGATCGTGGAGACCCCTTCACGGTACCGCAATCCGATAGGCAAGTATATCGTCCGCCGTAGCTCCCGATGCACCTCTTGCGGGCGCTGTGCCAAGCTCTGCCCTTACGGCGTCCATGTGCGTTACGAGGGCTACTCCCAACCGTTGCGGCCACGTAGCGACAGGTGCATAGGCACCAAGTGTGAGGCCAATAAGTTCTTCTGCGTGAGGAACTGCCCGCAGCAGGCGCTTTCAGTGGGCATCAACCCTATCATGGAAACCCTCGGCGACTATCGCTGGACTCCCGAGATGATCGTCGGGCATTGGTATATGGCCGAAACCGGAAACCTGCCGGTTGTAGACCTGGAGTATAGTCTGGGATTCTCCGGCGGCGGCTTCGACAAGATGCGGTTCAGGATTCCCGATAAGAAGGACTACGTCGATATTCCCGATGTCGAGATAGACACGAGCATCGACCTGAACAGGCGTGACGATGGGCGGCCGCAGAGGACATTATCCTTGCCCTGCTACAGCGGAGGCATGTCTTTCGGCTCTACGGCGTTATCTGTGATCGTGGGCCGGGCGCGAGCCGCAAAGAGGCTGAACACGCTCACGAGCACCGGGGAGGGAGGCTACCCTCTGGAGTTCGTGCCCTATCGCAACAGTGTCATTACTCAGATAGCTACCGGGCTCTTTGGCGTCAGAGAAGAGACCATACAGTATGCCCCGGTAGTGGAGTTCAAGTACGCGCAGGGAGCCAAGCCGGGACTGGGTGGGCATCTGCTGGGCGATAAGGTTACACCGGAAGTGGCGCGCATGCGCGAGACAGTGGTGGGCAGCGCGCTGTTCTCTCCTTTCCCCTTCCACAGCGTCTACTCCGTGGAAGACCATAAGAAACATATCGATTGGGTCAAGGAGATAAACCCGCTGGCGCTGGTCTCGGTCAAGGTTTCTACTCCGACTGACGCGGACATGGTGGCCGTGGGCAGCTACTACGCCGGGGCTCACATAGTGCACTTCGACGGGTGCTACGGCGGCACTGGCGCAGCGCCGGACATAGCCAAGAAAAACATCGCTATGCCTATCGAGTACGCTATTCCCAAGGTGCACCGGTTCTTAATCGCCGAAGGGCTCCGGAACAAGGTGTGCCTCATGGCCAGCGGCGGCGTACGCAATGCCATGGATGTGGCCAAGGCGATTGCTCTGGGTGCTGACGGCTGCGTCATCGGCACGGCTGACCTGATAGCGCTGGAGTGCGTGCGCTGCGCTAACTGCGAGAGCGGCCGCGGCTGCCCGCGCGGTATCGCCACCACAGACCCCGAGCTAGGATGCATGCTTACCGAGGAATGGGTTGAGCAGCGGCTGGTGAATATGTATATGGCCTGGCGCAAGCAATGGTGCGAGCTGCTGAGGCAGTTCGGCATGAAGAGCATGAGAGACCTTGTCGGGCGCTCAGACCTCCTGGTACACCTGGACTACCTGGATGAGGACGAGCGGAGGAAATACACACCAGCCCCCAAGCCCGGTGCAGCCCTGTGAAGAACGGATAGCTTATGTACGGAAGCGGCAACATACTAGACAAAGTCCTGTCCTCCAGGGCGAGGATGCCTCACGGCGCCTTTGAAGGCAAGAAAGCGGCGGAAGAGGGCGGCTGTGGCGTAACCGGGTTCATCGCATCCATACCCATCAGCGGCCGGCACATTATCGAGCCGTCTATTCAAATGCACAACCGAGGAAACGGCAAGGGGGGCGGCATAGCCGCCGTCGGACTTTCTCCGAATTCTCTTGGCGTGTCGCGCGAGGTGCTGGACACACACTATATGCTTCAGGTGGCACTGCTCGACTCTGAAGCCCTTCCTAAGGTCGAGAAGAAGTATATCGAACCGTATCTGGAGGTCCATAAGGCTAGCCGTGTTCCGACAGTGGACGACTACCGCGAGATAAAAGGGCTGGAAGTCCGGCCCCCGGACGTGATGCGCTACTTTGTCCGGGTAAATAGGAATGCGCTTGACCGCTTCATCGAGGAGAGCGGCCTGCACGATATGGACACGCGCCAGGCAGAGGACGAGTTCATCTATCAGAACTCCTACCGGCTTAACCAGGAGTTCTATGCCTCGTTGGGAGACAAACAGGCCTTCGTATTGTCGCATGGCCGCGACATCATGATATTGAAGATCGTCGGCTATGCCGAGCAGGCAGCGCAGTACTACCGCCTGGAGGACTTCAAGGCACATGGATGGATTGCTCACCAAAGATATCCTACGAAGGGCCGAGTCTGGCATCCTGGTGGAGCTCACCCTTTCATCGGCATGGACGAGGCTTTGGTGCACAATGGCGACTTCGCCAACTACCACTCCATAACTGAGTACCTGAGCCAGTACAATATCTTCCCGCAGTTCCTCACCGATACCGAGGTTTCTGTGTTGCTGTTCGACCTGTGGAACCGGGGCTTCGGCTATCCACTGGAGTACATTATCGAGGCTATGGCGCCGACCACTGAGCACGACTTCGACCGTCTGCCGGAGGCGAAACAGGACATATACCGCTATATCCAGCAGAACCACATCCGCAGTTCCCCGGATGGGCCGTGGTTCTTCATCATCGCTCGGAACGAGCCGTACAAGAGGCAGATCCAGCTCATCGGGATCACCGATACGGCCATGCTGAGGCCGCAGGTATTTGCCTTGCAAGAAGGCGAGGTCCAAATAGGGTTTATCTGCTCTGAGAAGCAGGCCATTGACGCTACGCTGCACAGCCTGGCCGCAGAAGACAAGCGGTTCTGCCCTATAGCGGACAGGTACTGGAACGCCCGCGGCGGCAGCGCCACGGACGGCGGTGCTTTCATCTTCACGGTCCGGGACTCGGGGAAACGGGATGGCCGCAAGGAGCTTGTCTGTACCAACAAATTCGGCGATGTGATCAGGACGGCACAGGGCCAGCAACACCGAACAGCTAGCTCATCAAGAGCGGCGTTCGGCGGTGCACAGGGCATGCAACCCCAGGCTCTGCTGTCATCTCTGGATACGGCGGCGCTGAAGGAGTCATACAGGAAAGGTCTGGCAGAATGGGATTTCAATGCCCTGGAGTATGCCTGCGAGGAGCTTGTTGAGCAGTCGAGGCACAGCGACGATGCCCGGGCAAGGGCCATCGAAGTGCTGACGTACCTGAATGACGTTCGCATGCCGACCGGAAGTAAGAAGCGGAGCGCGGTGCTCCAGATCGTGAGAGAAAGCCTCGGTCGCATATTTGAGGTTGTACTAGGGCTGAGAGTAAATTCAGCGAGTACATATCGTCAGATAAACTGGTCCAGTCGCCATACATTGCGTGCCCCGCGTGGTGGCGAGAAAGTGCTTGTGCTGCATGCTCGGGACTTCCCGCCGGAAGGCGATGATTGCGACGCTCGACTCATTGTAGTTGCCTATCAACTTGGCTGGCGGCAGTTCATAGCATATGGGTACAAGGGCCAGCGCTTCTGCGGTTGTGGCCTGGGCCAGAACTCCGAAGGTGTTCGGATAGATGTATACGGTAGTTCCGGAGACTACCTGGCGTCAGGCGCTGACGGGGTCGAGATGCGTGTCCATGGCAACGCCCAGGACCAGGTCGGCCAGATCATGAAGTGCGGCAAACTGGTGGTGTGGGGCGATGTCGGGCAGACCTTCATGTATGGGGCCAAGGGTGGCGAGGTTTACATCATGGGCAACGCCGCTGGGCGACCGCTGATAAATGCTGTTGGGCGGCCCAGGGTGATCATCAACGGAACATG
Organism: Chloroflexota bacterium; assembly: GCA_016190755.1. Lineage (GTDB taxonomy): Bacteria > Chloroflexota > Dehalococcoidia > JACPPY01 > JACPPY01 > JACPPY01. The sequence continues at coordinate 10,661 of JACPPY010000081.1, read as the reverse complement.
CCTGGACTATCTGGCTGAATCGTTCATGGCTGGTGATCCGCTCAACGGGGGTGGCTTCGTCATAATGAACGGCATCGGTTTCGATGATGACGGCGGGACTATTGCCCTGGAAAACCCCTATCCAGGCTCGAACCTGTTCTCGATGGCATCGGGCGGCGCAATCTACTTGCGCGATCCTCACAAGCAGGTGGTTGACGAGCAGCTCAACGGCGGTGAGTTCGCCAACCTCCATCAGAAGGACTGGGAGCTAATACTGCCTTACCTCAAAGAGAACGAGCGTCTCTTCGGAATAAGAGTAGAAGACCTGCTCACAGTAGACGGTGTGAAGCGGGATTACAGCAAGGTATACCGCAAGGTCCAGGCGGTAAAGCTCGAAGTCCTTGCTGCCAAATCGCCGACGGCCCCTTCGCCGGCTGACTACGCCGGGCTGGCTCCTGAAGGCGAAGACGACTCCGACTAGACTCCATCACCGGAACCTCATCTGACCGCATCCTACTGGGCGCAGGTGCAACACCCGAGAGCAAACATAATGCTAAACTTTATTTGGGTGGTATCGTATGTGCTCAAGGCTCCAAGTTCGAGTCAGGATGGCATTCGGGACTGTACTGATAGCTGCAGTCGCTGTTGCCTTGGGCTGTGCCGGGCTTCTGCAGACCATCACTACCAACGCCGTCACTCCCGGGCCGCTGGATAAAGTTGTCATCGACCCTGCAGAAGTTGTGCTCATCCCCGAGGCAAGGGTGTTGTTCACAGCGAAAGCATTGGACAGATTCGGCAATGTGATTCCGGATGTTGCCCTTATCTTCTGGGCCAACGAAAGAGCCGGCTCCATCGCAAGCTCGGGCGATTTCATCTCCGCGAAGAAGGCTGGAAAGTACGCCCGCGCTGTGACCGTAGAGGCGACCCAGGGCAGTAGCATAAAGTCTGCCGCTGCAGATCTGACCATTTCACCAGGTCCGTTACACCATGTCCTGGTGAATCCGGACAAGGTGGAACTGAACATCGGCGGAAGCCAGGATTTCACGGCGACCCCGGTTGACGCCTGGGACAACCCCATATCCGGGGCCCAGACCACCTGGGACTCGGACAAGGATGTGGGCAAGCTAAACAACGGAAGGCTAACGGCGGGAACAAAGGCAGGAACATTTGCTAGTGGTATAAGGGTCACTGCCACACAGGGGCTAACGTCGGGTACCGGCGCGGCGGCAGTCACGATTAAACCTGGCCCGCTGGATTCGGTAGCAATTCTGCCTGGCGAAGTTCAGGCAGGCAAATCGCAGCAGCTGAAAGCAGCGGCGAGGGATAAGTACGGCAATATGCTGGACGACGTGCAGTTGATTTGGACTGCAAAGAACGGAAACGTCGGATTTACCAACAGAACCGGCATGCTTACGGCAGGTTTGGTCGCCCGCACCTTCCCCGATTCGGTTGAGGTCACGGCAAAGCAGGGCAATATTGAGCGTATCGCCACAGGTTCCGTTATTGTGGCTCCTGGCCCCCTTGAGCAGCTAGTCATTGGCCCGAGCCGGATAGGCCTTGGTGTGGAAATGACCCAGCAATTTGTCGCGGCGGGAGCAGACAAATACGGAAATCGTATACCTGGCCTGTCCCTCACCTGGGGGGTCGAGTCCGGTGGCGGGACAATAGACGCCAGAGGCTTGTTCAAAGCTTCGACGACACCGAGAACTTACAGCGAGGTGGTGAAGGTTGAGGCCAAGCAGGGAGACGTGGTGCGTTCGGCTACTGCCAACGTTATGGTCGAACCCGACCGCATAGCGTTCATGTCGACACGTGACAGCGCGAAAAAGGAGCTTTACCTTATGGACCTTGACGGGTCGAACGTCAGACGCTTGACCACGATGCCAAACGGCAGCAAGCAAACGGTGTCGTGGTCTCCCGATGGTCGCCGCCTTGCCTTTGATGTGCAGGACCCGGGAAAGGGCACATCGCAGATCATCGTCGTTGATGACAAAGGAGAGCAGCAATCCGTTATTTCCGGCGTGCAGTTGGCTGGAGACCCGGCCTGGGCCCCAGACGGCAGGCGGATAGCCTACGCCGCCATAGCGGACAGGAATGTTGAGATCTTCGTCATGGACGAAGACGGGAGAAATGTCACGCGGCTGACGACCAATAGCTCGGTGGATGAGTATCCTTCTTGGTCTCCTGATGGTACGAGGATAGTGTTCGTCTCCAATCGCGATGGCCACTCGCAGATATACGTGATGAATGCCGACGGCACAGGCCAGCGACGGTTGTTAACCGATGCCGCAAATGATGTCTTGCCCTCGTTCTCGCCTGATGGCACGCGGGTATTGTTCCAGACGGATGCTACCGGAGTGTGGTCCATATTTGTCATGAATGCCGACGGCACCGGAGTGCGCGGGCTTACTCCCAACACCTTCAATGCCAACGCTCCTTCATGGTCGCCCGACGGCAAGAAGATCGTGTTCCACACCTTCAGGGATGGCAACAATATTCCACATATCTACACCATGGATCCGAATGGCCAGGACCTTGTCCGCGTGACTCAAGGCTCCTTCTCAGACTATTCACCAAAGTGGGCGCCCAGGAAACGAGGCGTTGAAGTCAATGCCGACTTACTCACGGTCCCTGTCGCGAAGTAGTGTCGCGATGCGCTCGTCGGGCCAACACCAGCAATGCGAGTAACATCCACCAGACCGGTGATACCGTATATAGATAGCGGTTGGCTCCTGATGCGGGCATACCCACCGGCGCGCTTTCCAGGAACCCGATAAGGAAGGTCAATATGCATGCAGCCAGTACGCCGACGCCGAACCCGTACCACACGTCACGCGGCATGGAAGTTACAATTCTCCATCCTTCTCGGGCGCCGATGCCTGCCACACCGATGAGCGCCATGGCGCCGAGGATACCGAAATTGCTGTAAAGCTCCAGGTAGGCATTATGGGGGTGTCCCAGCCAATCTATGGTGCCGTCGGGATGGTACAGTGTAGCCCACGAGCCCAGGCCAAGCCCCGTGAGTGGGTGTTGCCTTATCATATTGATGGTATCAAGCCACACCGGTATTCTGCCCTTCACGCTTTCCAACATCACGAGGCGGAGGAGGGATTGATTAGTCAAAGTGACCGCGAACCACAGGAAGATGACCGAGACTAATCCCAGGCCGATACGCAGGGTAATCCTCTTGCTGAAGGCAGCAAGACCAACAACAAAGGATGCCGCTATTAGCATGCTCAGGGCGAGCCCATGGTTCAAAGTCAGAGGCGGAGATGCCTGGCCGGAAATTTGTGGAAGCTTGGGCAGGTTCTGTCCCAATCTGGTTAGATAGGAGCTGATACCATCGGCTTCCTCAATCACTACCGGCTGCTGTGCAACGGCAAACATGACGGCTAAGAACACTCCTCCCGTAAACAGTACCACTGCCCACTTTATAAATGCGCGCGGAAGAAGACAGGCGCAAATGGAGTAGTAAAGCGCTGTGCAGCTCAAGAGGGTCTGCATGGACCGGATGCTGATGTCGAAGGTAGGCGAAGACACAACGCCAACCACGCCGCCAGCAAGCATCAACAGGACGGGAACATCAAAGGGTGTCCTCAATCGGGCCCAATTGCGCCTTGCCAGCCTCACGGCAAGCGGAGCGAAGCATATGCCCACGCCGATCCAACCCAGCATAATGCTAGTCGTGGATAATACGAACACCGACGCAGTAGCCAGCGTGATCAGGAAAGGCTCTCCCGAGCTCAGGAAGGCGATGAGACGGGTGAGGCCTGTTGCCTTGCTTGGGCTTGGTTCCGGCGTACTTACAACCTGAATATCGGGACTAACACCCATGTACTTAGTGGTCCAGCCTGCTTCCTGCACGGCCTAGCGCCGTCCACAGTTGGTGTGATCCAGGGGGCTGTCGCGCCTCCAGCGCGTGTTTTCTCCCCTGCAAGCGATTTGAAGCAAGGCTGTCGAATCTACTACCGTTGATGCCGATCACCAAGGCTTGGTAGCCTTTTTCCTTCAGAGCATGCAGGCCGAGGGCTACTGCCTCAGCGTCGTGGTTGTGTGCTGACAGGACAAGGATAATGGGCTTCGTCTTGATCATGCCCAGAGCGGCATCGAAGGCCTGGGTAGCGGGACTTCTCCTGGCAATTTCTCCCAAGGCTGAATACTCGAATTTGAGCAACTCGGCCAGCTTGATCGCTGCGGCCTCCCCGGAATGGTTGAGATTACGAATATTGCCCCTGAGCCTGCTCACGTCCGGGGCATCCAGATAGCGCAATGGGCTTGGGACCATAGTGATTTGATTGGCCAGGTCAAGGGCCTGGAGGACGGCTTGGCGCGGGCCAAGCACCGGCGTAGTCAAAACTACCCGGTCATGGTTGTACGCAGAAAGAATTAGAGGTATGCCTTCCCGTGCCAGGGTCAGCACGGTCATAATAAGGCTGTGGGCCAACAAGTCCTCTTCGTTCACGTCGTTGATCGACAGATTCACCGCCAGCACTGCTCGCTCGGCCCGGGCGTCCAGGAACTCCTTGACAACCCATTGGTGTAGCTTCAAGCTATGTTTCCAGTCGATCAGCTTGGCGCTATCCCCCGCCTGGTAAGGACGCAGACCATAAAACTCCACGCCACCGTGGGACGGCCTTGTTGCTGTGCGGGCCAACGATGCTGCCCAGTCCTGGCCGCCAGCTCGACTCTGTTCCAGGTATCTGTTGGCCAGCCACCGGGCATACTTCGCCCTTGGTATGACGAGCAGTTGGAGTACGTCGAGGTCGAAGTCCATCCTCAGCAGGCCCCATGGGTCCAGAAACGTTGCTGGAACTACGATCTTAGTCGGTCCCGCTAGAGGCGGCGAGAAATGGACATCCATGTCTAGCTCAGGTTTGCTCAGAGCGACCCTGTTCTGCCTCACGTGAAACCAGGGATACGAGGAATGAACGGCAAGACGCCCTGGCAACCGCGATACGTTGACAATGGTTACGGATGCCTCGGCTGCGCTTCCGGCTACAACCTTGTAACTCAGCGGCGTGGCGTGCACAGGCGCCGCCGAGGTGCTGCGTAGCACTAAAGCTATGAGCGCAACAAAGTAGCCAGCCACCAGACCACAGCTCAGGAGCAGGCCCCAGGCCTGTATTCCCACGGACGCCGTGGCTGTGACGAGCAAGGCTGCCAGCAGGGAAAGACAGGGCATGGTCAACCGCCGACCGGCGGCGTGGTGGTCGAGCCGGTAGCCGAGGGCGGACCGTCTCAGGCTGCTGTCGAGCAGCGGTATTACGGGCAGCACGAACGCCTGGCTGGTCCATATCCCTACAAGGGGCGCGAACAGAAGAGGCAAGGACACTGCCAGGAACACGTTCCGCAGTACAAGGAGTTGGGCTCGCCTCACCGTGAACTCCATGTACAGGTAGGCAGCGAGGACCAGCCAGACTATGGGCGCGTAGGCCAACGGGGCAAGGACGCCAGCCACAACCAGTGCTGCGGGCACCGCGGCTCGGCACGCGACGGGAAGAACCGACAGTGATCTCAAGCGACTACCTTGGGAACAGCTACTGAAGATAGCGCCCTCTCGACCACTACCTCAGGGTTGATCCCTTCCGTTTCAGCCTCTTGCCTGACCTGTACCCTGTGGCAGAGGACCTGTCCGGCCAGTCGCTTGACATCGTCAGGTATGACATAGTCCCGGCCATCAAGCAATGCCCTCGCCCGACAGCACTTGTACAGCCCAATAGATCCTCTCGGGCCAGGCCCTGCAAACACATCCGGATCCCTCCGTAGGGTTTCCAGCAGGTCGAGTATGTACCCCATTACGGTGTCAGCCACGTGCACCTGGCGGGCCTGTTGCTGCAGAGAGGCTATCTGGGTGCCATCTGCCACTGACCTCAATGATGGCTCGTCCAGAATGTCGATCTGGCTCAGCACGCTTAGCTCTTCGTCCCTCAGCGGCTGTCGGCTGATCGCTCGAAGCAAGAAACGGTCCAGCTGAACATCGGTCAATGGGTAAGTTCCTTCCGATCCTTGTCCGACCTGCGTGGCGATAACCATAAACGGCCGTGGAAGGACATGCCTGTTGCCGTCGATGCTTACCTGCCCCTCACTCATGGCCTCCAGCAACGCAGACTGTGTCCTTGGAGTGCTGCGATTTAACTCGTCGGCCAGCACCACGTTGCAAAACAGAGGGCCGGGAACGAACCTGGCAGATCCCTCTGTCGCGTAAATGTAAAAGCCCGTTATATCGGCGGGCAACATGTCCGGTGTAAACTGTATTCTCTTGAACTCCCCACCAATGACACGAGCAAAGGATTGGGCCAGCTTCGTCTTGCCGGTGCCAGGTGGTCCTTCTATCAAAGCGTGCCCGCCGACGATCAAGGCTATCAGCAGCGCCTCTTTCACATCGTCCTTGCCTATTACTGCCCCAGATAACTCCTTCAACATCAGCTTGGGCAGTTCGGGATTAAGGTTATTGCCCTTGGTCAAAATTGGCTCCTTTCCGCCACATTGGTATTAAGGTCAACGACATGATCGCGCCGACCAGCAGTACCTGAGAGTAGGGAGAATCCAGTCTTTCGCGCACCGTGCCCCATGTTTCCTTGGAGCGGTCCAGCGGCGCCTTGGTCAGGTGGGATGCGTCAATGGCGACCCGAGTGTTTCCTGCGGCAAGGCCCATTGCCCATTTCATGAAAGTGCCGTTGTCGCCTCGCTCCACCATGCTGTTGATGAGAATGCTGGGGTCAGACACCGCGACCACTGTCCCATTCGCCACCCTGGTGCTGGCAACCACTGTAAAAGGGCCTTTGCGTTCCCACTCGTCCCAGGTGGCGCTATTGTTCGTATCGAGGAAAGAAGTATCGGATGATTGTGCCAGGATCTGGTAGGGGCCTCTGACGTTCAACGCGGTGGCGTTGTTGAGGGTCAGATGGTCTATTCCTAGCCCTTTGAGCTCTGGGGCCAGGTCGGCGATCTGTGGAAAGCGGAGATTACGGTAGGAAAGGTAGGGGTCGAGCAATGGGGCGCCGGAGAATTCCATATCCGATCCCAGTGCCTGCAATACCTGATTCCCGTAGCCAAAATCGTCCATAACTACAAGCGTGCCCCCGGCGCCCACGAAAGCCACCAACTGTTGCAACTGCTGGCTGTCGTAGGGGACATAAGGGATTTCAATGAGTACGCTTCCCTTGGGTTCGGCCAGGTACTTGTCCAGGGTTGAGGTGACCTCGGCTTGGTAGCGGTTGCTGAAGTCACGAACGCCATTCCAGAAAGGGTTGGTCTTCATGAAATCCTGTGCTGAGGGATAGAAGACAATGCTAAGCCATGACACTGGCAAGATCACCGCCACAGAGAGTGCCACAAGCCTAAGTATTCTCACGGCCCCCGTCCTCACGATCAGTGAAGCCCTTATTCAGATCCCCGGCCCGCAAGACTTCAGGCTCCGCCGCCCCGTGCCTGGAATACAATAGCCTTTCTATCATCAGTGTGAACTCCCGAAAACGGCCGCCAAGCGGGCCCAGGCGCGGAGCACAGTCGTCGGCGTATTCCCTCAGCGTATGACTGGGCCGGAGGACGACCGATGTTACACGCTGGACAAACTGCAACGTCCTCCGATAAAGGCCAAGCATGACGTCCCGGTGACTTCGAGTACCTTGTGCTTCAGGTACTATAGGTTCAGGCGCGGAGACATCGGCGGCTGCAACGGCCACCGGCGTAACAGCAACAGGTTGGACGGCCGGCAAGGGCCTCTTCCTCAGTCGAACGGCCCCAAATGCAGCCGCAGCCATGAGCAGGAAGAATACGAGGGAGATACCGGCGAAGTTTACTACCAGCAGGCTTGCTGATGCTGATGCGGACTCATGCCACGGTTCCGACGGGCTCGCCGTAACTACCAGTTTCTGTGTGCCGACAAGAGACAGCACCAGCCCGGTCCTGAGGCTGAGTCGAAAACTACCGTCGTCGCTGGTGGGCGACGATGTTTCCCAATCGCCCAGCGCAGCGGTCACCGCTGTGTCTTGAAGCGGCCCCAAAGGGGAATAAATCCTGCCGGTGATATACTGCGTCAAGGGCAGCAGTACCGCGGTCGGCGTGTCCATGACGATCGTCGGCACGATCTTGCTTACTTCCACTTCCGCACTCGCCTGGGTTGGCGCATATTTCCCTTGTGGGGACACGCTGAACATCAGCTGGTGCCTGGCGAGACTGGTATCGGCGGGCAGAGGCAGGTCTACGGAGAATGTCTCCCGCGTCGTCATTTCTCCAAACAGCGCGCCATCCCAGTAAATGCTGACGTTACGACTTTCGGGCACCATGTTATGGCCGTAGTACAGCAACCCGTTCACCTTCAGGTTGCGGCCGGGATTGCCGCCTTGCGGAACATCCAGGGTCAGTTGGGTGTTGAAATACAATACGCTAATGGCTACCTCCGGGCTGGAGGACCCCAGATACGTGCCTATGTCGTTCCCACGAGGATAATAGATTGCCTGTAGGTTCATCTCGGGTACGTACCGGTATGGCAACTGTATCCGCCCCCGATAGCCCCCACCGTTGCTTGTAGATACCACCATGGCTGGTGACCCATCGAGCAGAATGGTTACCTGCTTGCCTACAAGGTTCGTGGCTCCCGATCTGAGAGTGCCCTGGACTGACACCGTATCCCCGACGAATGCGGCGCCCGGCTCCACTCGCAGTGTAAGGGAGGTGGGTCGAAGCGTGAGCCCTTCACCGGTCAACTTTCCGATCTGAAGGCCTGTGCTCTGGCTAATCTCACCCAGCAAGTCCAGCAAGGCCCGGACGCGGGCCAGCCTGTACATGACTTCACTGTAGGCCAGCCGCAACGCGCTTCCCTGAGTAGCGGAGTCAACCCGCCACCGCTGGCCGGTCCTTTGAGCCTTGTCCTCCATTACGCCCAAGTGCGAACGCGCCTCTGCCAGGTCCTCTTGCATTCCCTCTGCTGCCTTTTGCGCGTCATCGGGCCGGAACTGTCCCATGAGCTCTCTGGACTTGTCTAGCTTGGCAGTGATCTGAAATACGATCTGTGCCAGCGAGCGGCCCGAAGACAGGAACATATCAACGGTATCCCGCAGGTCGGTCGGGATGTTGGCCAACGGGACCTGCCCTTGCAGGGATTCTACTGCGGCCGAATCCTTCTGCAGGACGGCGTCCAGGGCTTCCGAGTATTTCCCGAGCACCGCCGCTCCATCGAAAACAAAGGGGGCGGTATCCGGGTTCTCATGAGGTGAGGCAGCGGAGACAGGCAACACGCCGGCGGCAACGACTGCCAGCATGGTCAGGAGGATGAGCCGTGCCGCTCGTTTCATGGTTGTTTTCCGAACAGTACGCCTGCAACCTTCAGGGCCACGACGATGATGAATCCACCGAAGGCTGCGAGGCTCACCAGGCTCAGCGCACGTCGCCCTCTGGGGCTGAATGACACGAAAAGCAATGCCAGGACCAGTAGCGCTATTGTGTAAGCGATGTAATATGAATCGAGGTCTGCCACGTGGTAGGCGGCCATGACGACGGTGATAGCGGAAAAAACCAGCGCCGCCGCAACGATGAAAGTATTGTATATTCTCAACCCAACACCTCTACCGATATCTTTGTGCCGCCCTTGGTTATTTCCTCGCTTTCTACCCTTACTGGTTTCGCCAGGGCCTGGCTGGCCACGGTGGCGACGACGGAGGCCAGCGGGCTGCCCAGGCAGCGGTGAAACCAGGCGTTCTCGTACTTCAGCTTTGGCTTCTTCACGACTGCGACTATCTTCCGGTCCTCTACTTCTACCGATACTGAATCGGCAAGGTCCATGGTGCCCACGAGTATTCGGTTCAGGACATCCTCTATGTTTTCTGCGCCGAACCTATGGTCCATGATTGCCCCATCCAGGCTGAACGACCCCGGCGTGGTTACCACCAGGCACATATCATCCTTGTTAGGCCCGTACCGCGTGATCAGCCTGCCTTGCAGGCTGCTAACCCCCACCGGAGAGGCACCGTCCTCTTTCAGGGGAATAAGAGCCCGTGGGCGGTCTCCATTGGAAGAGGGCATGTACACCGCACGCGAACGCAAACCCAATTCCTCGAGCAAGGCTGCTAAGTTCTCGACGCCGGTCTCCAACATTATCCGACAGGCCTCAGGCGACACCTCCGGCCGGGCGCCGGCCAGCATGGCGCTTACGAAGCCAAGTATGATAGCCGAAACTGCGAGAGCAGCGAGTGGCACCGAATCTACCAGGAAGTAGAAGACCGGAGCCAGCACTGACCCGCAGAGGATGAGGATCAGGCCCAGCCTGGTATAAGGGCTTCTAGTCATGTCATCACATCAGATATATACTTGCCGCACGGGTCGGACCAGGGCTCGAAGCAGAAGTCGCCACGCCCTCACGAGTGGTCGAAAACAAGACCAGAGCGACGAACCCATTATTATTTACTTTCTCCAGGTATTACTGGATAGAACCTGGACATTCTAGCATACCGAAGGATGAAGCGCGATTTTGTCGGCCCGGCGGGGTCTGCGTCAAAGTTTTGGGAAGCCAAGATTCCGTATTGTCATGCCCGACCCAGAGGGTGCCCCGATCGGGCATCCAGGTAGCCGAGAGACCTGGATGGCCGGGTCAAGCCCGACCATGACAACTAAGCGGCAGGTATTTTCTTCCTTCGTGGCGCCCATTCAAGTCCGCAATGATGAATCCTAACCTTTCACTCCAG
>JACPPY010000079.1 GCA_016190755.1 Chloroflexota bacterium | reverse complement strand
GAATGGTGAAGAGCTCTCCCAAGATGGTTACGCAAACGCTCACCAGCGTGGGCTTCGAGCTGGAGTGGCGCTGGGTGGAGATGACAGCCAACAACCAGAAGGTCAAGAAGCGCGCCAGGGCTTACTGCATCCCCGACGCCAGGACATGGTCGGAGATCATCTCGCGGTACTACTACGCCGAGGATGGAGAGACGCCCCTGGTAGTGCCCGAGGTGCTGGTTTCACAGAGGTTCAGCAGTGCTCCAGGAACTGTGCCATCCGTGTCACCCGGGCTGGCCTCCCCGGGAAACAATGGCCACGGCACAGATGGCACACTTGGCACACTTCCCCACACGGGGCAAAAAGAACACAACCACGGAACCGTGGGTGCCTGCTCACTCTGCGGGGCAGATGCCTGGTCGCGGCGGAACGGCGGCTGGATATGCGCAGGGTGTCAGGCATCTCCCGAGGGAGAGGTGCTGTAAGGTGCAGATGCAGCCGAGGGTCACCCCCCTCCCCGCGAGAGGGGGTCATTCAGTGTAGCCCCATAATCCGGTTCAGTAGCAGGGCAAACAGATACATAGATAGAGTAGGTTGAGTAGGTAGCATAGGTTGAGTTGATGCGAGGTCGCGCATGAAGGTCTTTACAGGCATACAGGCAGATAACCGCAAAGAGGCCACCAGCCTGGCCCTCCGGACGGCGGGCATGGCAAAGGTGCGGCCCTATATCCTGGACATGTTTGCCGCGATGGTAGTGACAGATAGCGGCAACGAGGCGGTGAAGGCGGTGAACTCGGCTATTCGCAGCAAATACGGGGCCAAATCCGCCAGGCAGATAGACCGTTGGCACATACCGATACCGGAGCTACGCTACCAGGGGAAGGATTGCCCCCGGCTGGACATCGAGGTGAAGACGTTCCTCGTGGCCACGGCAAGCGTCCCATCTGCCAAAGGCCACATTTTGGTAACGCTGGCAGGCGCGACCGGAAAGCCGGAGTTGCTGAGCATACCCATGGTGTTCCTTCATGCCCTGCTCGACAATGACCTGGGGCGGTTCCCCATCGTGGCCCGGGATGTTGGCTGCACCACCTGGGAGGTGCCGGGGTGCAAGACGGTGCGCCTTCCCAACGGGTTCGTCGGCGACCTGTCTCAAGCGCTGAGTTGGCAGCCAGTGGTCTCTTGGCTGCTGGACTTCGGCTCGCAGGGCAGGTATGTGGCGCCCCTGGTGGCTGGCAGCCTGTTCGGCCTGCTGCTCCAAGGTTCCACCCAGCAACCGGCGCCAGCGCCCAGATCCTGGTCCGTGGAGGAGCTCAGAGGCGCGCTGTCGGGCCTGGGCTTCCGGCACACCGAGGTCCAGAGGATGGTAGACGCCGTGATGCCGAGATGCAGGCCGGAGATTACTCTGGAAGAGGCGGTACGCCTGGCGCTGCAACCGGCAGCGGAAGGAGCTAACTATGCACAGTGAGTTCACCAAGGCTGAAATCAGCGAGCTGACGCGAGAAGCTCGCATCTATGGAGCAAACCTCAGCGAGGAGCAGTTCGCCAGCCTGATGGAGCTACAGAAGCGTATCTCTGATTCGGGCATGCTGGAGGCGGTTCAGGCGCTGGTGCGGCTGCAGGAGGAGAGGGGAATAACCTACGTGGATGCCCTCGACGCCTGTGAAGAGGCGGCGGAGCAGAGCCTCAAGCTGGGCCGCCAGGTGGCCGCCATGGAGACGAGACTGAATGACCTTACAAGCCAGATTGCTCAGGCCAAGGCGAGATATGAGCAGGTGATGAAAGCAACCGCTGCCGCCTCCACCGAGCTGGCGAAGGCCAGGAGCGAATTCGCGGTGGAACAGCGGGAACTGGAATCGCTGCAGCAGAGAGAAGAGAAAGAGAAACGGCGCATTGAAAAGGAAGTGGCGGACTGCCGCCAGCGTGCCGGTATCTCCGAGGAGGAGGTGGCTATCGCCATCGAGTTGAAGGCCTCCGTAGAAGGCCATGGCTTCACCCTCGACCAGGTCCTGGGCCTATCGCAGGAGTTCGCCGGCCATCAGGACGCCAGGGAGAAGCTGGCCGCCGGCCTCAGCCAGCACGGGTCGCTCTCCAGGTACTTGGAGGAACTGTCGCAGTGGGCCGATAAGGAGACGGCGCGGCTGAAGTCGGGTATATCGGCTCTGGAAGCGCAAAAGAAGGGCCTGGAGGTAGATAGCCGTGCATTGGAGAGCATGCTCAGCCGCCTGCAGTCCGATATCGGCGCTGAGGAAGAGCTGAGGCGCTTCTGCCAGCGATATCAGGGTGTGGTGGGGCTCATCGACCACCTGGCGAGGTGGGAAGAGGTATTCTTCATGCGCTGCAATAATCCGGTCTTCACCCTTACCGGAGCATTTGACCAGGGCTGTGGCAATGCACGGTTCTGGACCGACAAGAAGCCGGCGATGTGCCCCCAGTGCGGCTACCGGCGGCTCCTGTACGACGAGGCGGCGTACCAGGCCCTCAACCTGCCGGTGGGGGCTCCGTTCAGACTAACCACGGGAGAAAAAAGCCAATGACCAAGAGAAAGAAGAAGCTGACCGAGTTCACGCTGGACTGTGTCTGTGGACAGAAGGCCTCCATCTTTGAGCTGGAGAAGGGCTACATGGCGCACTGTGTAGAGTGCGGGTCGGTAGTCTTCTTTGACAATCCTGTGCTGCTGCAGAGGCTGAGCTTCGGTGGCAGGCTATGCCCGCACCAGCTGGAGAGGAAGCCTTGTCCTGGCGGGCATACTTCATGGTGCTCGATCTGCCGGGTGAGGACATTTTATCGCGACGGTACGCGAAGGTGAGCCCGGGAGTTTGGTTTCAGTGGATGTGCTGATCCCGATGTTGTCAAGGGCTGCTCTCGCAAGCATAATAGAAGGCACAAATGCCGAGCCGCGAGACACTCGAGAGCATAGTCCGTAGCCTTGCTGAGTCTTTCACCAGCCTGCTGAAGATATGTGCAGCAGGATGTGAGACGCCACGACGATGACAAGACTCCCGTCTCCCAAAGACCCAGAGAAGTTCTGGAAAGAGATAAACCGACACAAAGAGAAGTCACTTAGAGAACTGGCTCGTCTGCCCTTTGAGAAGAAGATCGAGATATTGGAGCAGATGCAGCGGGACTGGAAAGACCTCTTGAATTCCAAGTCGGAGTCCAAGCAGGCTCCCTGATGGTAGCTCCGCCGGCATGTCGTGTTCGGGGGTGCCGAGCGCAACCCGACCGGGGTCTGAACGCTGGTCGGAAACAGGACGAAGCCTGGACGGTTTCGAGGCAAGCGGAACGATGAAACAGTACAGATTGCCGGTGACGATGCATCAACCCAGCACTGACACTGAGAACAAGTATATGGCAGAAGTGCCGATACTGCCGGGCTGCCGTGCCTGGGGCGACACGCCAGCCGAAGCCTTGGAAAACCTGCATAGCGTCGCAGGCGAGTTCATCCGCTCGTTCAAGGAGCATAGTAATCCTCTTCCCAAGGCTGTCGAAAAGACGGCTTACGAGGTTCTTGGCCCAAGGATCTCTACCGAGGTCGCAGTGTTCCTTTGACACAGGTTGAACCAAGTCCGTGAGACGGACTTGGCCTGAGGTGATTTCGGCATTCCTTCTTCGTATGTACCGAAACACTTGTTGCGACGTTGGCAGAATTCAGATGCACCTGTGCACCTGCCAATTGAATCTCCTCTGTTGTCCGACCAGTCTGCCAGCCGCGTTGACTTGATTTAACACGAACGGTGACTTTTTCCTGTAACAGTTCAGGCAGGCCCTCAAGAACACGGCTCGATAATGCTCAAGACTGACGTTGTGCCCCCGATAGAGGACGCAATGTGCCCAGATTGGATAGGCAGGGCAACCTGCTGGTCCCACGGTCAGTCCTGCCTTTTCGTATAACTGGGACCAATCTCCGGGTACAGTGTGAACAATGAGTTCGACCGAGGCTCGTATTTTGTATCCTGTCAGACATTTTGGTGTCTCTAACCGGTTATCCACCTTTGATTTGGGGCCGAAGGATCTACTTTTGGGATTCTTCAGATCTCACCTTGGCGAGGAATGGCTTAATCAGGTCGATGGGCAGAGGGAACAGCACTACCGTGGTCCTCTCAGTCGCTATTTGTCCTATGGTCTGCAGATAACGCAACTGGAGCGCCGATGGCTGGGAGGAAAGCACCTCTGCCGCCTTGGTCAACCGCTCGGAGGCCTGGAACTCGCCATCGGCATGAACGATCTTGGCCCTGCGGTCTCTCTCCGCCTCGGCCTGCGCCGCCATAGCCCTCTTCATGCTGTCGGGCAATTCGACGTCCTTTATTTCGACTGTGGTGACCTTGATGCCCCAGGGGTTAGTGCCCTCGTCTATTATTTGTTGCAGCTTGAGATTCAACTTTTCGCGTTGGGAGAGCAGCTCATCCAGGTCGGACTGACCAAGCACGTTGCGAAGAGTGGTCTGGGCCAGCAATGAAGTTGCCCGTATGTAGTCCAGCACCTTAAGCACGGCTTCAGATGCCTCGACGACTCGGAAGTACACCACGGCATTGACCTTGACGGTTACATTGTCCCGCGTGATTGCCTCCTGGGACGGCACATCCATGGTAATGACCCTGAGGTCAATCTTCACCATGCGTTCAATGAAAGGTATGAGCAGGATAAACCCCGGGCCCCTGACGCCGACGTAGCGCCCCAACCTGAACACGACGCCCCTTTCATACTCCTGCACAATCCTGATCGCGGCGAGCATCAGTATGAGTACGACAACGACGACTACAACAACGACGTACAGCATATTTCCCTCCCTTACACGGTCTTTTTGGTCACGAACAACTTTAGCCCCTCGGCCCTCGTCACGATAACTTCCTCGCCGGGCTGCGCATCGCCGCTGTCCAGCCTGGCGTTCCACCGCTCACCTTCAACTAGCACGACACCCTCCGGGTCCAGAGGTTCCAGCACCCTGGCTGTCTGGCCCATCATGCCTTCGTGGCCGGTAACAACTTTGCGTCGTTGTCCCCGGACAACGGCCGCAACCAAGAAGATGAAAAAGGCCCCGACAGTGGCTATAACCGCTATGATGACTGATAGGCTGACTCTCAGCGTAGTCTCGCTGCCTGAGAATAGTATCAGGGAACCTACAGTCAGGGCTACGATGCCCGATATCGCAAGTATGCCGTAGCTGGTGACGAAGATCTCCGCTATGAGCAGAGCGAAGGCAAGGAGTATCAAGGCCGCGCCGCCCCAGGAGGCATTCAGCACACCCAGCGAGTAGAATCCGACCAGCAGGGAGATGCCGCCCAGCACACCGGGAAATATCAAGCCCGGGTTGAATATCTCGGCAATTATGCCCAGCGAACCGATGGTCAGCAGGATGTAGGCGATGTTGGGATCGCTGATCACGTGGACGAAGCTCTCGCTGGTGTTCATGCCAACTTCATTGGTCGTAGCGCCAGCAGTGTTAAGTGTCACCTGGCTGCCATCAGTCAGCAGTAACTGACGGCCGTTGAGTTGCTCCAACAGGTCGTTGAGGTCCTGGGCTCTCAGGTCGATAAGGTTGTTGTCCATCGCTTCCGAGTCAGTGAACGATTGGCTCTGCCGCACTGCCGACTCCGCTTTCTCGGCGTTCTTGCCGCGCAAGGTGGCTATGCTCCTGATGAAGGCCGCCGCATCCTCGGTTATCTTGGCCTCCTCAGTGGGAGAGAGTTCAGTGCCCGGTGATACCGGGTGGGCGGCCCCCATTCTGGTGCCGGGGGCCATAGCCGACACATGGCCGGCCATGGTAATGAATGTTCCCGCGGAAGCAGCCCAGGAGCCCGCAGGGTGCACGTAGACCACCACGGGAACCCTGGCGTTGATTATGGATTCGACTATGTCTTGGGTTGTCTGATACAGGCCCCCGGGGGTGCTCAGTTCGATGATGACAGCCTGGCTCCCGTTTTTCTCCGCGTTGGTGATGCCGCGGCTGATATAGTCAGCGACGACAGGAACAATAGCCCCATCCACTTTGAGCACATCCACTGTTGGTGTCGCCGCATCTGCCAGGGATTGTACAGACAGGACAAGAAACAGCACCCAACATACCAGGAACAGCGGCCTGGCATGACGCAGAAGGAAGCTTATACGATAAATGAGAGACATGACTCATAACCATTATAGGGGATACAGGGGAGACCCTGACGTCACCGAAAGCATGAAGGTCATGTAATGGCGCATGAATCCTGACAGACTGAAGGACACACTCTGCTACGTGGTTCCGATTTTCTGGCAAAGCCACTCCGATTCCGAAGCGCACCTGGCCATGCCCCCTTAATCTACCCGCGTCTCCCGCCTGAAAGGCGGGACAGGCACGCTACAATAACATATAGGCACGTGAGCGAGAGCATAGACCGCAACGGAGAGCAGAAGCTGACCAGGCGCCTGGGGCTGGTAGCAGCTACCTTGACCGGCCTGGGCGTCATCATAGGCTCAGGCATATATGTCATCGTTGGCGTGGCAGCCGGTCAAGCCGGCAACGCCGTCTGGTTGTCCTTCTT
>JACPPY010000080.1 GCA_016190755.1 Chloroflexota bacterium | reverse complement strand
CGTCCCCTATGTCATCGAGCCTTCGGGCGGCGTGGACCGCACCGTCCTGGCCTTCCTGGTGGACGCCTACGACGAGGAGCCACCCCCAGCGGGGACGGAGGAGCCCAGGGTGGTGCTCCGCCTCCACCCCGCCCTGGCCCCGGTCAAGGTGGCGGTGCTCCCCCTGAGCCGCAAAGAGCCCCTGGTCGCCTTGGCCCGGGACATCGCCCGGGAGCTGCGCCATCCTTCGACAGGCTCAGGACAGGGCTGGATGGTGTCCTACGACGATGCCCAGAGCATCGGGCGGCGCTACCGCCGCCAGGACGAGGCGGGCACCCCCTACTGCGTCACCGTGGACTTCCAGTCCCTGGAGGATAAGGCCGTTACCATCCGGGAGCGGGACACCATGTCCCAGGTGCGGGTGCCCGTGGCCGAGCTGGCGGGCGCGCTGCGGGAGCGGCTGGCGCTGTGACAACAGTTCCGGACAGCGGGAGGGTGAAGGGCATGCGCCGCAGTGAAATTCTGGCTACCCTAGCTCACCACAAAGGGGATCTCCAGGGATTTGGCGTGAGCTCCCTGGCGCTCTTTGGTTCAGCGGCGCGGGATGAGGCTGGGCCAGAGAGCGATGTGGACATCCTGGTGGAATTCGACCGGCCGGTAGGCCTCTTTGAGTTTCTCGCGCTCAAGGGGTATCTGGAAGGTCTCCTGGGGCATACCGTTGACCTGGTTACCCCCGCTGCTCTAAGGCCTCACATGCGGGACCATGTTCTCCAAGAGGCCCTCTATGCGGCCTAGAGACTGGCGCATACGCCTGGAGGACATCCTTGAGGCCATCAACAGAGTTACCACATACACTGAAGGCATGAGCTACCAGCAGTTCTGCCGGGACACCAAGACGGTAGATGCCGTGGTGCGCAACCTGGAGATCATAGGTGAAGCGGCCAGATACGTCGGCCCCGACCTGGAGGAAAAGCACCCCGAGGTGCCGTGGGACCGGATGCGCGGCATGCGGAACATCCTGGCACACGAGTACTTCGGCGTTGACCTGAGTATCCTATGGCAAACTGTTCAGCACGATCTTCCTCCCTTGGTCCCCCTGCTCAGAGCCGTGCTGGAAGCCGGAAATCCGGGCGAGCGGTGACGTCACGTTAATGGTAAGCTTTGCATGGAATTTGCAGGTGCGGGTGCCCGTGGCAGAGCTGGCGGGCGCGCTCCGGGAGCGGCAGTCATAATCTCTTAAAGGGGGACGAACGTGGCTATAAGAGATGCAACACAAGCCATCAATCGCTTTAAGGAGCACGTAGCTGAACTCGCCGAGACATGGTACGAAGGAGACTCTCGAAAAGCTTTTAGGCACGCCGCCTTTCAGCAAACAGCGCCTGACCCCTCCATAGCTGATCCCCAAGTGATTGAACTGACCGCAATAGACAAGACGGGTGACTTTGAAATAGATGGGTGGTTTGTCGACGATACGTCTGAAGTGTTCTTGCTTTTCCAGGCTGTAGGCGGCGAGAACCGTGTTGACGAGGCCAGCCTGACTAAGTTTTGGGATGCACCTCAAGAAATCCTTGACCCCGAGCGACTCGCAAAAACACGTAATCAGTCTGTGCTAGAAGTGTCTCGTACTCTCACGGAAAAGCTCAAGGATGATTACAGCCTTAGAATGGTATTTGCTGCGAAAGCAGGCTTTGTGCCGGCTGCCAGAGACTTTGCCAAATCAAGACAGCGCGTTGAACGCACGCTTAAGCTCGGGGACGGAACACGGATTGTGTGCAAGTGCACCTTGGAGCTTCTTGATGTGAAAGAGCTTGCAGAAAAGTATGATGATTACCGGGCCGGTTTTCGGGGCGGTGCAATAGACGTCGACCTCAACATTGAAGAGAGGCTAAGCTATCCCATCAATAGAGAAGGCTTGAGTTCATTGCGCGCTACTGTGCGGGCCAGCGAGATAGTAAGGATATTTCGGATGCCGGGAGTGGGCTTTCGCCTTTTCTCGCTGAATCCACGGGGACCGATTGCCAATGCTAAGGTAAACAAGAACATAGCGAAGACGCTCGACTCGCCGCAAGGACGTAGGACGTTTCATCTTCTCAACAACGGCCTATGCGCAACATGCGATAGTTTTGCGCCGACAGATGGCGGATCTCTGAAGGTAGAGAATTTCCAAATAGTAAATGGCTGCCAAACCACCGTCACTTTGAACTCAAGAACCGATGCTGAGCTTAGTGAAACGTTGGTCGACCTTAAGCTGGCTGTCGCTGACGTCACTCTGGCCGAGAGCATTGCTTCTGCCTCAAACTCCCAAACTGCGCTAAGGGCAAGGGACTACGCATCCTTTGAAAGGCAGCAAAGGCAACTCCAGTTCGAGTTTGGGCGGCTGCAACCCCCTTGGTACTATGAAATCAAACAAGGCTACTGGCGGTTTGTGCTGGATGATTCGCAGAAGGCACGTTTTAAGACAGGGCCCAGGAAACGCCACATAGAAGTCCAGCCACTGGCACAGGCGTCCCTCGCATTTAGGGGCTATCCGGCTGAAGCACTAGACCGAGTGCGTTTTGTGTTTCAAGGGATTCGGTCGCCTGAGGAAAGGGAGTGGTACGAGCGGGCGTTTCCCAGCAATGTGAACGCCCAACAACTCCTTTTGCCCTGGCTATTGCTAGATTCAATCGAGAGACAGCAGGAGCGATTCCGTTTCTCTACCTTCCATGTACTCTGGCTAGTGGCGTCGATCTTGAGAGAACATTACCAACTTGGCCTATCGGACTATTTCAGCCCGGAGACGTCGTCCCAGCTCTGCGGATCAATCCAGGAGTGGATTCCCGATCTCTTCAGGGTAGCTAACGTTGCTTGCAATGTAGCCTACCGGCGAGCCACCAACATTATGAGACAGCAGCCTGAACTAAGGGACTTCTTCCGCGCTTCGGGCGAACTCTGCCCTGGTGTGACGCCCACTGAGCTGCTCTCCGAAGCGTGCAAAGATGAGTTGGGAATTGCAGTAGACACTCAAAGAGACCCGCGGACATCCCTGCCGAGGTAAGCAGGTAGTGGCCTTGTGCACTTTCGCCTAGCAATCCAGTGTTGACAGACAGACCGAAACCCTGTATGGTCCAGGTCCACCAAGAACGGAGGGCCGGACATGCCACTGTACAGGGTCTACGGCAAGAGCTTTCACAGGGAGCACTCAGACTACTTTAGTGAAATCATCGAGGCGCGGTCGCCAAGAGCAGCCCTCTACAGACTCGCGCGCGACGCCAGCGGCGTTGAAAGCATCGGAGAGGTCTGGTGGGAAAGTCCGAAACCCAAGAAAGTTGGCGTGGGACGCCTTGAACCGGAGCCCACCTTCTCGCCTCACGACGACGAGCTATACAAGGTTAGGACGATAACTCTTGTGGAACGTAGGGAAGTTACTTGCCCCAAGTGCAAGGGCACGGGAAGGGCGATGGTCTACGAAGACGTTGAACCGCCTTTTGTCCCCTAGCCGCGTCTCGTCTAGTGCGTCTCCTCCACTTCGCTGACCGGCACCTGCTCTTGGCAGCCACGCACGAACAGGGCTATAATAGTCTTACCTAGGACACAATGTATGAAGAGCAGGGTTTCGGTAAGAGGGCAGACGGTAATCCCCGCGGAGATACGCCGGGCGCTGGGCATCACCCCCGATACCGCCGTGCACTGGAGGGTTGAGAGCGGGACTCTAGTGGGGGTCGTGGTGCCAGCAGACCCGGTGAAAGCATCTCTCGGTGTGCTCAAAGGCAAGGTCTCCTCTGACGACTTGCGCCGGGAGCGCACGGAGGAGCGCGCCAGAGAGAGGACACGAGAAAACGGGGCTAACTAGTGCCCCCATATGTGCTGGACACCTCGGCTGTCTTGTGTGTGCTCAACCAGGAGGACGGCGCCGACCAGGTGCTGGCTCTCCTCGGCTCCTCTCGAAGCGCGCCGCCGGAACGGGCGCAGGTGCTGGTACCCTTCAT
>JACPPY010000077.1 GCA_016190755.1 Chloroflexota bacterium | reverse complement strand
TTCCCCTCCTTCTTGGCCGCAGCCTCAAGCTGCTCTAACCGACCAGGCACCGCAGATGGCTTTGCCGTCACCGAAGTCGATAGTGGTGGCGAGGATGATGGCTTTGCCGTTGTGGACGTCGGGGCGGATGTTGAAGGCGATGGCACGGGTGATGACTTTGCTGTCGGCGAGGGCGAGGGCGCCTGTGGTGTCGACTTGGCGCAAGCCGCAATGGGCAGGACAGCCAGCACTAGGGCAAGCCACAGACAACCCAATACAACAAACTTCCCTTTTACTTTCATTTGTTATCTCCTCTTTCTTCCTTGTCCAGCAGCACTAACCGCTGCTCTCTTGGCCATCTCCGGCCCCACTGTGCCGGTTTCACCCTGCGCTGTGCCACTGATCCTGGCGTCCGGCTGGCGCTTTGGAGATCACGAACATTTGGCCAGCGGGCACCGCCAGCTATGCGAAACTGTGCTCGGTGCGGCGGATTATCTCATCCTGCACCTTAGGACTGAGGTTAACGAAGTAAGCGCTGTAGCCACCCACCCTGACCACCAGGTCCCGATGTTTTTCGGGATGTAGCTTGGCCTCACGCAGGATATTGCCGTCCAGGATGTTATATTGGACGTACGTGCCACCATCAGCCAGAAAACGCTCGGTTAACGCCTTCACCTTATCCCGGTTCTCCTCGCTGGCCAAAAGTGGTGCCGGGAGCTTTACGGTAAGGATGCCGGCCAGAGCCTGTTCCTTGAAATCGGCCTTCAGGGCAGAGTTAAGCAGAGCCGTGGGGCCGTTGCGGTCCATCCCCTGGGTCGCTGAAAGGGAGCCGTCGGCGAGGACCTCCCTCGCCTCGCGCCCATTGGGCAGGGCGCCCACATGTTTTCCGTTCCCCAGGTGCCACGATTGCCCGTTGCGGTTAACTGCATAATTGCAGCCAAACATGTTCTTGCGCGAGAGGATCACACCCCCGGTGAACCTGGCCACATCCCGCACCATAAGGTCGGCCTCATCAATGTCGTTGCCATACTTGGGGGCGTCCAAGCACATCTGCTTGATCTCCTCACCCCTCTCCCCGGCGAAGTTGCTATCTATCGCCTCGAGCAGTTCGCCCATAGTCAGTTTTTTGTCCTCAAAGACCAGCTTCTTGCAGGCGATAAGCGAGTCGGCGGCCGGGATAATCCCCCGGTCTTTCTTGTAGCATAATTTGTAATGGGTCATACCGCCGCTCTGGAAATCCATTCCCTTCTCCAAGCAACTGGGCAGGAGAGCCGAACCAAAGGGGTGACGATAATGCTGAGGCTTCATCCGGTCCACTATTTCATCGTGCCAGAGCTGCTTGCTGATCAGGTGCTCCGCCTGGATCTGGAAGGCTTTGTACAGCTCCGCAAAGGTGGTGAAGATGCGGGGATCGCCTGTTTCCGGTCCGAGCCGCTTCCCCGTCATAGGAGCGATCCCATTGTGGAGGGCCAGGTCCATGCACAGAGATATGTTAATGTAGGAGGTGGCCAAACCGGAGGGCGCGTCACCGGACTGAATTTGGGAGCAGCCCACGGATACCCAGTTACGGGCACTCTCCAACGACACACCTGACCTCACAAACAGGTCGATAAAGTGGTCGCAGTTCTGAAACTGAGGCACACCACCCCCCACCTTACAGTTGGTTTCTATGGCCTTGCGCATTATCCAATCCGGAATCCCCTTGTGCCATCCGATAGCTATGTGAGGTTCAGGATACTTCGCCAGCCCCGCCATGTGCAGGATCAGATAGGTCAACTCACTGCTCGCATCCTGCCCTTTCTCGTCGGTACCGCACAGGGCGATGCTGGGCAGCCGGCCTTTCTGCACATGTTCCCGCCAGCTAATCTCCACTACCCACTCGAGACGAGCACAAGACAGGAGATAGTCGGATATCAGATCGCCAGCCTCCTCCACCGTCAACCGTCCCTGGGCCAAGTCCCGCTGGAAATAGGGGTAGAGTATCTGGTCCATCCGCCCGGAGGCCGCCATGGTATGAGAGGGGCTTTCATAATTAGCGGCCAGACGGACCAGGATATAGGTCTGCAGCGCCTCCCGGAATGTACGAGCTGGGTTCTCGGGCACCCAATCGCAGACTCGTGCGATTTCCTCCAGTTCTGCCCGCCACGCTGGGTCTGTCTCCTCAGCCGCCATCCTCCTTGCGGCTTGAGAATAGCGGTGGGCGAGGGTGATGGCCGCTTCGCAGGCAATGATGACACCCTGCCAGAAGTGAAGCTTATCCACATCGTTCTCCCGGTTATCGATCCACCTCTGGATACACCTCCGGGCCTCATTGATATGGCTGCGGAGCCCCTCCTCGATCACCCGTTTCCAGTCGGCACAGCTTGGGCCGCCTACCATACCTTCAAACCGATTGGTGCCGGTCTCTACCAAGTCGTCATACCAGTCGCCCATCACCTCTTGTACGGCCTGCTTCACCTTGTCCATAAAGCCTTCGCCCTTCCAGAATTTGGCCGCCTCAACAAGGATGTGGAAGTCATCCTCAGTGATGATCCCCTTCTCCACCGGACTGCCCAGGGTCGTCCCTTTTCCCTCCTCAATAAGGGCAGCAAAGTATTTGGCGCCGTACTGGGAATGGGGATAGGCCCCCCGGAAGTACTTCGTCTGACTTCCCACCAGCTTTTCCCCCCGGAAGATAGAGGTGGGGACTCCTTCCACAACTTTTTTCAGGAGCTTGGCCTGGCGTATGTCCATTGGCTCGTTCTCGGTTTCCCGCCAGGACTGGATGGCCAAAGCAGTGTGTTCGGCGGCAACACCGGGCTGAGTGGTTAGATACAGCTCCTTCAAACCGGCCGCGCGCTGGCTCAAGTTCAACTGGTCGATTTTCCGCAGCAAATCTACATTGGGGCTCATGATAACTCCTCCTTTTGCACCAGCTGAAAGATGCTCTCGCCTGCCACCCTTGCTGAGTAGTTCACTAATAGTGCTGGTTGAGAACTTGTCGGGCAGGAATATCTTACCATATTCCCCCTTCGCTGAGCATGACAATGGAATGCTGCAGCTCTGACCATGTCACAGCTCATGGCTCAAACAGGACTTGCTAATACTGCAACAACAGATTTGACAGATGGCGCGAATGGCATTGTATGATCATGCCCTTGCTTTGTCAAGTGTTTGACTGTCATGAGAAACAAAAGTAAGATACACCCTCAAGGAATTCCCACCAGTTTTGGAGAGCATCAAATTGAAGTAAGGATGCTCGTCATTTCGAACACTGGGCCTTACCGCACCGACTGGGAGAACAAAGACGATTAAGGGCTTGGCTTTGAATGTGTCGTATGCAATCTGAGAATGAAGAGGAGCAGAAGTGGGACAGGGAAGCCGATGTCGTGGTTGTAGGAAGCGGCGGTACCGGCATGGCTGCCGCTGTCGAGGCCGCAGACAGCAGAGCGACAGTAATTGTGGTGGAGAAGGGCGATCACGTTGGAGGCTTGTGGATCGCGGCTGGTGGACACGCCATCATGGGTGCAACTCATGTGCTTGCCCGTACGGGGGTTGAGGACAACCTGGAAAGCTGGTACGAGGACGAGATGAAGGAGTGCGACTATCGCGCTGTACCTGAACTGGTCCGTACCTACGTGGAGCAAGGGCCAAACACCATGCTCTGGATGGAGAAGCGGTTAGGCCTGAAATGGGCCGATCACGTGGCAAAGACCACAGGTCATCGTGTGAATCGCGGGCATTACCCGGCTCCGTCTCCAGACTACACGGGAGGCGAGGGAACAATTGGCAGGGGTATTTCCATGATCGCGGTCCTCCTCAGGGCAGTAAATCAGCAGGATACGCCCGTTCTTCTGAAACATAGGATGACTCGTCTACTTCGGCCTGACCCCAGTGGCCCGGTGATCGGCATTGACGTGGACAGCGAGGGAACAAACCTCAGCATCAAAGCGAAAAGGGCTGTCATCCTCGCCTCCGGAGGTTTCACAGATAATACTCAAATGTGCATGGCCTGGGACCCGCGAATAGGGCCTGACACCTACCCGAATGGGGGCGGTCCCCCGGGTTTGCCTCCGTATGTGGAGAACACCGGCGACGCCCTCCTGGCGGGTCTGGATATCGGAGCTGGGCTCACCGACATGTCGTTCGTGAGCTTCTTTCCGATCAGGTGGGGCTCTAAGTCGTACTTTGTTTGGGAACCGCGCGTTTGGACTG
This sequence comes from Chloroflexota bacterium, assembly GCA_016190755.1. Classification (GTDB taxonomy): domain Bacteria; phylum Chloroflexota; class Dehalococcoidia; order JACPPY01; family JACPPY01; genus JACPPY01. The sequence goes on along the minus strand of JACPPY010000077.1, from coordinate 27,238 downwards.
TGCCGCCTCAAGGTGGAACGCGGACCGGTTTGCCGCTCAGAGGAAAGGGGTTTCAGCACGTCATTCTAGTGAAGAATGATGGTATGCGGTACATCAACGAAGCGGAAGGTTCCGGAGCGGGGAGCGGGGAGAGATGGGAGCAAACATTTACCACGGCGTACCTTAACCTGAAGGAAAGGCCGCGCAATGTTTGGGCCATTACAGACGCGGACGGCGCTGAGGAATTGAAATGGTGGCTCAGTTTGTTCCAGGACCCTGACCCTAAGAAGTCCCCAGCGTTATACCCAGACTGCGTGGCCGTGGCACAAAGCATTCAGGAACTGGCCGGCAAGATGGGTATTCCCGGAGTCAATCTGACGGCAACGGTCAACCGATACAACGGTTTCGTTGACCTTGGCAGCGACAGGGATTTCGGGAAGCCTTTGCCCTTGTATCGTATTTCAAAGCCTCCCTTCTTCGGAGTTAAGGCTTGTATGTTACGTCACACCCAGCCGGGAGGATTGCGCATTAATACCAAAGCCCAGGTATTGGACCGAGCTGACCAGATGCTAACCAGAGGCATTTCGATCGACCAGGAGCGGGTAATCCCACACCTGTATGCCGCCGGCGAGTGTGCAGGCTTCCTCGGGTGGCGCCGTACTCACGGTAAGCTGGGCCATTATGTGACCTTTGGTCGCATCGCCGGAAGGAACGCCGCTGGCGAGAAGCCATGGGCATAGATTGACTTCTTGCCCATGGGAAATTCCACAAAAAGCCCGGGGAGTTTGCATCTTTACTCGTACCTCAACGCCTCGGCGGGATACACATTGGCAGCACGGCGTGCCGGGAGAAAAGTGGTGAGTAAGGAAGCACCGTATGCCACTACGACCACGATGCCGATGTTAGACCAGGGAGTCTGGTAGGTCACCCCTCCAAGGTCGTTTGACATGGCCCAGATCACGTTATGGGCCAACCCCATCGCCAGCAAGATCCCGATAGCTATGCCCAGCAGGGCCACGAACGACGACTCTATCAGAAACGATGCCTGCACCATGCTCTTCTGGAAGCCCAATGCCCTTAGTATGCCTATCTGTTGCCGCCGTTCCACCACCGACCGGGCAGCTATCACGCCGAGCCCGGCGATACCCACTACTAAGCCCAGGGCCATGAACCCCTGGAGCAGGTTTTCTATCATGAGTTGAGTGGCGGTGTTCTTGCGTATCTCAGCGGCCAAGGAGTCAGCCTGCATCCCGTTTTCCAGGAACCTCGCTTTGAGGGCTTTGGCTGCGGCCTCGGCGTCCCGGCCTGATTTGAGCCGGAACATGTAAGCCTGCGACGGCAGGGACTGCGATACCAGGCTGTCCAGCGTGCCTTGAGAGGTCATTATCCCACGGGCATAGAACGCGCTGTGCTCAACGACACCTATGACCCTAAGCTGTTGTTCTCTGCCTGTGCGCAGGTCGCGAGCGGTTACATGCACCTCGGGCAGCTTCTTGTCTTCGATGTAGAATCCGCCTAGCTGGAATGAAGGCAACTGAACACCAACCATGTAGTTGGACTTGGCTGGCACCATATTCGCGGCCACGATCGCAGTTCCCGGCTCGCGCTGCAACGCCTGCCACACGTCTCGAGCCGAGTTGTAGCCTGATGCGGTCATGGCGAACTCATATGTAACGCTGTCGCTGTATTCCCTGTCCACACCCTGAATGAAGTAATTCACTGGCTCGGCATCCACTCCGTCCTGTTTCAACTGTAGTCCGGCAACGGTCATGCTTCCTATAGCCTCAAAGTCATCCGCCTTAATGCCACCGACGTCTGTGAGAGCAGCTCTTATGTCCGCTATGGGATTGCTGTAACTGGTGTACGCTCGGATATCGAACCCGCCGGCCAGGAGTTCGGTATTGTCAAAGAGTGAACTGAATGAATGCACGATAAAGGCCATGACCATCAGTGTAAACACGACCAGCGAGAACATGGCCAGCGTGATGCCGGTTCGGAAGCGGTTCTGAAGTGGATAAGATACCGCCGTCTTGAGTATAGCGGGCAGATTACTGAAACGCCCGGTTAGCCCGACGAGGAGCTTGAGCAGCAGGTCGGAGTTGTAGGTTATGGCCCATACGCCACCAAGCACCATCACTATGCCAGACAAGAAGAACATCTCAATGCCCTGTCGCATCTTTGGCATGATGGACTGTAGCGCCTCAGCAGGCAACAGCCACCATGCCACCAGCCCAAGTCCAGCTATAGTAAAGGTCGCCCGGTCGGGCAGGCCGAATCTCCTAAGCAGCAACGGCAGGCCAACTATGATCATTGACGTACCCAAGTAGAAGGTAAATGCCTCATCGCTGCGAAGTCCCAAAACCGTCAGTAGTAAGCCCACAACCAGGGCAAGTACCAGTATTACGAGGCGGCTCCTGGAAGTCCGCTCAGCGCGCGGCTCGGGAACGTCTCGCACCGCCCGGACAATATTAAGCCTGCTTACCCTCCAGGAGGATATCAGCACGACAACAAAAGTGAAAACCATTCCCATGGCGAAAGCCGTCACAACGCTCTTCCAATTGAACACGTATGCCAGCTTGAGGTCCGATTGGCCGAAGGCGCCTGCCAGCACGCGCACCATCTGAGAGCCGACCAGTACGCCAAACAAGCTGCCCACGGCGGCGGCCATAAGCGCATAAACTGCTCCCTCAAAGGCGAACATGCGGATTATATGACTCCTCTGGGCTCCAATTGCTCTGGTGATGCCCAGCTCGCGCTTTCTTTCCGCCGCCAGCATCACGTAAATCAGGAAGATAAGCAGTATGCCAGCAATAATGGAGAACTGACCGAACAGGAGAAAAATATCCGAGAAGACGGCGCCATTATCATCTGCCCTCTGGAGCGCATTCTTCTTTACCGGGTCGGCTATCATGCCCGTGCCAACAAGCGCCGGTTTGAGAGACGCCACTACCGCATCTGTTTCCCTGGCGCCTTCTAGCGCATCCCCCTTGTTAGAGATCAGCACGGAGTTGACCTTATCCCGTTGGCCGGTCAACATCTGCAACTGAGCTATGGGCACCACCATAGAAACTTCATCTGCAGGGTTCGCGCCCTTGACATATATGGCAACAACCTGGAAGTTGCGGGGGCGAGACCCAAGGAAGATAGATACGGTATCGCCGGGCTTCACACCCAGCTTCTTGGCAGCCTCCTGGCTCAAATAAGCCTTCCCTGCGCCCAGGGCATCAACCTGAAGCACCGCCCCCGTATTGTCGACAAGCTTATCGAAAGACGTCATCGCTGTCCCGTTCAACCCCAGGATGTCTACTCGGGGTTCACTTAACCTGGAAGCTGGCGCCACGACCGGCGCCTGTTCTAGGATGGCGGGGGCTACGCCACCTACTGCTGGATCACCAGATAGCAACGCACTTATCTTATCTACGTATGATTGATCGAAGTATGTGGGACGCCCGGATGTCTCGCGAACATCGGCCCTGACCACAACATCCACCTGGCCCAACTGATCTACGGCATGCACGCGCATTGAGTGCGTCAACGTGTCCCCGGTAGCGAAAGAGGCAGAAAAGAGCAGGGTCGCCAGCATAAGGCCCATCACGACCAGGGCCGTTTGGGTACGACGGCGAGGAATGTTGCGCACCGCCAGCTTGAACGTAACTCTGTCCCGCAGCGCCAGCACAAGCATTATGGCCACACCAAACGCCAGCAGAACAAGCGTCGCGGTCATGAATTGGTTTATGGGGATGCCGAAGAGCTTTGCCATCGTCAACTTTCCCCTCTACGGGCTGTTTTTGACTGACTATCCGGTCTCAGGACGGGACTCCTCAACTATTCGTCCATCAGCCATGCGTAATATCCTGCGAGAGCGACGCCCGACAGTGATGTCATGAGTCACGACAACAAATGTCTGCGACTTTTCTTTGTTCAACCGGCATAGCAGGTCCATAACTTCAGCCGAGGTCTCACTATCCAGATTGCCTGTTGGCTCATCCGCCCACACTATAGCTGGCTCATTCGATAGTGCCCGTGCTATGGTCACGCGTTGCTGCTGGCCGCCGGACATCTCCATCGGCAGCTTGTCTTCCTCAGCGGCCAGGCCCACCAGGGCCAGAGCTTCCCGTGCCCTCTCTCGCGCTGCGCCTGGCCTCACGCCGGCAACGAGGAGTGGCATCTCGACGTTCTCAACCGCGCTCAAGACAGGAAGGAGATTAAAAGCTTGAAAGACGAATCCCATCTTTTCCGCACGGTAGCGGGTCCGTTTCCGGTCAGACATCTCGTGTAGCGGCACCCCATCAATGATCACCTCGCCCTGTGAGATATCGTCCAGTCCGGAAAGAACGTTCAAAAGGGTTGTCTTGCCACACCCCGAAGGTCCCATCACGGCCACCATCTCTCCAGGCCAGATGCTAAGGTCTACGCCACGAAGGGCATGGACTTCTACCTTGCCGGTGTTGTAAATCTTATGCACACCGCTTGCCTTGATTATTGGACCGTCAGTGCTCATTTCCGGCACACTCCTTGTGATTCAAAAGCATTATACACAAAGGCACATAACGTTGACACCGCAGATTGCACAAGACAAGTATGCCTGCGCCAACAAGAACTCTCCCTGTTTCGAAGGAAGGCAACCAGTCGTAGGCACGAGCGGCAACAATAAACAGGCATATAATGATTGTAAGGGACAATGCTTCCACCATCGAGTCATCCAGGATACGGACAAACCATCATCAGGAAGAGACATGCAGTACGACGATTTTATTCAGAAGGTACAGAACTACACAGGGGTGTCACGAGACGACGCTGTCAAGGTTACCCAGGCGACGCTGGACACGATTTGCGAGCGGGTCGGCTTCACGCATCGGTACCACCTTGCCCATCAGCTACCGAAAGGGCTCAGGGAGTTGATGACCAGGCAAAAGGATGAGGCGCGAATTTCGCTGGAGGAATTTTACAGGCGCGTGGCGCTGCGTGCCGACATCTCTTACCGGGACGGCGTGAAATATTCCCAGGCAGTGGCACGCGTATTGGCTGACGCCGTGCCCCAGGGCGAACTACGCGATATCCTGGCACAACTTCCTGACGAATACGCGGAACTTTTTGGCAAAGAGCCGTCCGGACCTATGTCGCCATCTGTTGTGCCCTGATTCGCTTGCTCGCGGCCGTCCCGCGCTCTACCGAGCCATTGCTTTTGCCTGGTCCTCTTGCTATACTCCATCGCATCTCTATGACAACATCCGACTTGATGGTAATAGTGTTCTCCCTGTTCTTCGGCGCGGTCATAGGCAGTTTCCTCAACGTTGTCATTGATCGTGTGCCCCAGGAACAATCGCTGGTCACTCCGCCGTCCCATTGTCCTTCCTGCAACACCCGCATACGACGCCGGGACCTGATACCAATCTTCAGCTATCTACACCTCAGGGGGCGATGCCAGTCCTGCGGCTCTCGTATTCCCATAAGAGTGCTGATTGTCGAGATAGCCAGCGCTGTTACCCCTCCTATGATTCTTGCCACTCAAGGTGTTACCCCAGTGGCCTTTTTCACAGTTGCCTGCGCCCTCGTTCTTCTCGTTCTTTCTGTAATTGACCTTGAGCACGGAATTGTGCCCCCGATAATAGTCCTGCCTATAACAGTGGCAGCAGTGCCCGCAGTCATGCTGCTGCCTCCTGCCGAGTGGAAGTCAGCCTTGCTCGGCGCGGCGGTAACGACAGGGCTCCTTCTCCTGCCTGCCCTCCTCCGCGCCGGTGCCATAGGATGGGGAGACGTCAAATTAGCCCCCTTTTTGGGCCTGGCCTCCGGCTACCCGCAGGCGTTTCTCGCAATACTCAGCGCCTTCATAATGGGTGGCATCATTGCCACGACGCTCCTCGCCCTGCATATTGTCGGTCGGAAGACACCCATACCTTTCGTACCCTTCTTGGCCGCCGGCACACTCGTAGCAATGCTCTGGGGCAAACCCATAGTACACTGGTACTCTGGCATCTTCTGACAGGCCTCAGGCAATCTCAATGGAACTTTGTTTCCGAACATTATAGCTCTGGTGGGATACCTCATTGCACGTGCTGAGGTTATAGTGCCGAGACGTTCAGAGGAGCACATACGAGTGCAACCTGAAACTTGCATCCCGTTTCGGCATTGTTGTATAGTAAAAAAGCTGATGAGAACGCGGAGCGAAGGCAGGGAAGAATACGAAGGAGGCAACATAAACGCTGACCCAAAGTCCCCCAGAGGGGACTTTTTCGTGCGCGCAATAATATTACCAACAGACCCTCGAGGTTTGTGGAGGAGGATTTAAAAGTGGAACAAGACGTACAATTCCCGAAATGTCAGAAATGCAAGGTGGGCGACCTGGTGCCTCTATCGGACTTCGGCAGCCAGGGTGCCACCATCCATTACAAGGCCTGGGTATGCACCAACCCTGATTGTGGCTTCAACCTGAAGATCAGGAACGGAGACATATACCTAAACGAGCCAATCATGAGCGGCGCTCTACACGCAGCTCGTGTTCGCGCGTAAAGCACGGACTGAAACCTGTCAGAACGACAATAGTCCGGTGCAGCCAGGCCCGGGTAGCATGTTAAAAGGCTTGTTGCTCGACCTAGTTTTCCCGCCTCGTTGCGCGGGCTGCGGCCACACGGGTCATTTTGTCTGTCCGGAATGTATATCGTCACTGCCCTGGATATCACCCCCTGTATGCCCGCGCTGCGGCAAACCTCAGCCGCGGGAGGCCTTGTGTCCGAGTTGCTGGGGATGGTATCCTGCAATCGAGGGCATTCGCGCCCCGTTTCGGTTTGAGGGCACCATCCGACAGGCAGTGCACAGTCTGAAATACCGCAGCATCCGGGCACTGGCACAGCCGCTATCCGAGTTGCTTGCCAGGTACTATGGCTTGGCCACCATTCCGGCTGACGTGCTTGTGCCCGTGCCACTGCACCGGAACCGGCTACGCGAAAGAGGCTACAACCAGTCTGCCCTGTTGGCCCGAGGTCTGGGCAGAACTATTGGCCTACCCGTGATCGAAAACGTTCTCGTCAGGCAGCGCGACACACCTCCCCAGGCGCGGTCGACTTCGGTCGAAGAGCGAGCACAGAATGTTGCTGGTGCCTTTTCCTGTGGCGGGAACGCCTTCAGCGGCAAACGGGTGCTGCTGATCGATGACGTGTGCACAACGGGTGCGACCTTGGATGCCTGCGCGGCAGCAGTGAGGAAAGCTGGTGCAACATCGGTCTGGGGGCTGACGTTAGCCAGGGAATCCAAAGGAGGGAACGATGCAACCTGCACAACCTGACCAACCTGCGATACAACCCATGATAACAGGCAGAAACATTGAAGTCACACCGGCCATTCGTGACTATGTATTCAAGAAACTCTCGGTCGCGGAGCGACACCTTAGAGATTTTCCAATACTCGCCGAAATAGTTGTGATGACAGACGAGCCCACGAAGGACCATGAAGCGCGTTTCGTAGCTGAATTAACATTCGACGCCAACGGGACATTGTTACGCTCTGAGGAAAGAGCAAGGGACGTGTACCAGGCTATAGACAAAGCCGCCGAAACAATGGACAAGCTGATACAGCGGTTCAGGGGCAGAATGGTCACGCAAAAACGGACGTTGCCCCATCAGCAAAACCGTGCGGGAGAGAAAGTCATCCAGGCCGCTGCAACGGCTCAGGCTGGGACCACCCCGGCAGAGGAGCACCCCAGGATAGCCAGGGTCAAGCGCCACCTATTGAAGCCGATGTCAGTTGAAGAAGCCGTCCAGCAAATGGACCTACTGGGCCATGACTTCTACGTCTTCGTGAACTGCGACTCCGAGGACGTGAACGTCGTATATCGCCGCAAAGCGGGCGGCTACGGGCTCATCGAACCTGAACTAAAGGGTTAGTAGTTCTCTACCCCAGGGGCCTACTCGTCGTCCCCTTCCTCTTCTTCGTTCGAGGCGACGGGGGTGGCCATATTGGGTATCAGCGCTGCTTCCTTGCCATGTCTGCGCCTTGTCCTGGCAGGCAAAGTATCGATTATCTGGCGTAGCTGCTTCAACGCTCCTGCGTCGCCCTGCACAACAACGGCGTCAACCCCCGCTTCCCAAAGCGCCCTAACCTCGTCGGACGCTATGCGGGCAGGTACCGACGCCAGCACAGGTTTGCGAGCGGCATCTGCCATGAAGTAGCACGCCATGAGGAACCGCACTGAGATAAACTCGCTCTCGCCGCCGTCCAGCAGGAATATCTCAACACCGACCTTGTCCACTCCACGAAGCGCGTTAATGCGATCAGGAGAGGACGATACAGTCAGGACCTTGCCAAGATCAGCATCCCCTAGCAAGTGCACCGGCGATTCCGGGTCGAAGACCACGAAGTCACAACCTGCCTTCCTGAGGGCTGAGGATTCGAATGCCCGGTTTTCGCCCAGGGCGATGCCCCAAGGCCTACCGTCAGCCACTTTGCCAACCTGCGACATCGAAGCCGCACTCGCGTTCTTGATCAACAAGGCATCAACGCCTGATTGGACTATGTTCGAGGCGCCTGCCACGGCCTGACCGTTCAACATAGCTATGAGCAGCATTCCTTGGGATTTGGCCTGCCTGGTTGCAGAGCGGAACCCCAGCGCGGGTACCGCATCTTCAGTAATACGTTTGAGTTTATCTACCAGCTGGCTCATCTGATCCTTCTCCTCACTGTTATGTCAATATGGTGTTTCCTGAGTTCTTCCTATGGCGTCATGCTGGCCACGGCACACAGCCCCTCAATTCTTCGTCTCCTTGTCATCAGCACAATAGCAGATTCGACTGGCGAACTGCAACGCCCGGCGTCAGATGGCCGCAAAGGATGACCTTCGGTCCCATGAGTGTAGAGTGCATCGGTTGGATGTTATCCTTGGATAGTGCCTCGACACACGCCTTGGAATTGAAACTGGAAAGAAGCGGCCTGAAATGAATAGCCACAGCGAACATGCCAACCACATGGCTGGAGGGCACGAAGGTGCACCGAGTACACATGCGGTGCATGGCAACACGGCGGACGGCCCGGCGCACGGTGCTCACGAGGCCAGAAAACCCGCCGGGCAGGGACACCATGACCACCGCGCCATGATAGCCGATTACAGCCGGCGCTTCTGGATATCGCTGGTTGTTACCGTACCCATACTCCTGCTCTCCCCGCTGGTCCAGCAGTTCTTCGGGCTTGGCACAAGTGTGAGATTCCCCGGCGATTCATACGTGCTCTTTGCGCTTTCCTCTTTCGTATACTTCTACGGAGGATACCCATTCCTCACGGGCATTGTTGACGAACTCAAGTCAAGAGCCCCGGGCATGATGACCCTGGTCGCACTGGCCATCACTACGGCCTATGTCTACTCCAGCGCTGTGGTATTTGGCCTTTCCGGAGAAGTGTTCTTCTGGGAGTTGGCTACGCTGATCGACGTCATGTTACTTGGCCACTGGCTAGAGATGAAATCCGTCACCGCGGCATCGTCAGCGCTCGAGGAACTGGCCCGGCTAATGCCCTCGCGAGCCCATAAGATCATGCCTGATGGCGGCACGAGGGATGTTCCTCTTGATGAACTCAGGCCGGGAGACAAAGTGCTGGTCAAGCCAGGCGAGAAACTTCCAGCCGATGGCACGGTAGTGGACGGAGAGACATCAGTGGATGAGGCGATGCTCACCGGCGAATCAGTGCCGGTACATAAGCAACCAGGCGCCGGGGTCATCGGCGGGTCAGTTAACGGCGAGGGTGCAGTCACGGTTGAAATTCAGAAGACCGGCCGCGAGTCCTACATTTCCCAGGTAACGGAGTTGGTCAAGCAGGCCCAGGAGAGCAGATCGCGGACACAGAACATGGCTGACCGGGCAGCCTTGATCCTTACGGTAATCGCCGTGGTGGTCGGTGTGGTCACGTTGCTGATATGGGTGAGGCTGGTACGTCAAGACTTCGTCTTCGGCCTGGCACGTATGGTCACGGTGATGGTCATAACATGCCCTCATGCCCTTGGTCTTGCCATACCTCTTGTCGTCGCCGTCTCCACCTCCCTGTCAGCCAGAAACGGCCTATTGATAAAGGACCGGGACGGTTTCGAGCAGGCAAGGAACGTGCAGGTGGTGCTGTTCGACAAGACCGGAACACTGACTTCAGGCCGATTCGGTGTTACGGACGTGGTCACGCTGGACGGACGGATCAATAAGGACGAGCTGCTCAGGTATGCTGCCTCCGTGGAAGCCCAGTCAGAGCATCCGATAGCAAGAGGGATCGTCGCCTCCGCGGGTGAGACATTGCCCGTGAAAGGATTCAAGTCTATGCCGGGAAGGGGCGCGATGGCCACGGTGAATGGCAAGCAGGTAATGGCAGTAAGCCCGGGCTACCTGCAGGAACAGGGAATCGTTGTCAATGACAGAGTGGTCGAACAGCTCGCCTCGCAAGGTAAGACGGTCATATTCGTTCTTATCGACGGCGCACTCGCTGGCGCCATAGCTCTGGCCGACATCATCAGGCCAGAGTCCAGGCAAACCGTCTCGGCGCTCAAGGACATGGGCGTGAAGTGCATGATGATCACCGGCGACAACCAACAGGTAGCGAAACAGGTGGCAGCCGAAATAGGCATCGACGAGTACTTCGCCGAGGTATTGCCAGGACAGAAGGCAGAAAAGGTCAAGGAAGTGCAATCGCGAGGCTTCAGAGTGGCCATGACCGGGGACGGTGTGAACGATGCCCCCGCGCTGGCACAAGCTGACGTAGGGATCGCCATTGGGGCCGGTACCGACGTCGCCGTTGCCACGGCCGATATTATCCTCGTGCGCAGTAACCCGTTGGACGTCGTCTCGGCAATCAAGTTCTCCCGGACCACATACCGGAAGATGGTGCAGAACCTGGCCTGGGCTACCGGTTACAACGTCATTGCTATCCCACTGGCAGCCGGAGCCGCCTACAGTGCCGGAATCCTGCTAGACCCCGGCGCTCGGAGCAGCATTCATGGCGGCCAGCACCATAATTGTGGCAGCCAATGCCATGCTCTTGCGGGTCAGGTGAAAGGTCCCGGCCGCGACCACGGCCAGTACGCCGCATCATGGATAGGTTGTTCAGGCAACAGACTGGCTGCTCACGTATTCACTACAGATCACGATTTAGGTAGGAATACGAATGGACGTGCTTCAACAACAGATGCTACGTTGTTCTTAAGCTAAGTTGTTCTTAATAAGTATAAGTCCAGAGTGCTGAATCTGTGCCATTGAGCCCCGAACCAAGCTGACGCCCCGGTATCCGAGAGATCAGCCCACCGTGACTCTATCCGCTCACTCAGCCTGAAAGAAGTCCCATGCAGCGCGAACCGTGGTCTAAGAAGCCACAAACTACTACACTTGTTCCTTCGGGACTGAGAAGAGTGCTGCGGACCTGGGCGATCATGGCCGTGATTATGAGCATGCTGCTACCCGCCGGAATAGCCAGGCCAACGTTGGGAGCAACAAAGGGCTATGCGACTCTGACCACCTCTTTGAGCCTCGAAGAAGGAGGCGGCGGGTATACGATACCACGTGGCTCGATGGTCACCCACACCAGGAGTGGCATAACTACTGTACTCGGCCCGGACAGAAGGACATTACTGGAAGTGAGGGATGCCGACGCCAGGTTCGTCAAAACCCCTAACGGCCCTGTCAGGTCCACCCACGTGTTCCAGGTGCCCACAGGATCGATGATAGCGACCAGCGGCAATACAACCAGTGTGTTCGTTGGCAACAACCTGGTCCTGACAGTTGTGAACGGCGATACAGGAGGTAATCATCAGCCGCCCCCTGCAGTGTCCGGATGGATGGAATACACCCAGGCCCGCGTCCCGGAGATATCCTCTTTCCACGCCAGGTGGCAGGTGCCGGCATCGCCACCGGACAACGGGTATTGGACCTATAACTACATCTTCAACGCCATCGAATCCAGCGATGGCACCGACATCATACAGCCGGTATTGGAGTTCAATGTCGACCACGACAAAAAATGGACGCTGGCAGCCTGGAAGGGAGCGGACGGCAACTACTTCAGGGCCACGCCAGTGGAAGCCAATGTCGGCGATGAGATATGGGGCAAGATGTCGTGGTACCCCATCTGGCATGTAGAGGCACAAAACCGCACCACCGGGAAAAGCTCAACGCTATCGACAAACGCGATCCCCGGCACAAACTTGTACCTGTTCACAGGCCTTGAGGGGTACTATATCGAAGGTAACAAGGACGTCCCCGGTGACATAGACTTCACGAACATGGTCTTCAACGACATCGAGGGACGCCCGCTCGACATTGTCTGGTCGCCGTTCATCAGCGACCACTATGTCCTGGCGTTGACAAGCCCTAGTGTGGACAAATATCCAAAAACTCCCACCGGCATGGGCATCAATATACTGTCGCCAGGCCACGTCCAACTGCTGACGGCAAACTGAGCTCTATGCGCCGCCATGAGACCGGTAAATAACCGCCACAAGGAAGGCAAACAAAATGGACTGGAAGACAAGGCTGACCCCCAAGCGGCGTGCATTCGGTTTCCCTCTGCGGTCCAGGAACCCCAGAGCAACCTGAACCGTTATCGGCACGAAAGATACCACCATCAGTGGCGGTAACAGCCTCAGGATAGACAGCAACGCGGTAATGGACAGAACTGAGGCCTGGTATACGGCCGTATGCAGCCGATATCCGGTTTCCGGCCCTCTCGGCACTGCACCACCAGCAGGGCGCGCCAGCTTCATTCTCACATAATAGACACTCGCGCCGAAGTATGCGAAGCTCAAGAACCACAGCAAGGCAGCGCTGGTGGAGATGTTACCCGCCGTTACGTAAAGCGCGGCAGGGGCTGCGAGGGCCAGGCTAGCTATGCCCATGAACTCTCCGACCTGGCTGCGCTCTTTCCTGAATCGCACCATGGCGAGGTGCACCAGCAACAGAAACGCTTCCAGTGCCGCCAACCAGGCCAGCATGTAAAGGCCATAGTAGGTGATCAGGAGCAATCCCAAGCCCACACCTATTGTCAGGAAGACCAGGAACGAGAGAACGGAGCCTTCCGGGAACCTGCAGAAACGCGACCTCGCCCACAGCACAAGAGGATAACGGGCCACGTACAATGACAGCATCGAGATCAACAGGACAAAAGACTGCGTCTGCCATTGAGATGCCACCGCCATCCCAATCATGAACGGCACCAGGAGCATAGCCCATGCGCCATATTCCTTTGGTATCAACAATCTGACCCTATTTATGTTGACCGTCTCCGCCTGTGCTGCCACTGTTTGTTCACCCTGGCTAACCGTAATGATGTCCGCTAGCTATTAACTATATCTCGGTAGCGACATGGCGAAAACGACCTTTGTCGCGTTCGGGGCTTCTACCGCTGCCTCAGCTCTATTGGCGTGCCGTCTGGGTCTGCTATCTCCGCCCTCTTGGCCTTTCCTCCCAGCGCTATCGGTTCTCTGGTTATTTGTACCCCTTTACCCCTTAAATAGTCCACCGCCTTGTCCATGTCCTCGACCTCAATAGCCATCATCCTGTAGCCGACATGCATTTGCTCCCGAGGAAAGGGCACTGGGGGAGTAACATAAGAGAGAAGCTCTATAAGTGTGTCCCCTAGTTGCAGGAACGCGATCTCCCTCATCGGGGGCTTGTCCCTCTTCATCCTCTGCTTGATATTGAAGCCCAGCACAGTGGTGTAGAAGCTGACGGACCGGTCAAAATCGGTGGGGACTATCTCCACATGGTCTATTCTCTTGAACATTTGCACCTCCTCAATTTCCGGGTTGAAACCGCGATGGCACTATTATGTCAGTTACATCATTCCGCCGCGTGTACCAAAAACTCTTCATACTCCGTGATGAACTGTGCCAGAAATTCAGGCTCCAGAACCTCACGTCTCTGAGAGGGGAAAAGCAACGTGGCTTGACTCTTATGTTCGTAGATCGCCCTCTTCTTCAGGTCGAGCACGTCCCCGACAAAGACCCTTTTCCGCAGTCCCGCCTCTTGCCGGGGCAAATCCCGGGTTTTCCAGACGATGTATTCCAGGCAGATGGACCGGACGCCGGACACCATGAGAGCCTGATGTACAGCGGTTGCAGTTGCGGCATGATCTGGATGAGAGTCAAACTCGGACGGCAGATATATCTCCCATGGGCTCACTGCGGACAGTAATTTCGATATACCTCGGACAGCCTGCGGCACTGAAGTCTGCAGCGCCCCGTCCTCAAAGTCCAAAAAATGCAGGTTCTTCTCGGGAACTCCCAGCACATGGCAGGCAGAGACGGCTTCCCCGCGGCGAATTTGCCTTACCTCCTCCGGTGTAGGGTTCTCGGTTATGCCCAGCCCGAGAGAATGGGAATTTCTGCCGTCCGTCATATACACGACATATATGCTGGCGCCCTGCCTTGCCTCCTTGATTATCGTGCCGCCACAGGCAAGAACATCGTCGTCAGGGTGAGGTGCGAACACCATGACGCTACGTTGGAGTGATTGGCTCATACCCCTCTGGCGTTGCCCCACAGCAGGACCTGCAGCCTGGTGGAGAAAAGGCACCCATGGGCCTTACAGATATCCACCAGCCATCTGCCCCTGTCGGTTAATTGAGCTACGTCGTGTGCTTCCGGCATAAGTATGACGCGGTTTGCTGGAATCGAGTACTTGTTCATCAGGGTTTCGACTTCCGCGAAATCGCTTTTGCTTTGAATCACGAATTTGAAGTGACAGGACGGCGTGCCGGAAAAGAAGCGACAGCACTCCGGCATCTCCCTGGATGATTGTGGGTTGCCGGAGTTGGATAGCTTCGGAGATACGCTCCAGTGGTCTATCAGGCCAGCAAGGCCACTGTCCGGCAGCAACGTACCATTCGTTTCTGTTTCAATGAAGAACCCTTTGCCCTTCAGGCCTTCCAGAAGAAGTCTGACCTGGGCTTGCTGTATCAACGGTTCTCCGCCTGTCAGCACCAGGTACCTCGGGCCATGCCTGACTACTTCCCTCTCCACATCCTCAGTACTTATGTCCACTATCTGCTGCTGCCGGTCATACGTCTTCCAGTCCCACGTGTATCGGGTATCGCACCAGGAACATGACAGGTTGCACAGCCCAAGCCTCAAGAACACCGCAGGCCGCCCAGCGTATATGCCCTCGCCCTGTACGGAACAAAATATCTCCGGGCTGCCGTCGGGCTGCCTACTTACCTGGAGAAGTCTTGCCATCTTTTTTCAGCCTTGCGAGCAATGGGTCGGATATGCCGGCCTCGGCAAACCCTTTAGCCCTGAGAAGGCAGCTATCGCACTCACCGCAAGGGACCTTTTCTCCCTCATAGCAGCTCCAGGTATGCTCGATCGGAGCTTTGAGCTCAAGCGCTATCTTGACTATCTCTGCCTTTGACTTACGCATAATAGGCGTCTGAATGACTATCGGCCTCCGGTAGGTCGTGCCCAGCTTGCTTCCCTCAAGCAAAGTCCTGCTCATCTGCTCGAAGTAACGCGGCCGGCAGTCCGGATATCCGCTGTAGTCCACGGCATTGACGGCGATGAACAGACTGGCCTCTACCTGGTCGGGGTCTGCGTGCTGGGTTTCTATGGCATAGAGGGCCTGGCTTTCGAGGAAGGCTGCGCCGAGCGATATGAACAGCGTGTTCCGAAGAGGGACATACGTTATCGGTATATCCACTGTTATCTCCTGGCTATCCTTGTGCCGGGGCACTTCGAAAGATTCCGGACGTGTCAGAGCCGAGTACCAGGCCAGTTGTTTGAGGAAGGAAATCTCCACAACCTCGTGTCGTATACCCAGCAGGCGGGCTACTGTCCGAGCGCACTCTATCTCTCGAACGTGTTTCTGCCCATAGTTGAAGGTCAGGGCCATCAATTCGTAGCCCTGTTCCCTGGCATATGCAGCAACTGTAGTTGAGTCCAACCCGCCGGAGAGAAGGACAACCGCTATGCGCCTCATCCTTATACCATTCCGAAATCGCAAAGCACTTCGGAAAGGATTCTATCATGCAGGCACACACATGGCGAATTACGAACCCCTTCAACCCATGATCCTTGAAATCGAAGGCCAAGAACCTGTAGAATCGGGCTCGTGAACGAGGAACAACCCATATCCTACGACATAGGCGAACCGGCCAAGAGCTGGGACAACATAAGCCTGGACCAACTCAAGCTCTATGCTACTGAGTGCGCAGCCCTCTATAGAAAAGAGCGCCAATTACGTGAGCAACTCGAAGCCAAGAACAAAGACCTCGAGCTGCGAAATCAGGAACTGTCGGCCCTGAACGCGATGTTCCAGCGGAACCTTGAACTTCGCAAGCTCGCAGAAGACTCGCTGCGAAAAACTGTGGAAGCCATATCCAAGGTGTCTGACGATGCTCGTCAGCTCCTGCAAGCGGTTGACGTTTCAAGATCCAACGACGCGGGCAGGTAGCCTGCTCTCCTTTTCTTCTTTTCAGGACCTGCCACTCTGCCGTTTTTGCCAAGTTGAACAGAACTCTACAGATTTCCCAACTGCGAACTCGACTTGCTTTTCATATTCGCTGTGTTATACTCATTCGAAGTTGTCTGTGCACAATTAGCGGTGCTTGATTAACAATGACTACCGAACGTCGCACCAACCTGGGGACACAGGATCGCCTAGCTCAGGCTCTGCTGGACGGCGCTTTCCTGCGCCCCGAGCAGCTTGAACAGGCCAAGGAAACGAGCCAACGGACAGGGAAGAAACTGCAAGAAGTGCTGCTGGAACAGCAGTATCTCACCGCCGAGACCTTGGCCACTGTCCTCAGCTTCCAATTCGACGTGCCTGTTGTTGAGCTGCGACAATTCCAACTCCAGCCTGAAGCCCTGAAGCTAATTCCCGCTGAGGTAGCCCGAGAGCACAACGTGCTGCCGCTTTCCATCGACAAGGAGAGCCTCCGGGTTGCCACAGAAGATCCCTTGAACGCAGATCTTATGGACAAGCTCGCTGCCATATCCAAGATGAAGATCAGGCCAGTGCTGCCCATGCGCGGCGGGCTCAAGGAGATGATCAACTCGAGCTACAAGGCCACCGCGCAGATCGAGCAGGAACTGAGGAAAGCAGAACAGCAGGAGGCGCCTCGCGTCGAGGTCAAGCCAACCCTCGAGACAGAGGCCGTGGCTAAGGCCCCAGTGGTCAAGGCCGTCGATATGATAATCGAGCAGGCGGTGCGGGACCGCGCCTCAGACATCCACATTGTGCCGCGAAAGGAAGACATCAAAGTCCTGTACCGCATAGACGGAATACTGCATGAGGCGGTCTCGCTGCCCAAGGGAATACATCAAGCGTTGCTTTCCCGCATCAAGGTGCTGAGCAATATGAACATAGCCGAACGCCGCCGTCCACAGGATGGTGGCTTCTCTACCCAAGTAGGAGACAGGGAGGTTAACTTCCGCGTCGCAACGGTAGAAACCCAGTTTGGCGAAATGGCTGTGATCAGGATTCTCGACAAGTCCGTGAGCGTCCTGAAATTGTCGGAACTCGGGCTGCAGCCGGGCCCTTTGCAGGTGTTGAACGGCCTGTTGCGCACTCCTTTCGGTATGATCATGGTCAACGGCCCCACTGGTTCCGGTAAGACAACGACTCTCTATGCCGCGCTAAACACCTTGATAGGGACCGGCCGCAACATCATGACCATCGAGGACCCCGTAGAGTACCATTTTGAGCATATCAACCAGATACAGGTGAACCGCCAGGCAGACGTCACTTTCGTGACCGGGCTTCGGGCCATCATGCGACTTGACCCTGACATCATACTCGTCGGCGAAATCCGTGATGCCGAAACCGCTGGGGTCGCCGTGCAGGCCGCACTGACAGGCCACCTGGTGCTGTCGTCAATTCACGCGAATGACTCGGTTGCGGCGATCACCCGACTCATCGAAATGGGCATTGAGCCTTTCCTGGTGACTTCGGCCGTCGTCGGCAGTATAGCTCAAAGGCTCGTTCGGCGGGTATGCCCATACTGTCGCACGATGACCCCAGTATCAGCGGAAGAGGCCATGGCCTACCAGCAGGAGATGAAGGAGACGCGCACCGACTTCTATGCAGGTAGGGGCTGTAACTTCTGCTCCAACACCGGCTTCCTTGGCAGGGTGGGCGTCTTCGAGGTGCTCGGTTTGAACGAGAAAATAAGAAGGATGATCTCGCAGGGCGCGAGTGCCGGAGAGATAAGGGCTCAGGCCCAGAGCGATGGGATGGCGACAATGCGGCATGACGGGATGGTTAAGGCCAAGGACGGTCTGACAGTACCATTAGAGATCATACGCAATGTCTTCTCTATAGAGTAAGAGTCCACGTGCCTGACGGATTATCGTGGAGTTTGGGGTGGCGGCCTTCCGCCTCACGCACCAGTTGGTGCAAATCTGCTCCTCCTGAAGTCTTTTCCATTTGTTTCAATCGTTCAAGAAGCCAATCATAGCTGCCAATAGCGGCTTGCTTCTCTTCCAGATTCTTCAGGAATAGCTCGTTTAGGGCCTTAAGCTCACACACCTTGTACTCGCGTACCAGCTTCTCCTCCGCCAGTGAAGACCGCGCCTGTCTTTCGGACCAGTATAGCTGCTCCAGGTCTCTGGCATAGAGACGCAACTGACGAAAATCCATTTCTTGAAGCGGCGTCGCCGCCGAATCCGCATCGCTCACTTTCTTCCTCCACAATTTCAGGATAGCAGCTCAACGACTTTGTCCAGCAACGCCCGCGGACTGAACGGCTTTGTCACGTAGTCCGTTGCTCCGACCTCCATAGCCTGTTCCTTGTCTTCCGCAGTGTCCCGGCCTGTCAGCATAACTACCACGATATTGCTTGTTTCCGGGCCTTGCTTCAACAGGCGGCAGACCTCCAGACCGTTGTTCCCCGGCATAGCGATATCCAATAGCACCAGGTCCGGTTTCTCACTTCGGGCGACTTCAAGCGCCTGCCGTCCGTCGGCAGCCTCCAATAAGGAGAAGCGGTTGCCCAGGCTCATCGCCAGCAGATTCCTCGTCCTGGGGTCGTCATCAACCAGAAGCACCTTTTTCTTCATCATAGTTTCACGGGCAGAGAAAACGACAACGTGGAGCCCTTCCCTTCTTCGCTTTCGGCCCAGATGGAGCCCCCGTGCGCCTCAACGATGCGGCGGCAGAGATTAAGCCCAATGCCGGTGCCGCTGACTTTGTGCTTCAACGGCGAGTCGAGACGCTGGAATTTTTCAAATATAAGTTTAAGCTTGTCTTTCGGCATGCCAATTCCCTGGTCGGATACGGCGACCAATACCTCTCTCTCAAGAACTGAGGCCTTCACCAGCACCCTGCCACCGTCTGGCGAGTACTTTATGGCGTTGTCCAGCAGATTATCCAAGACTTGCGTCAACCTGTCTGCATTACCCTGCACGCATGGCAGATCCGAGCCTATGTCCTGCTCGACCTTGTGCGCCGCCGACTTCAGCCTTGCCTTGGCCACCGACCGCTCTATTACCCGGGCCAGATCGACATCGCTGAACTGCATGTCCGCATGGCCCATCTCCAGCCTGGAAAGGTCCAGCATGTCGTCAACGAGCCTGGCCATATGGGTGGCTTCGGCATAGATCTCTTTTGCCGCCTCCTTCGCTGCCGGTGGCAGCTCCTGTGCTGACGCAAGAAGCTCGCTGTATCCAACGAGATACGTGAGAGGCGAGCGAAGTTCGTGCGAAACCGTGGAAATCACTCCTTCTTCTGAAGGCCGTTCTCGTTTCTCAGCCAGCTTTACCAGTGCTTCCACGACCACCGGGTCATATTCTTTCCTCATGCCGGCCCTGATCCTGTCCAGTGCGCGTCCTCCGATTAACCGATCTTTGCCGGTGGCCGGTAACGACATACTGACATAGGCGTCCGCTACTCGTATCAATCTAGCGGCCAGCGGGATCTTGTCCCCGGAAAGAGAATCCGGGAACCCGCTGCCATCGTAGTTCTCATGGTGATGGCGTATCGCGAGCCTTACTTCAGGAGACAGCTTTAATAGCCGGGCCATAGCCTCACCGACAATAGAATGGTCCGCCTCGGTGCCCGCAGACGGCGTATTCATGCTCCGGCCAGGCTTGTCCGCATCAGGCGCCGTACGTTCCGCAGCCGCACCAGAGCCGCCTCGGACGTTCTCTCTTTCGACATAATCCCTGACGATCTTGAAGTGGCCAATATCGTGAAGATAGGCCGCCTCTGCCAGCCCTTCCACCGAAAGGTTCATGGACTGAGCGAGCATGAGAGCCCAGGTCGCAACTCGTTCTGAATTCAGGCGCATGTTCGGATCGGCACTTTCAAGCGAAGCGACGATGAATCTGGTTGCGGCCAGGTATCGTTCGCGATCGATATGCGTGTTTTCCTCTATCGCCAGCATGCGCCCCTGCTGATTCTGAAGCAAGGCGTTCAGTGCTTTTATCTCCCTCTCCCGTTGCTCCACCAATGACGTCGCTTTGGTCAAGGACTGGCTCGCCTCGTCGCTGCGGCGGGCTGCGCGCGCGCCTTCCCAAAACAGCACTATGAGTCTGACCAGCGGGCCAAGGGTTTCAATATCACGTTCGCCAAACTGGCCCTCACTGCGGCTCCTTGTCGCCAGGAAAACTCCGGCCAATCTCTCACCGAACAGCAGGGGTATGGCAATCGCCGACCGAACGCCCTTGGCCTTCATCTCGGAGCCGGCGATCACCGGGGCTGAATCGGGTGTCGCGGCAAGTTGCGGCTTCCTACCTTCGGCGGCAAGTCCCACAAGACGTTCGAGCGGCTCCCCTCCACCCGTGGCAACAGCCGCTCTCTCGGATATCGTTCTCCCACCTTCGGCCAGGAACAGAAAGGCCACATCTACCCCGGCTTCCCTGGACAGCATCGCCAGTGCCTCGCGAATCCCATCCTCGCCACTGTCATTCGCTAAAGCCTTGCATATGTCTGTGACAAGGCCCGACTGCCGGACCTTCGAAGCCTCCGTCCGCAATCTGGCCTTTTCAGGGCTCGTCCGAACCAGATCAGCTATTCTATCGGCAAAAACGATCTCAGGTATGCCGGGGCAGATTATCCCGATAGGAACTAGCGAAGACTTCGTCTTGCACAGGACCAAGGCGCCTTCTGGCGAGCCCGACACGTTGCCCCCGAAGATGTGAACGACCAAATCGAACCCAGCGTCAAGCTTCCCCCCGGGGTCGTTGTCAGTATGCGAACTGGTGACTTCAAATCCTTGGTCCGCCAGGGAAGCGACCATGGGCGCAAGCTGCTTAACGTCAGCGTTCCGAATGAAGACCTTGCTTCTGCCTTTAGACATCACCATTGCGGCCATTATACGCAATGCCCGGGTGCTGCACAAGAATATTATGTAGAGTTACTGAGAGTAATCCTGGTATCACGGTCAGTTTCGTCACCCACTGCTCTTACCTGCGAGACAGCGGGTAGCAAATATTCTGGATATTGTGGATGCCTTGCGGAAGAAACAGCGGCCTCTTACTGCGAGTGCTACGGTAGCCGACGACTGGGCTGCCACGACGCCAACCGTTGTAAACCTGCCTTGGCTCGTTCATTCCCCGGCTCGAGTTGAAGGGCTAGCTCATATTGTCTCTGAGCATGTGCCAGACGAGGCGGGTCGAGGCAGAGTAAAGCGCTGGCCAGATCGCAGTGTCGCGCTATTAGGTCGTCCCTGCTAGCCAGAGCCACCTCTTCGTGGGCTCTCAGGGCTGCCATTTGACGGCGCAAGCGCCGATAGGAGTATGTCGCCGAGATAGCACCCAGTAGCAGAGCGGGTATCACCGCCAGGCCTATTGCTACGGACCTGCCCAACCACAAGCTTAGCCCCTCAAAACCGCTATACCACACTGAAGCCATTGCCATCACTATCAGAGGGCCCCGGTAGCCACCGAGGAGACGCCGCACAAAGCCAAAGAAACCCGTTGGAAACTGAGCCAACAGACTAACTGGGAACACACCTCGTTGCACCAATCCCAAGCCTCGCGTCAGCAGTCCAATCACGATAAAAGTAACCCAGTAATCCCCGACATTGACGATTAGTGCGTGCATTGTCCCCGCTGATATGACTAACATTAATATCAAGACCCCCGCTTCGTGCAGCCGGTTGTCGAAGGTGACGATGCTGGTAAACAAAACAAACGCAAGCGACAGTATGCCACTAAGGACGAAGAGGTACAAAGCTAACTGATCAATGTGGTGAAGGTGCCTAAACTGCTCTCGGTAAGCCGTCTCAACCGCGTTAGAATCTAACATCTCGGATGCCATATAGACCTCGCTTATTAACCTAACTATTTTTCGTCGTTATCGTCGTCTCTCATAGCGGCTTGGGTAGCCTTATCGATGCTCCGTCACAGCCCTCAGTGAGTTGCTCGCGGCTTACGGCCCCTTCCACCGCGAAGTCGAAAGTGATTTTATTCCTTTATCCGACACTTAATCAAGACCGTTGAACAGTTCGGGTCTGCGTCAAAGTTTTAGGAAGCCAAGACTACGTATTGTCATGCCCGACCCGGGTACCCTTGGGTGCGGGCATCCAGGTAGCCGAGAGACCTGGATGGCCGGGTCAAGCCCGACCATGACAACTAAGCGGCATGCATTTTCTTCCTTCATAGCTCAAAATACATTTATTAATCCGGGCGAACCGGATCCAACAGGCGGCGCAAGAGGATGGAAAGGCCCTGGGCGCGCAAGCGGCCTACTTGACCACGCCCCATTATGGTGTATACTAGTCGGAACATAAAAGCAGGCATGACAGCTAGGCTGGAATGCCAAGGGTATTTTTCTTGAGGTTCAGCTACAAAGCCTACACACCTGCCGGAATGAAAGTCACTGGCACCTTGGAGGCTGACTCCAGTTCGGACGCCGAGCAGACCCTGTGGAAAGCGGAGTATACCGTCGTAAGCCTCAGACGGCCCATTACTCTCCCCAGCCGTTACGAGGCACTCCCGTCGCTTTTCAGAGTGAAGACTCACGACATTGTTTCTTTGTCGCGTCAGATGGCAACACTACTTTCCTCGGGCCTCCCGGTCAACGCTGCCATTCGTATCCTGGTTGAGCGGCGAGGGAACCCTTTGCTACGCCGCACCCTTAAGCAAGTGCTGCAAGACCTGGAGTCCGGGGTCTCGCTGTCTGAGGCGTGCGGAAAGTCCTCACGCGTGTTTCCCAGCATATTCGTCCGGCTGGTGCATGTCGGAGAGGAAACCGGCCAGCTTCCGGCCATGCTATTGAAGACGGCCACATACCTGGAGAGGCAGGGCGCCCTCGCGAGCCGCATTCGAAAAGCGATGGTCTACCCCCTCTTCGTCGCGTTTTCTGGGCTCGTAGCCGCGTATATTCTTCTGACGTACTCGATTCCTTCACTTTCCATTCTGTTCAAAGAGTACAGCAGCGATCTTCCCACCACGACACGCATAGTGATGGCGATGGCGGACTTCGCTAGCACCTATGGCAAGATGTTGAGCCTCTTCATTCTTGTCGTGGCAATTCTTTCGTTCTGCTATTCGACCACACGTTCGGGCAAAAAGCGCAAAGACCAGTTGATAATGAAGTTGCCGGTGATAAGGACGATCGTTCAGGGAGAGGCGATATCGCGTCTGGGCTATACGCTGGCCACACTACTATCATCCGGCCTCGGATTCAACTCTTCCATGGAGCTCACGGTTTCCACCACCGACAACGCAGTCTTGAAACAGGCGCTGAACGACGTGAAGGCAGAAGTGATGGCCGGGCTACGGCTGTCACAGGCGATGTCGAAGCGGGCCATCTTCCCGTACCTGCTTTCCCAGATGGTGAATATTGGTGAGGAAACAGGCAAGCTTGAGGCAAACCTCAATCTAGTCGGGGACTACTATGAGAAAGAGACCGAGCGTTCGGTCAACACGCTCACCGCAATTATCGAACCGGCTGCGATAATCGGCGTCGGCGGATTCGTCGGTTTCATCGCCGCCGTCATGATGAGTACAATATACGGAATAATAAGGCACATAAGCTAGATGTTTGAAGTCATTCCAACATCCTGGGGACAATGGGCATGCGGTTAGCGGCAAAGGCCTCACCCAATTCTGTAGCAGAACCCGCTTACCGGCGGGTCCCCAACATCAACCTTCTGGCTAATATGTCTCGCCGGAAGGCGCTCACCCAAACGGGACGCTACTCGTTGGTGCTATCGCTTGTCGGCATTCTCGCCTTGATCTTCATGCTGTACAGAATGAATGCGGCGCAAGCCGACAAGGCTATCTTGAGCGCACAACAGGCAACAGTGCGATCGCAGGTCGATGCGGCGAAGGCACAGAAGGGTGAGATAACAGCACTCCAAACAGAAATACAGCGGCTGCAACAAGGAACAAAAGACTTCCGGGCTCTCTCTCCCTTTGCTTCCTTGTCCCGCTTGCTCTCAGAAGTGCAACGACTGGCTTCGAGCACGGGCGTCACACTGACCTCCGTGAAGCAAAAGGCAGGCGGCGCCATCATAGTAGGCTGGTCTCCCAGCCCTGCCCAAGCACTGGCGTTCCAGAAGGCAATCAGTCCGTTGCCCGGCGTGGCACAGTGCAGCATGAGTTCACTGTCGAAGTCAGCCAATGAAGCACGGTATTCCTTTACCTTGGACCTAATCCTCAAGGAACGGGACCAGCAGTGAAACTAGTGCTGAAAACGAACGCCACAGTCGCGGACCAGCTACTGGCTGCCCTGGGAATATTCGTCCTGGTGCTCGCCATGGGAGCCTACACTGTTCAGAAGAAGGCCGCCGATGAGGTCGTAAAATTGCAGAAACAAGTCGATGCGGCAACAAGCGAGTTGCGAGACCTGCGGAGCCTGGGAAGCCTCGAATCGGCCCGCAAACAGCTTGACGACCTTCGCTCCAAGGCTGTCCCCTTTCCTTCCTTTGGCCAGGCGGACGAGGCAGCTACTTCTCTGTGGACCTGGGCCCAGGAAAGCAGGGTGAACCTGGAGCAGATGGGTTACAACCTGACCAGCTCTACCATGGGGGATTGGTCATATCCGGCACACAATTTCATTCTTTCCGGGAAAGGGACACCATCGTCCGTTGTCGATTTCCTGCAGCGCGTGGAAAGCTCTTCCTTGAAAACTGCCAGCGTGTCCTCGTTACAAATAACGCCGGCAAAAGATGATTCCTGGCAGTTCAGTTTCATGTTCACCATCTGGTCGCAAGCAACCAAGGTTGAAAAACAGGGCGCAAAACCCAAGTGAGCAGGAATACGATGGAGGCGATATCTGGTCAACTGTCGGCGATTCCGGGACGCGGAAGGTAACCCTTGCTATCACTGAGCTTCGAAGGGAATACGCTGCGGCTACTTGAAACCCAGGGACGCAAGGTGGTGCGCTGGCACAGCGCACTGTTCAACACCGCGCTGATGCACAGAGGGGCCGTGGCCGACCCGGCCGGCCTGTCTCAAGTCCTGGCCAAAGCCATGCAGGCAGGCAAGTTCAAGTCGCGCGAGGTATTTGCTGCGATTGACGGTACCAACTCGCTTTCGCGGGTCATACCAGCGCCCCACGGCGTGTCTGCCCGCAATTCGGATTTTTTCCTACGCGAAGCGCGCCGGCTCTGGTCTCTGAACCCCGATGATGTATTCCTTTACTGGCAGCCAATCGCAGGGCAAAAGCAGCAGATCTTCGTTCTATCCATCCCACGAGAGCCATTGTATGCCCTGAAAGACACCCTCCGCATGGCCGGGCTCAGGCCTGTGAAGCTAGACACCAGGCCTCTATGCCTCGCCCGTGCGGCAAACCTGAACAGGGCCGTGCTCATTTGCGTCGAAAGCACTAGCATTGTGATAGCCGTGCTGTCGGAGCGCCTTCCTGTCTTTATGCAAACGCACTGGCTGAGAGATATGCCGACCTCCTCGGAGTCAATTTCCGACCAGGCATCTACCCTTTTGAGCCAGGCGCTGGCCTATTATGGCGACACGTACTCTGCAGACCGGCTGCCCCTTGACACGCCTCTATTCGTTTGTGGAGCCTCCGCTGGGCAGGCTCTCTGCGATCGGCTTAAATCAGACACCGGCTACACTCTCCAGGACATCACCCCACTGTTCCAGACCCCACCCGATTTTCCCCTCGCGCAGTTCGCCGTGAACCTCGGTCTTCTCATGAAGGTGCTCTAACACCCCGGCACCCACCTCCGTTTGCGAGCCGTTTGGATTTCGTTCGACCTACGCAACTCCATAACGCGTAACCCCGTCGTATTTCGCAAGCGAAATTCCCGTATCTGTTTTCCCCGACTTTTTACGCCAAAAAAGCCCGGCACAAGCCTCGGTACCCTATTGACAGCCCGCAGAGGCGGTGTTATAAACGTCCCGTCATCTTCGCGTCATGCTGTGTCATACCTATATCCTTAATATCTGTAACGGGGCCGGTTGTTCGATCAATAAGTAAAAAACGAAAAGGAGGTCATACCGGGTGAGCACTATTAAAGGTAGTAAATCAAAGGGTCTGACAACAATGTTCAAGAGGTTGGGACAGAACCGGGGTTTCACCTTGATCGAGTTAATGGTGGTTCTAGCGGTTCTTGGGGTGTTGGCGGCTATCGTAGTACCCAATGTGGCTGGCTACGTCAGGCAAGGCAAGCAGCGCTCGTTTACCGCGGACCAGAGGATACTCCAGGCCGCCGTAGATGCCTGGCGCACCGACACAGCGAACCGTGTCGGCAACGCCTGGCCCACCGTCGGCGGAGTGAAAGGTACACCGAGCGCCGGCGTAGATACTGACTTCGTAGACACCGGGGATACCAACTCCATTATCAAGGTCAGCGACCTGTCTACCGGCAGCTTCATCAAGAGCACTGATACAGTGAAATCCTTCAAGTACAGTGATACGGTCACAGGCACTACCGGGGCCACGAACTCACCGGTGGGCAGCTACTACTGGTTCATCGACAGCGGCGGCCTGGTTATTGGCTGGTATGACGCCAACGATGACAAGGTGGTCGACTCTGGGGAAACCGGGTTCCAGGACGGTATTTACCCGTAACCTCATCTCCGGCATAGCTGGCGCACGAAACACCCCGAGCTCGCAGATGAGCACCCTGCAGGCTCGGGGTGTATCCTTGCCAAATGTCCAACAGACTTCTCACACAACACCTCCAGGCGAACAGCTTTCTCCCTTGAATCAGGCCTCTCTTCCGTTTCCAGCCATGCCGTCATCAGCCTGTCATCCTTTAAGCACCCAGCTTCGTAGCCTGCACCGGGTTTGCACACCTCCAGCTACAAGCCCAGCACATCACCTGAGGGCCTCCTGTTACACTCCACCACCAAAAGCCACGTAAACGAACCTCACCATACCCACACGCACCCCACACG
>JACPPY010000078.1 GCA_016190755.1 Chloroflexota bacterium | reverse complement strand
GGTTTAAGGCGCCAGGTTGTGGCCCTGGAGAACGAGGGTTCGAATCCCTCCGCTCACCCCAAACTATTCTCGCCGGACCAGCGCCTATAGCTCAGTGGATAGAGCATCGGTCTTCGGAACCGAGGGTCGTGGGTTCGAATCCCCCTAGGCGCACCATTGGATCTACCCTCCCCCAGATGCCCGTAAGTCACAGCTCACGATGGAACACCGCACACAATCCTCTGAATTGCATGGCTCCGCATGGATTGTAACGTTGGCATTCGCTATTTTTTGCCTGATGTCCTGCTCCAGATGATCACACACGGCATGTGCTTTTTCAACGCTGTAATCCCGTGGCATTACAAGATGAAGATCGATGAAACGTTCGCTCCCTGCGCGTCTGCTACGCATCGAATGATAACCAACTAATTGATCCTCATGCGCCCTAAGGCAACTATCCAGAACTTCTTGCTCTCCTCTTGGCAATGAATAGTCCACTATTTCGTGGAAGGCTCGGACTGTCACTTCATATCCGGCCTTTAACACAAAGCCCGCCATTATTAGCGCGACGATAGGGTCTAATATGACCAACTTGGTTAGACGCACTAGCAGAAGTCCCAATAACACACCGACAGCCGAATACACGTCGGCACCAATGTTTCGAGCTGAAGCGTCGATTGCTGTGGAACCTGTGGCTTTGGCAACAAGACGAAGATGTCGAGAAAGGAGATAACTAGCGACGATTGAAACACCCATCACCGCCATACCTTCGTCAGGTTGTATGGCCGTGCCGCGTACAATGCGTTGTATCGCCGAGTAAATGATGAAACCACCTGCTCCCAGTACCAGAATTGCCTGAATCATGGCAGCAAGCCCCTCCGCCTTACCGTGGCCGAAGGGGTGTTTCTCATCTGCCGGGGTAATGGACATCTTCAACGCAACATAGGTGATAGCAATGGACACAATGTCGAGGACGCTATCAGTTGCCTGAGCGGCGATGCTGATACTGTTGGATAAAACAGAGACTACCAATTTGAGAAGTATGAGGCTGATCACGACGACCATGGACAGCTTAACGGCCCCAATGCCGGTTGATATGCTTCTCAAAGTATCTATCCTCCAAAAGAAGAATACACCTCCCGTTATCATGGCAGCGACAGCAGTTACGGTTAGGGCTTTCGAATCCTGACGGCGTATTATTCGATCCAAGAAGGCAGGGAGGTCAAACGGGTATTGCTTATGAGCCTGTTTATCTGGGAAAGGTTTCTACCGGAGGGGAATGGCCTGAGCAACGGTGCTATGGTATTCGACCTCTCCCCATACATTTGCACCGCTGATTTTCCGGAGTGTAGCCGGCAGGACGGCATTTCTCAGATCACCGCTGGATCTGGCGGTTACTCTGACATAGTTGTCCGTGAGCCCGGACC
The DNA here is from genome assembly GCA_016190755.1 of Chloroflexota bacterium. Classification (GTDB taxonomy): domain Bacteria; phylum Chloroflexota; class Dehalococcoidia; order JACPPY01; family JACPPY01; genus JACPPY01. Next base: position 30,476 of record JACPPY010000078.1, on the reverse strand, counting down.
ATATCCCAACGCCGGTGCCGGCCTTCTCTTCCCACAGGACAGGCATCGTGCGGCCGAGGAACCGCTCCTGGAAACGCCTCTTGCTGTCCCGGGCTAGCTGGAGCAACTCTTTCGCGCGACGTCTCTTGGTATTGGCATCTACCTGGTGTGACATGTTTGCGGCGGCAGTGCCCGGGCGCGGAGAGTACGGGAAAATGTGTATTGCGGCGAAACCCGAATCAAGACAGAAGTTCAGGCTTTGCCTGTGTTCTTCCTCGTCTTCTCCGGGGAAGCCAACTATTATGTCAGATGTCACAGCAGCGTCGGGCATGCTGCCGCGTATCAGGCTGACTGCGTGGGTGTAGGTTTCCAGAGTGTAGCGCCTTTTCATTCTCTGCAAGGTCGCCTGGCAACCGCTTTGAAGGGCCATGTGGAAATGTCGGCAGAGGCGTTCGTCTTTCCAGAGAGACAGCAGTTCCTCGGTGATCTCTTGGGGTTGCAACGACGTTAGGCGTAGCCTGCGAACGGCCGGGTTATCGAGTATTCGGGAAAGCAAATCGCCAAGGTGTACGCCTGAGCTATCATAGGCGCCGACATTCGTCCCTGTAAGTACAATCTCCTGAAACCCCGCGGCTGTCCTATCCTTTACTTGCCGCAGCACTCGTTCCGAGTCTATAGACTTTGCCCGGCCGCGCACACTTGGGACGATGCAGTAGGTGCAGCCGTGGCTGCATCCGTCCTGTATCTTTACAAAGGAACGTGTCCTCAGCACGCGGGCTGTCTTTGAGACATGGCCGGTCACTGTCCCAAGTGTCTTTATGGCTTCAAGCAGGGCTTCTTCGTCGCGCTCGCCGCAAACCAGGTCAACGCCTCCCAGGGACGTGATCTCTACTGGGGAACGCCGCGCGTAGCACCCGGTCGCAACGATGACTGCTCGGGGGTTGGCGAGGCGGGCGCGCCGCAGCATTTGCCTGCACTTCCGGTCTGCGGTTGCCGTTACGGTGCAGCTGTTCAGGATGTAGATATCGGCAGGTTCTTGGGGGCCGACCAACTGGTAACCGTTCTGCTGCAGCCTGTGGTTGAGGCTTTCCGTTTCGGCCTGGTTTGTCTTACATCCCAGGGTTTGGACTGCTACCCTTGTGATCTTGCTGTCCATCGAGTGTCTGATCGAGTGTCTGTATGATATCGCCAGGCCTCACTACGCCGCCATGTATGACCCTTGCGAAGACGCCTTCTCCCGGCATGATGCACTGGCCGACCTGACGGTATATGGCGCAGCGTGTGTGGCACACCTTTCCTATTTGAGTGACCTCGAGGATAACATTCTTCCCGGCGCTCAGCCACGTCCCCGGGGGCAAGGAAACAAGGTCTATGCCGTCCGTGGTGAGGTTCTCGGCAAAATCACCAGGCCCAACGTTCAGACCCAGTTTCCGCATCTTTTCGATGCTTTCCTTGGCCAAAAGGCTGACCTGGCGGTGCGTGTTGCAGTCGGCGTGTGCATCGCCCTGAAGCCCGCCGTACTTCTCATCTATCAGCCCTTCGCTGATAGGCGTTTTCCTTGTTCCCTTTTTCCTGCTGGAACAGACCGCTATTATTTTGGCTGTCATTTCCTGTCCGTTTCTATCTGCCCTGTATAAGCCGACGTGGAAACCCGGACTTTGCAACCGGATAAGCTAAGGCAAAACATTGGGCACCGATTAATTATAGCCGACGCCATCTGTTATGTAATCTTGCAGGCGAACGCCCCACGTCAATCAGTCTGCGGCAATGTGTCCCCTAACCCTCTACTATATCGCCTGCTACCGGGTCAACGCGGACGCCGGTGGATTTCACCCACTCGATGCCTCGCTCGATATCCTCTTGTTTGCCTTCGAGTTCCAATATAACCCAGCCCCGGTCGGCGGCCACATCGGCGCGGCGGATATTGGTCACAACCTTAAATTGTTGTGCCAGGTTGTAGATCACAGGCTTGGCCATGAGTTCCTGAGGAAACGTGAACTTCACTTTGTGTTTCGCCATATCCTACTCCTCATTCCAGCTCTTGATGTATATCCTCTTGGGCTAAGCGACTTCCTGTAGTGTTTTCAAAGCTTTTTCGAAGGAGCTGAATGTAGGTTCCACCAGTGTTGGCGTTCTCAACGCATTCAACACTGCCTCCTGCGTCTTGAGTCCCGACCCGGTTATGTAAGCTACTGTGGGACCATCGTTCTTGATCTCGCCGGCCTCCACCAGGCGTTTCAGGCTGGCTATGACCGTGCCGCCGGCGGTTTCCGCGAATACTCCCTCCGTTTCCGCCAGCAGTTTCATGCCGTCCACTATCTCTTCGTCACTCACTGCGGATGCGCCGCCGCCAGAGTCCTTGATCGTTTTCAAGGCGTAGAGGCCGTCCGCAGGGTTCCCGATTGCTATCGACTTGGCGATGGTATTGGGCTTGACCGGCTGTATCTGACCGTTGCCGGAAGCATATGCTTGCACGACGGGCGAACACCCGGCCGCCTGGGCCACGAACATGCGCGTGCGTACAGGGCCAATTAGCCCCACGCGGTGTAACTCGCCGAGGCCCTTGTATATCTTGGTGAACATCGATCCGGATGCGACCGGCACCACGGCATAGGCGGGAGCCTTCCATCCAAGTTGCTCGGCGACCTCATAGCCGAGGGTCTTGCTACCTTCCGAGTAGTATGGACGAAGGTTGATGTTGACGAATCCCCAGCTATGGTTCTCGGCTATTTCCGAGCACAGCCGGTTTACCTCATCGTAATTTCCCTTGACGGTAACCACAGTGGGGCCATATATCGCCGTGCCGATGATCTTCCCCTGCTCCAGGTCTGCGGGTATGAAAACATATGATTTCAGTCCAGCCTTGGCTGCATGAGCCCCCACGCTGTTTGCCAGGTTGCCGGTGGAGGCGCAGGCCACAACCTCAAAGCCAAAATCCAGGGCCCTGCTTATGGCCACGGCCACGACACGGTCTTTGAACGAATTGGTCGGGTTAAGGCAGTCGTTCTTTATGTACAACTCATCCAGGCCCAGGCGTTTACCCAGGTTGGCAGCTTTAACCAGGGGTGTGACCGAGCTTCCAATATCGACTATGTTATCGCCGACTGGCAGCAATGCTTTGTAGCGCCACATATTCCACGACGATGACTGGATTGCCCTCATGGTCATGTTCTTGCGTATCGCCTCATAGTCGTACACGACCTCCAGAGGGCCAAAGCAGAACTCGCAAATGCTCAGGGCTTTGAGAGGGTACTCCCTCTCACATCGTCGGCATCGCAGCGTTTTCGCGTAACTCACCGGTACGGGCTCCTTCTGTTCTCCATGTTTCCTGGGCAACCCCACCTCGACCATCCTACGTGGGGGGATTAAACGAACTTTAACGCATTCTCCAGGTCCTCGACAAGGTCATCGCCGTTCTCCAGGCCGACGGACAGTCTGACAAGCTGGTCCGTGATCCCAGCGGCCTTTCTCGCTTCAAGAGGCATCGACAAGTGGCTCATGGTCATCGGGTGCTCTACCAGCGAATCGGCACCGCCGAGCGATTCCGCTAGGGAGATAACACGGAGGTTCCTGAGCAGAGCGTGAACGGAGTTCAAGTCTCCGTTCACCTCGAAGGAAACCATGCCGCCGAAGCCCCGCATCTGTTTTTTTGCTATGTCATGGCCTGGATGTGTGGCGAGACCAGGATAGAACACGCGCCTGACCTTTGGATGGCGGGAAAGGAATTCAGACACCTTGAGAGCGTTCTCCTGGTGCATCCTCATTCGTGGCGCCAGTGTCTTTATGCCGCGGAGGACAAGCCAGCAATCGAACGGCGATGCGCACGTGCCCATCGCGTTCAACAGGAAATGCACCCTCTCCCCTAGTTCTGAGCTCGCGGTGACTATCGCGCCGCTGACGACATCGCAGTGTCCGTTCAGATACTTGGTGGTAGAGTGGACCACGATGTCAACGCCGTGATTTATCGGTTGAAGGAAGTATGGGGTAGCAAATGTGTTGTCGGCCACGGTAATGATGTCACGCTTGCGCGCCACGTCAGTAACCATCTCAATATCAGTGATATTGAGCAACGGGTTAGACGGTGTCTCCAACCATATCATCCTGGTATTCGGACGAATAGCCTGCTCAAGCGCCAGGCGTTTGTCCAATCTGAGGAATGTGAACTCGAGGCCGTACTCCTGCATCACACTGGAAAACAGCCGGTACGTTCCTCCGTAGATATCGTCGCCGCAGATAACGTGGTCCCCGCGCCGCAGCAGATGTATGACAGTAGTCTCTGCGGCCATACCAGTAGCGGATGCACAACATGACCTGCCGCCCTCCAGCGCAACCAGGCTGTCTTCGAGCGCCCTCCTTGTCGGGTTGCCGCTCCGAGAGTAGTCGTAACCCCTTGTCTTGCCGATATCCTCGAAAACGAAAGTGGATGTTTGGTATATAGGCGTGACCAGCGCACCCGTAGCTGAGTCAGGCCCCCTGCCGGCATGCACGGCAAGTGTCTCGAATCGCATCAAATGCCTCCGCCGTCGCTGAAGATGCATTGGGCCAGTGCCTTTTGCTCTTCGAGCTTCGGCTCTGGAACGGATATTATACCAGCAAGCTGCTCAAGCTTACCAATTCGGGCCTCCATGACCGACTGACCGGAGATCAACAGGTTGATGACCATCGCCATTGGGTCAGGCAGCCTGCCGTGCTCCAGTGTCTCAGCCTGCCCCGATTGGTCCTCCACTACCCGGCCAGGTACTCCCACTACGGTGACGCCCGGAGGCACCGATTTCACTACGACGGAGTTAGCGCCCACACGTGCATAGTCACCGATGTTAATGGGGCCGAGCAATACAGCGGCTGTGCCCACGACCACGTTGTTGCCCAGGGTAGGATGTCGTTTTTTCTTCTCCAGCGTAGTGCCCCCCAGAACTACACCCTGATACAGGAGAACATCATCTCCAATTTCAGCCGTTTCACCTATCACGACGCCCATACCGTGGTCGATGAAGAAGCGTCTTCCTATTGTGGCGCCCGGATGTATCTCAATGCCGGTACAAAAACGGCTGAACTCGGAAATAGACCTAGCGATGAAATGCAGCCTGTGGCGCCAAAGGAAATGTGCGACCCTGTGTGCCCAGAGGGCATGCAGCCCTGGATAGAGGAAGAATACCTCGAGTCCGCTGCGGGCTGCCGGATCCTTCTGGAATACGTTGCGTATGTCTTCCCTGATTGTAGAGAAAACTCCCATGTTATCCCCGGGCATTCTTCCCTCGTTGTCAGAGGCCGCCCTCGGGGACAGGGAGTCGGAACAGTGGCGTGCTCAAGTAGCGTTCACCAGTATCCGGCAAGACCACGACGATGAGTTTGCCCGCGTTTTCATCCCGTTTCGCTACCTCTATGGCTGCCCATACTGCCGCGCCGGACGATATGCCTGCTAATATGCCTTCTTTGCGTGCCAGGGCTCGTGCGGTAGACTCAGCGTCCTCTTCAGTTACCGTGATGACTTCATCAATCAGCTTCGTGTCAAGAACGTCCGGTATGAAACCGGCGCCGATGCCTTGTATGCGGTGTGGCCCCGGCTTACCACCTGAGATCACCGGCGACTTGGCTGGCTCTACGGCTATAGCTTTGAAGCTGGGCTTCCTTTTCTTTATGACCTGGGACACACCTGTGATCGTGCCACCAGTGCCGACACCAGACACGATTATATCTACCTTCCCGTCCGTATCGCTCCATATTTCCTCAGCCGTCGTCTCGCGATGCACACGTGGATTGGCCGGGTTCTTGAACTGTTGTGGCATAAATGAGTTGTGCTTTGATGCAGCCAGTTCCTCCGCTTTTCTGATAGCCCCTCTCATGCCTTCAGCCCCTGGGGTGAGCACGAGTTCGGCACCAAACGCGGCCAGCAGTTGGCGTCGTTCCATGGACATGGTCTCGGGCATTGTCAGTATGAGCTCGTAGCCTCGCGCGGCGCATACGAATGCCAGGGCTATACCGGTGTTGCCGCTGGTAGGCTCAATTATTACTGAACCCTTGTTCAGGAGACCGCGCTTCTCAGCGTCATCGATCATGGACTCACCTATCCTGTCCTTGACACTGTGTAGAGGATTGAAAGATTCAAGCTTTGCCACTACATCTGCCTTGAGGGCGGCGTCCAGCCTTTGCAATCTGACCAGTGGCGTCCTGCCTATAAGTTCCGTGATATCCTTGGCTATTCTGCCCATTTGCAATGCCCCTCCGTAAAATCATGATGCCCTCCCGCGCGCATGAGGGACTGTCTCTATCTCGGTGGACTGGCTGGCGTGCTCGGAACGCCTAGATATAGTACATCGGTACTTGGGCTTGTTCTTTTTGCCGCTGACGGTCTGCCAGGTCTTTTAGGGTCGTGGAATTGAGAACGCCGGTAATCGCTATTTTAAGTTCGGCCCACACATCGCGCGTCACACAACCGGAGAGACGCTCACAGACGTCCGGGTCGTCAACGCATTCAACCGGGGATATCGACCCTTCCAGGAGTTCGATGACTTCGCCCAGTCTGATATCTTCAGGAGCTCGTCCGAGAGCAACACCCCCGTGCGCTCCGCGTACGCTCTTGATTATTCCAGCACGTATGAGGGGTGTCAGCAAGAGCTGCAAGTACCGGACAGAAATGCCCTGGCGGCGCGCTACATCCTTCAGTAAGACTGAGCCCTCGCCATAATGGAGCGCGAGGTCTACCAATGCCCTTGCCCCGTACTGTCCCCTGGTCGATATCCTCAATGTTCTCTGAGCCTCTGAACTATATGTTCATAAAGATTATCTTATTTCTATACTTTACACACAACCTCCTTTGTTTGTCAACCGCTTTCGAATCTGGGCTCTGTCGAGTAGTGTCTGCGTTTTGATTGACACTCCAGGGGGCTTGGAATAGAATGTGAATGCCGCTTAGATACCAGACTGGTATGAGATTGCGACTCGCCCAATAGTGTTGGATAGCGCGGCTTGTCGCCTTGTTTGACCGTAAGTTAAGTAAGGATTAAGAAGACATGCCGTCGAAAGAAAAGAAAACGAGTGCCCGTCCGGTTGACTTCTATAACCAGAGATATGTAAACCGGGAGAAAATAAAAGGATGGTACCGTAGGGAACTGGCTTTACGGACGGTGAAGGCGTTGCAGCGGAATGGGTTTGATGCCGTGTTTGCTGAGTCTATGGACGCGGCGAGGGACATCATTCTGAGGCTTGTGCCAGAGGGAGCGACGGTAGGTGTAGGCGGTTCGATGACGGTCAGGGAAACCGGAGTACCCCAGATACTTCATGAGCAGGGCCGTCGCCTGTTCGATCACTGGAGACCGGGGCTGAATGCGGAAGAGATAATGGCGATACGGCGGGCTCACCTGACCTGCGATGTGTTCTTGACCGGAGCGAACGCGTTGACGTCCGATGGGCGATTGGTGTCATGCGACATGGCCGGAAATAGGGTGTGCGCCATGACGTTTGGCCCGCGAAAGGTTGTTATAATTGTTGGCGTTAACAAGATCGTAGACAGTCTCGATGAGGCGTTGCGACGCATAAAGGAGGTAGCGGCTCCACAGACTATGAGAGATTCGGGCTTTGCCGCACCCTGTGGGCAAACTGGGATGTGCATAGACTGTGAGTCGCCGCAACGAGGCTGTCGAGTGACGGTAATATTGGAAAGGAAACCTTATTACACCGATACCACAGTGGTAGTAGTCGGAGAGCCGGTGGGCTTTTGATGTCCTCTGTGCCTTCGAGTTGTTAGTTCCGGAGAGGTGACCGAGCGGTTGATGGTGCCGCTCTCGAAAAGCGGTTTCGCTATACGGCGAACGCGGGTTCGAATCCCGCCCTCTCCGCCATAGTTAAGGGGGCCGAAGACAACTTAATAGGACATATCTTTAGGCGAACGGTCTGCCTACCGCCGGAGGGGAGAGGTGCTGGAGTGGACGATCAGGCGCGCCTGGAGAGCGCGTGTCGCCTTGTGCGACCGCGGGTTCGAATCCCGCCCTCTCCGCCAGTTTTATTCTCCGGTGGCAGAGCCATGTGGGATGGCATCAATCCTCGCAAAGCAGTTATGTACCATGGACAATATCGCATATTGGGTGGCGTTCAGCAGAGTGCCCGGGGTTGGGAGAGTGCGCCTCTCTCAACTAGAGGACTACTTCGGCGACCTGGAGAAGGCGTGGAATGCATCTGCCGGGGAGTTGCGACAGGCCGGACTCGATGCCCGGACCATCGGGTCGGTTGAGGCGGTGCGCGCCAGGCTTGTCCTGGAGAAGGAACTGGAACTTCTGGAAAAATATCAGGTCCGTGTCCTGGTACATCGCGAGCCAACGTATCCTTCCCGGCTTAAAGAGATATATGATTATCCCCCGGTGATATACGTGAGGGGAGAACTACGGCCCAGCGACGAATCTTGTGTGGCTGTGGTTGGCACCCGCAAGGCTACCATGTATGGCAAGCAGGTAGCCGATGATATGGCTGCCGGGCTAGCCCGCAGCGGAATCACGGTTGTGAGCGGCCTAGCACGTGGCATTGATACCATAGCCCACCGCAGTGCAATCGATGCCGGGGGCAGGACAATAGCTGTTTTCGCCAGCGGGCTTGATGCTGTGTATCCGGCCGAAAACACGGCACTGGCAAAGGATATATTGAACCACGGAGCGTTGATAAGTGAATATCCGGTAGGGGTCAGGCCCAAAGCAGAGAACTTCCCAAGACGAAATCGCATTTTGAGCGGTATGAGCCTTGGGGTGTTGGTTGTGGAAGCTGGCGAGGATAGCGGAGCCATGATCACTGCGTTGCAGGCCAACGAGCAGAACCGGGAGGTATTCGCCGTTCCGGGCAGCATACTGTCTCCGGCCAGTATGGGCACCAACCGCCTGATCCAGGAAGGAGCCAGACTCGTCAGAGACTACCGGGACATACTGGCGGAACTGAATCTCACCATTGCTGCCGAGCAATTGGAAATGAAAGATGTCCTGGTCACAAGCGAAGCTGAATCTAAACTCCTGGCCCACGTATCTGTAGAGCCAATACACGTCGATGATATATGTCGCAAGAGCGGCTTGCCTACTCCAGCGGTGTCTAGTACACTGGCCATAATGGAATTGAAGGGTCTGGTCAGGCAAATCGGTGGAAACAATTACGTTCTCGCGAAGAGGTGATCGTGCCAACTAAACTGGTTATTGTCGAATCTCCCGCCAAGGCCAAAACATTGGCTAAGATACTTGGCAAAGAATACAACATCAAGGCTTCCATGGGACATGTGCGGGATCTGCCGAAGAGTGTCCTGGGAGTGGATGTAGAAGACGGCTTTGCCCCGAAGTATGTCAACATGCCGGAAAAGAAGAAGACCGTTCAGGAGTTGAAGGAAGCCGCTAACAGCGCAGCTTCTGTATATCTGGCTACAGACCCCGACCGTGAGGGCGAGGCAATTTCCTGGCATCTGCTTCAGGCGGCAAAGCTTGACCGCGACGGAATACCGATCCGTCGCGTGGCCTTCCACGAGATCACACCGGAGGCGGTCAAGGCGGCGTTTCAGCATCCGCGGTCGATCGACATGAACTTGGTGAATGCCCAGCAGGCCCGCCGGATACTAGACAGGTTAGTCGGCTACAAGTTGAGTCCTCTCCTGTGGCGAAAGGTAAGGAAGGGACTTTCAGCTGGCAGGGTCCAGTCTGCGGCTTTGAAACTGATCGTAGATCGGGAACGGGAGATAACCGCATTCAAGCCGGAAGAATATTGGGTCATAAGGGCGCAGGTTGCCAAGGCGGTAGACCGCGACAGTTCTTTTTGGGCTACTCTTATTGGAATGGCAGATGGCGAAAAACTGGCCTTGGGGAACGGCAAGGCGGCAGAGGGCATACTGGATGCGCTACGCCGTTCCAGCTATAAGGTAAGCGATGTGCGCACCAAGGAACTGTCTAGACAGCCTGCGCCCCCTTTTACCACCAGCACTATGCAGCAGGAAGCATGGCGCAAGCTGCACTTTACCGCCGAGCGTACGATGCGCATTGCCCAGCAGCTATACGAGGGACTTTCAATAGGCGACGAGGGTCAGGTTGGCCTAATAACATATATGCGCACTGACTCCACCCAGGTTGCGGCGTCTGCTGTGGCCGAGACACGGAAATTCGTCTCCGACAAGTACGGCGATAAGTTCCTTCCTGCCACTGCGCGACGGTTCGTCAAAAAGGGTAAGTGGGCCCAGGAAGCGCACGAAGCAATCCGGCCGACGAACGTCTGGCGTGAGCCAGTCGCCCTAAAGACATATCTCTCTCCGGAGCAGGCCAAGCTGTACGAGTTGATATGGAACCGCATGGTGGCCAGTCAAATGGCCGCAGTGGTCATGGACTCGAAAACAGTGGATGTTCAGGCCAGCGACCCGAAGGGCAAAGAGTACCTGTTGCGAGCCGCCAGCTCAACAGTGACGTTCCCCGGCTTCACGGTGTTGTATACGGAAGGGAAAGACGAGGATGAGGACGGTCAAGACGGCAAAGACCAATTGCCGGCGCTCCGAAAGGGTGAATCACTTAACCTGCTTGACCTCTCAAAAGAGCAGAAATTCACGCAACCACCGGCAAGATACACCGAAGCTACCCTGGTCAAGGCCTTGGAGCAGAAGGGCATAGGGCGCCCAAGCACGTACGCGGCCATAATATCCGTTGTACAGGAGCGCGATTATGTAAATAAGCTTCAAGGCAAGTTTCATGCTCTGGAACTGGGGATGCTAGTGAATGATCTGCTGGAGCGGCATTTCCCGGTGGTTGTGGACCTGGGGTTCACGGCTGTCATGGAAGAGGACCTGGATGAGATAGCCAGGGGCGAAAGAGAGTGGACATCTGTCCTGCGCGAATTCTACACGCCATTCGACGCAGCTTTGCAAGAAGCCCACGAGAAAGCCGAGAGAGTGAAGTTTAAGGAAGAGGCCACTGAGGAGACCTGCCAAAAGTGTGGCAAGCCTATGGTGGTCAAGATGGGGCGCTTCGGCAAGTTCATTGCCTGCACCGGATATCCCGAATGCAAGACTACCAAGCCATTCCACGTAAAAACAGGTGTCTGCTGCCCGGAGTGTGGTGGAGATTTGATAGAGAGGCGCAGCAAGAAGAAGCGTGTCTTTTACGGATGTTCCAAATACCCGGAGTGCAGATTCTCCACGTGGCGGCAGCCTATTGCAGACCCTTGTCCCAAGTGCAAGGGGTTGCTGACCATACAAGGCAAGAACAAGGTGAGGTGCATCAAGTGCAACTACTCAGGTCCGATGCCTCAAAAGTCAGAGCACGATGAAGGGGCTGAGCCCCGTCACGAACTTGTCGGCGCCGGAAGGTCAGGCCGGTAGCTGAGAACAGAGGTGATGAGTTGGCGAGCAAAGGGTTGCGCAAGATACTGGTGTTGCATGGGCCTAACCTGAACGCACTGGGCAAACGCAACAAGTCCGTCTACGGCTCCAAGACATTGTCGGAGGTAAACGGGCTTGTGCAGCAGCGTGCCCGGGAATTGGGGATGGAAACGGTCATTCACCAGTCTAACAGCGAAGGGGATCTCGTAGACCTGATACAGAAAGAGGCAGGTGGCGCCTCGGCTATAGTTATTAACCCCGGAGCGCTTACGCATTACGGGCTATCTCTCCGTGATGCGCTTGAGGATGCCGGGCTGCCAGTCATAGAGGTACACCTTTCCAATATATACGCCCGGGAGCCGTGGCGGGCGCACTCCGTGGTTGCGCCCATAGCCAGAGGACAGATAAGCGGCTTGGGGTGGAGGGGATACATAGCCGCCGTGGAATATCTGTCAACGGAAACATAATGGCAGACCGCGTTCCTCTGCGACTGGCAAAGCTTCGTAGCACTTTGCTGGGAAAAGGCCTGGAAGCGATACTTATTTCATGTCCGGAAAACCGCCGCTATCTTTCTAGCTTCACGGGGTCTTCGGGCTATCTGATTATATCTGGTTCCAGCGCTTTGCTTGCTACGGACTCAAGGTACTTCGAGCAGGTAAAGCGTGAATCGCCCCACTTCGAGCTGTTCCAGTTGAAGGGATATGGTCCGAAGTGGCTGCTGGACGCCGCATCCCAGATAAACGTGAAACGGATTGCCGTTGAGGCGTCCCACTTGCCGCTTGCTTCTTATCGTCAATTCGTCGATGCTGCGTCTGAGGCTTCGTCAGGGCTGCAACTGGTGCCTGAGACCGGCATCGTGGAATCGCTGCGGGCTGTCAAGGACGCGGAAGAGCTAGCCGCTATTGCTGATGCTGCCAGGCTGGTGCACAAGGGGCTCAAGTACATTTCAAATATCGCTCGACCGGGAGTTACAGAGAACGAGCTGGCGTGGCAGCTGGAAAAGGCGCTGCGTGAGAACGGCAGTGAATCCATGCCCTTCGATATCATGGTCGCCTCAGGCCCAAACGCTGCTTTGCCGCACGCCCACCCCACAGAAAGGCGCATTGGAGTCGGCGAGCCCGTACTAATAGACGTTGGAGCTCGCCTGCGCGGGTATTGCTCCGATGTAACGCGCACCCTTTGTCTGGGAGAGTCAGACAAGAAGTTCCGCAAGATATACGATTGTGTTCTTGGCAGCCAGCTTACAGCCATCGCTACCATGGAGGCTGGCATGACGGGCGGGCAGGTTGATGGGTTGGGAAGGGTTGTAATCAACGAGGCGGGCTACGGCGAATGCTTTGGACACGGACTGGGGCACGGCGTCGGGCTCGAAGTGCACGAAGCTCCCAGAGTAGGTCTGTCATCCGATGATAGCATGATGGACGGGATGGTCTTTACAGTTGAACCAGGAGTATACATTCCGGGATGGGGAGGAGTGCGCATTGAGGACACCGTCGTCATGGAGGCGGGCAGGGCCAGGGTATTGAATTAATGAATCGGATACAATATCCGTGCACGTAATGAGAATTGGGCTGTTGCGCATGTGCTATAATACGCACCTTGGTCGCCAGCTATAGGCTGGTTTCCGCAACCAATCGGAGATAGGACTATCGGATGATAAGCAGCGGCGAACTGAAGAAGGGCATGGCCATAGAGCTCGGAGGCGAACTTTATCAGGTGGTTGATTTCCAGCACATCAAGCTAGGGCGTGGCTCGGCTCAGATGTCGCTAAAGCTGCGCAACATGCGTGATGGCCATACAATCGAGCGGGCTTTCCAATCCACCGAGAAGTTTAACAAGGCCTATGTCGAATACCGCCCGGTACAGTACTTGTACAATGATAGAGACCTGTACCATTTCATGGATACCAAGAGTTATGACCAGATGGCACTGAGCAAGTCGCAACTCGGCGATGCTGTCAAGTATTTGAAAGAGCAGATGAGCCTGGAATTGCTCATGCACAATGATGAGCCTATCGGTGTTGAGTTGCCGACTGCTGTTGACCTCAAGATAATTGAGACACCACCCGGCTTCAGAGGCGATACTGCAGCGTCCGGCACGAAACCAGCCAAAGTCGAAACGGGCATCACCGTGAACGTTCCTCTATTCGTCAATGCGAATGATACCATTAAGGTAGATACCCGCACGGGGCAGTATCTCGAAAGGGTTTAGTAAAGGAGCTTCCGAATTTGTTGCGGACCGATCTCCATGTTCACTCACGCTATTCAATGGATTCGGCCACGACACTGGAACAGATAGTAAAACGATGCCTGAAGTCAGGTGTGAACTGCATTGCCGTAGCCGACCACGGGACCGCAGCAGGAGGCATAGAGCTTCAGAAGATTGCGCCTTTCAAAGTGATAGTCGCCGAGGAAATACTGACGCACGAAGGCGAAATCATTGGCCTGTTCCTCAAGCAGACAATACCCAGCAAGATACCTGCTGTTGAGGCTATATCCAGGATCAGGGACCAAGGAGGCCTCATATGCCTGCCACATCCCTGCGATCGTCTGCGGGAATCGGTATTATGTAACGGTCGCGGTATATCAGACATACTCCCACATGCTGACATTGTGGAAGTGTTTAACTCCAGGACTTTGCCGCCGGATGCCAACGAAAAGGCGCGGAAGCTGGCCGCTGAGTATGGTAAGCCGGGCAGCGCCGGCAGTGACGCTCACACAGCCAGTGAAATTGGGAATGCCTGGATTGAAATGCCGGATTTCGACGGGCCTGAGGGCTTTCTATCCGCCCTGGCACAGGGGAGCATTTTCGGAAGGCGGTCTAGCCCGGCGCAGCGTGCTGCTGGACTCTGGTCACGCATAATAGGCATGTTGAGTAATGGCAAGGCGCACTCGAAAGTCTACTCCTCTTAAGATCGGCTGGTTTTCCACAGGCAGGGGGCAGGGTTCCCGTAATCTCCTCACATCGGTGTGCTCCAGCATCCAGTGCGGCGAGCTGAATGCCCGCATCGAGTTTGTTTTTTGCAGCCGGGAAAGGGGCGAGGATGTCAATAGCGATGCTTTCCTTAAACTTGCTGACGACTTCAGCATTCCTGTTGTGTGTCATTCGTACGAGAAGTTCCGGTCCAGCGGTGGTTTTCCGCCTGCCGTTTCAGGCAAACCCCTCCCGGCGTGGAGAATGTCATACGATCAGGAAGTCATGAAGAAGCTTGAAAGTTTCAATCCGGACGTTTGTGCCCTGGCGGGGTATATGCTCATAGTCGGCCCGGAGATGTGCCGGCGCTATAACATGCTAAACCTGCACCCGGCTGCTCCAGGGGGCCCGGCAGGCACCTGGCGAGAGGTAATATGGAAATTGATCGACATGCGGGCCGCAAGCACCGGCGTGATGATACACCTCGTGACCCCGGAGCTGGATAAAGGTCCTGTCGTCACCTACTGCACTTTTCCGATAGTTGGCGGAGAGTTCGACAGGTATTGGACTGAAATAGCAGGCATGTCGGGGTCCGAGGTGAAGACGCGTCAAGGCGAGAGCAACCGTTTATTCCAGCTTATACGGCGCCATGGGGCTGCAAGAGAGTTGGCGCTGATCGTCTCCACCTTAAAAGCCTTCAGCGAGGGCCGCGTCACTATATCAGGCGGCGAAGTGCTCGATTCGGCTGGCCAAGTAGTGCATGGCCATGATCTCTCTGGTGAGATAGATGAGGCGGTGAAGGAAGTTCTTTCGATCTCCCGTGTCATTCCCGACCCAAAGGGTACCCCCCGTCGGAAGATTTGACAGAGTGTGCTACACTATGCCCGGTAGCGTGAATGCAACGTAAAGGAGTTGGATGTTTGAGTTCCGGGTGTTGAGAACAGGCCTTGTCGTGGCCGCGCTGTTGTTCCTCTCAGCGGCTTTCACGGTGGGCTGCACCGACAGGCCTGATTATTGGGTAGGCGACCTACAGGTATCACCGGCCGAGGTCGGCATTGGCGAGCCCGTTCAGGTGAGCTTCGAAGTCACGAATCGTGCGGCACGATCGGGGTCTGAGTCCGTATACCTCTATGTGGACGGGGCGTCAAAGGGCAACCGGAGACTGAGTTTCAGCAGAGGCGTTGAGACCTTCAGCTTCACGGTTTCATCCGACAGGCCTGGCACCCATACTGTATCCGTTTCCGGCACTGATGACGTGAGTGGGCTCCCGAGGTTCGGCCAATTCGTGGTAGTCGATCGCTTGCGGGCCGTACCGCCCGCAACCACGACTACAACCACGTTAGCTGCTGTGCCGACACTGACAGCAAGGAACACTTCGACACCGGGTCCAACACTCATTCCGGGTATCGCCCCTTCATCGACACCTGTGTCTTCGCCCACAGCCACTCCGACACCGACACCAGCGCGGACATCGACTTCAGCGCCGACTTCGACGCCGGGCCCAACGCTTACTTCGAATCCCCCATCTTTGCCAACACCAAGGCCGACGCCAACAACCAGTCCTACCCCGGCCGGACCTGTCACGATCGATTTCGACCGTTTGGCAGTCCCTGAGAGCGGGGCAGCTACTTTTCCTCAAGACCAATTCAGGTCACAGGGAGTGATATTGTCCAACGTAGACCCTACGACCGGTGGCAAGGGGCCGTTCACTGCAGTCCGGAACAACCTATGGGGCAACGGCGCTCATTCTCTCCCTTATTCAGTGGTATTCGGGTTCCAGGGAAGAAGGATTGAGGTGACTTTCGTTGACGCGGCTTCTGGAGGGGAGGCGGTCACTGACCATGTGAGCGCATGGGTGGGCGATCTGTCGCCAGAATCTGACCCAATCACGATGACGGCCTATGATAGGGACAGCAAGGTCATCGGGCAGAGCGGGTTCACTAGCCAGCCCTCGGGGATGTTGGGAGTCGGCAATTTCGGGCGCGTGGAAATTCGCGCCGCAGGAATCTATCGGGTTGTCTTCACGGACGCCGATCCCAGCGGGGCCGATCTTGACGATTTGACTTTCAATCCGCCGACGAGGTTGCCTCCGTGATGAGATATCAATACAAGCTTGTTAGGCGCATGACCGGCATCGTCCCCAAACCTGCAACAGCAGCACTGTAATTCTCACCTTGGCTGATGCCCAAACACGTGAACGACGTTGGCGCCGTGCTACTTCTTGGCCTCTTCCTTGACAGACTTGACCAGTATCTCATCTATTAGGCTGTATTCGATGGCCTGGTGAGGATTCAGGTAGAAGTCCCGGTCAGTATCGCGGGCTATCCGCTCCATGGTCTGTCCCGTATGTTTCACCAGTATGTTACGTATGGTCTCCTGTAGGCGCAGTATCTCGCGCGCGGCGATCTCGATGTCAGCGGCCTGGCCGTGGGCGCCGCCAATTGCCTGGTGTAGGTGGATAGTCGCATTGGGCAGCGCATACCTCTTTCCCTTGGTGCCGGAGCAGAGGAGGATCGTAGCCATGCTGGCCGCCAGCCCGACACAGATGGTGGAGATATCGCAACGCAGCAATTGCATAGTATCGTAGATGGCCAGCCCGGCGCTTATAACTCCACCCGGGCTGTTGATATATAGACTGATATCTTTGTCAGGGTCTTCTCGCTCCAGATACAACAACTCAGCGATAACAAGGTTGGCTACCTGGTCGTTTATCGGCGTTCCGAGAAAAACGATGCGTTCCCTCAGCAGGAGAGAGTATATGTCGAACGCACGCTCACCGCGTGCGCCTGTCTCGATCACCATCGGTATGACACTTCGCGGTTCTTCCATGTTTCTCCTCCGCATTTAATTTCAAAACAATTGTAACACGGGATTTCCTGGTGCCGCTCTTTACTTGGCTTCACCAGGCTGTTCAGCCTGGTGAGCGGCCGGCGCTGCGGTTGTCTCGGCCTCCGAATTCCCCTTGGCTATTTCGACTAGGCGAGCAATAGTCTTCTGGGTAAGCATCTCGTTTTCCAGCGACTCGAGAACATCGGGCATCTCCAGTAATTTCTTGAGTTGCGCCGATTTCTCTCCAGCATCTTTGCTCATCTTTTCGACCTGGCCGGACAGTTCTTCGGGGACTACCTGCAGGTTTTCTTCCTTCGAAAGCTGCCAGAGAGCTAGTGACCGGACCAACCCCTTCTTTGCCGCCGGCCTGAATTCCTCTCTTATCTGTCCAACTGTCTTGTTTGCTGCCTTCAAGTAGTCCGACATCTTTTGTCCGCTTCTTGTCAGGCCCTCCTCAAAACGCTTGGTCAGCCGGTCGATCTCAGCTTCTAACATGACGGGCGGGTACTCCGCCTGTGTGCGGTCGGCAAGCGCCTGAATCGACTTCTCTTGGAACCTTGACTGCTCAGCAGCTTCTGCCCGAGCCTTCAACTCCGTCCTCACCTTCTCTCGCAGGGCTTCAACAGTATCTACTCCCGCCCCAATACCCTTGGCGAAGGCGTCATCCAGTGCCGGCAGGTTTTGCTCTTTTATCTCGTTAACCTTGACCTTGAAATGGGCAGTCTTTCCCTTGTATTCCTCAGAAGGATAGTCGTCGGGGAAGGGTAGGTCGAACTCGCGCTCTTCGCTCTTTACCATGCCTTCCAACTTCTCGGCAAAGCCCGGCAGCGGGCCTTTGGCATCCTTTTCCACCCGGAAGGGAGCATCCTTTTCGTTAAGCAGTTGCTTGTCTGCTGCCGAGCTCTGGATATCTGCCGTGACCATGTCGCCGAATTTGACCGGCCTGTCTACGGGAGCCCAAACGGCGTGCTGCTGGCGAAGATGATCCAACGTGGATTCCACCTGTTCCTCTGTGACCTGTATGGTCTCGGGTTCAACCCGGATCTGCTTATAATCAGTGATTTTGACCTCCGGACGAAGAGGTACAATAGCCTTGAACCGGACGGGTTCGGCGCTAACAAGCTCAAGCTTTGGTTGGGCTACGGGATCAATCTTCTGTTCGATTATCGCTCGCCTGTAGGCGTCCGGCACCATATGTTCGATAGCGTCCTCAAGCAATGCACCCTTCCCGACGTATCTCTCCAGTATGTTCCTCGGTGTTTTGCCCTTTCGGAACCCGGGTATGGTGTATTTCTGCACCAGCCGGCGATACGCCGATTCGAGCGCCTTTTCGGTCTCGGCAGGTTCCATCTCGACATTAAGGACAACCTGCCTCCGTTCAGCCTGTTCAGTAGATACTTTCACTCTAGCCTCCGATATTACAATGCGGCTGGACTGGCGCGCCTTGCATATTCTTGTCGGGAGTTATCCTCATGTGCAGCTCAGCTAACTGCTCCGCAGATACTTCTGAAGGAGCATCGGTGAGTAAGTCCACGGCATTCTGGTTCTTTGGGAAAGCTATTACTTCCCTGATTGTCTTCTCGCCTGCGAGCAACATAACGAGGCGGTCGATACCCGGAGCTATGCCACCATGCGGCGGTGCGCCGTATTCGAACGCCTCCAGCATATGCCCAAAGCGTGCCACGATCTCATCCTCCTGGTACCCCAGGATACGGAATACCTTGTCCTGCAGTTCACGTGTATGTATTCTGATGCTGCCGCTGGACAACTCGTAGCCGTTGCATACGAGATCGTAATGCTTTGCCATGACTTTGGAGGGGTCTACGTCTAGCAGCGGTATGTCCTTGTCTACTGGTGCAGTGAAGGGGTGGTGCATAGAGTCCCACCGGTTGACGTCCTTGTTCCACTCGAATAACGGGAAGTTAAGCACGAACGCATATGCAAACAGGTTGGGGTCTGCCAGGCCGAGGCGTTGCGCCATCTCGGCACGCAGGTCGCTCAGCGCCTTGTTAACAACATCCAGGCTACCTGCGACGATAAGTATGAGGTCACCGGATTTACCACCGAACCTGGCGACGAGCTCACGGATATCCTCGAGAGGAAGAGATTTGGTCAAGGCGGACTTGACCATGTCCACTGTCAAGCCGCCGGGATTCTGGTCGCCTGTCATGGCCAGTGTTATGAGGCCTTTCGCACCTCGCGCCTTGACGAAGTCAGCCAGGTCGTCGATCTGGCGCCTCGAATAGGAAGCACAACCGGGCGCACATATGCCCTTCACCTTGCCGCCTGCTTCTATCGCGCTCTTGAAAGGAATGAACTCGGAGCGGGCGGCGATGTCCGAGATACTGTGCAATTCAAGGCCGTACCTGACATCGGGTTTGTCGTTGCCATACCGTTCCATGACCTCGGTGTAAGATAGGCGCGGGAAGGGCTTAAAAACCTTCTTACTAGGGCATACCGTCTCCATAATACCGGTGAACATGTCCTCCAGCAGCCTGAGGATGTCCTCCTCATCTACGAACGACATCTCAAGGTCGAGCTGGGTGAACTCCGGCTGGCGGTCAGCCCTGAGGTCTTCATCTCGGAAACAGCGTGCAATTTGATAATACCTTTCTATGCCTGCCACCATGAGCAGCTGCTTAAGCTGCTGCGGCGATTGCGGCAACGCGTAGAATTTGCCTGGCTGGACGCGGCTAGGTACCAAATAGTCACGCGCGCCTTCGGGCGTGCTTTTTATGAGGATGGGAGTCTCTACATCAAGGAAGCCACGGGCATCGAGGAAGTCCCGCATGTACTTGATTACCCTGTGCCTCAGCACCAGGTTGTCCTTCATCCTCGGGCGCCGCAAGTCCAAATAACGGTATTTTAGACGCAGGCTTTCATCTACCTCGGCTTCTTCGCTAATGTAGAAAGGCGGTGTTTTGGATGGGTTCAGGATAGACAATTCTCTCGCGACCACCTCTACGGCGCCAGTACGCAGTTCGGAGTTTTCCGTGCCCTCCGGGCGGGCTGAAACGGTGCCTTTGACCTGGAGGACGTATTCAGGTCGCAGTCTCTCAGCCGTTGTGTGCGCCTGGGCCGAGACCTGAGGATTAAATACAACCTGGACGATGCCTTCCCTGTCTCGCAGATCGATGAAGATGAGCCCGCCATGGTCACGACGCCGATGCACCCATCCTGCCAGGGTGACGTCGGCGCCGACATCGCACTTTGATATTTGGCCACAGTTCCTGTTCTTTAACAACGCTATCTCCCGAGGCCGTTTTTTGGCCGCCGAATGACTAGTATAGCTTAGGCGTGTTGCGCCATTCAACTTCCACGAGATCGGGGATAAGTATCACAGTTACAGGACAGGGTCTGTACCGACAGGCGAGGCCTTGGCCTTGAGCCATTTCCGTTTCTGCTCCAGGCGTACCGACTCGTTGGACGTCCTGTATGACTCCAGGAATTGGTTGAGGAAAGAATCAAATGAGCCTTGGTCTATGGAATCTCGAATGCGCTGCATAAGCCTCGCCATGAATCTAAGGTTATGCAAGGTGGCCAGGCGATACCCAAGCATCTCTTCGCACTTGAATAGATGGTGTAGGTACGCGAGCGAGAATGTGCGGCAGGTATGGCAATCGCAGCTTTCGTCCAACTGCTGGTCGGCTGACGCGAACGCCGTGTTTTTGAGATTGAGCCTTCCGAAATCCGTGAAGACCGCGCCATGACGTGCCACACGGGTCGGGAGCACGCTGTCGAACAGGTCCACCCCTTTTGCCACAGCCATGACTATGTCTTCGGGAGCCCCGACGCCCATAAGGTAGCGTGGCCTGTCGGTCGGCAATTCGGGTATGACCTCATCCAGCATCGCCCAAGTAACAGCTTTTGGCTCCCCTACGCTCAACCCGCCAATGGCATACCCAGGAAACTCCAGAGAAGCAAGGAATTGAGCTGACTCCTTGCGGAGTTCCGGAAACATACCTCCCTGAACAATGGCATACATGCTCTGGTCTTTACGCCTGTGGTGATCCAGACATCTGAGAGCCCAGCGGTGCGTTCGATGCATGGCCTCCATTGTACCTTCAGTATCAAGGTCATGCCTGTGACATTGGTCTAACACCATTAT
The DNA here is from genome assembly GCA_016190755.1 of Chloroflexota bacterium. GTDB lineage: Bacteria > Chloroflexota > Dehalococcoidia > JACPPY01 > JACPPY01 > JACPPY01. Next base: position 9,327 of record JACPPY010000078.1, on the reverse strand, counting down.
TATGTCACCACCGAGTTTCTCCTGTATCTCGACGGCTAGTTCTGGAGTAAAAAAATGCTCACTCCCATCGATATGAGAGCGGAAGGCGACTCCACTATCGTTTATTCGTCCGAGCCGGGCTAGGCTGAAGACCTGGAAGCCGCCACTGTCAGTAAGGATCGGGCCATCCCAAGACATAAACCTATGGAGGCCGCCCATGGCTTCAATTACTTGTGTGCCGGGCCTGAGGTAGATATGGTAGGCGTTTGCCAGGATTATCTGGACACCTGTGCGGTTCATGTCAACTGGGTCCAGAGTTTTTACTGAGGCCTGGCTGCCCACTGGCATGAATTCCGGAGTGGTGAACGTACCGTGTGGTGTGACGACCGAGCCGACGCGGGCTGCTGTCGAGGAAGAAGCAGGCTTGATACTGAAATGACTCATGGCCCCGGTTTTTGCTGCTGGGAGTCTGCCTTGCCGCCAAGTGAAAGCAAGTTTATCTGCGTATTGGTGTAGATACAGATACCAGCAGCTATTTCCATAGCGGTGCGGGCTATTTGGACAGCACTCAAGTCGGAGTGCTTGAGTAGTGCTGTTGCGGCTGCCTGTGCGTAGCCTCCCCCTGAACCTATTCCAACGACGTCTTCGTCCGGCTCAATGACATCGCCCTCACCCGACAGCACCAGCAGATCGCTCTTATCGGCTGCAACAAGCCAGGCGTCCAAACGCCGCAGTATCCTGTCAGTGCGCCACTCTTTGGCTAACTCCACGGCAGACCTCTTCAACTGGCCGTTATGTTTTTCCAGGTGGTTCTCGAAACGCTCGAAAAGTGTAAGTGCATCGGCAACGGCACCGGCAAAACCGCCAATTATTTCTCCTTTGTAAAGAGTGCGAAGTTTGTTAGCCGTATGCTTCATGACAATGTCACCGACCGTTATCTGCCCATCGCCGGCGATAGCGACCTGGTCCCATCTTTTGACCGCGAGTATCGTCGTCATGGCAGGGCCCTCCTACTATTGTTGGTGTACGTACACATGGTGGTCGCATTATAGCATCTGAGTGGGTAGGCCTTCATTGAGCGGGGGACTATTGCTTTCCGAAATGCTTGTGGCGCAGCTGTATGCTACAATTTCATACTTGTCTCCTGGTGAGTTGTCCTCAAGCCTCACACACCAGGCGTATTCCCATTGACACAGGGCGAGGGCCAACAGCGATGGTACGAAAGTTGACTGACGGGTCCAGGGTCGCCGTGATCGGTGGCGGGCCGGCGGGGAGTTTCGCCGCAATGTTCCTGCTCCGTTTCGCCCGGGAGCAGGGCATGCGCCTGCACGTGGATATATACGAGTGGCGGTCGTTCTCGGACCCTGGTCCGAAGGGGTGCAACCGCTGCGCCGGAATCCTGTCTGCTAAGATGTTGAAGAACCTGCACGAGCTAGGTCTCGAAATACCAGAATATGTCGCTCGTTCTCATATTGCCTCTTACCATCTCCACAGCCCCTTCGGCGTCATCGACATTCAAAACCCCGACCCAGGCGCTGACATACTGAGCGTCTTTCGTGGTGGTGGGCCTCTGCACAACTCTGGCCCTGATATTCGTAGTTTCGATGGTTTCTTGCTCGACAGGGCACTCGATCGCGGTGCGAGGCTGGTGAAACGCAGGGTGCGCCAAGTAAATACCACTGCGACGACATCAATAGTCCTGGGGAGCGACAACGGTAGCAGTGAATCGCGCGACGAGCCGGTTGAATATGAGTTGATCGTGCTTGCTACCGGCCTGAATGGCGGAGGAGTCAGGGTTGTCGGGCTACCTTACTCGCCTGCACCCACGCTTACCTTAAGTCAGGATGAACTCTTTGCCAGGCCCGAGGACATACAGGACTGCTTTGGTAATAGCGTCCGCGTATTTCTGGTACCGCACTCGGACATCGTGTTCGCCAGCCTGGTACCAAAAGGTAATTTCGTCAACGTATCATTGCTGGGGCGCCATGGTCCCCCGAACGTCGAAGCGTTCCTGAAGAATGAGATGGTCAGGACAATCATGCCGTTCCCTTACAAGCGTTCATGCGGCTGCCACCCGCGTATCAGTGTAGGTTCCGCATCAGGCTATTACGGCGATGGGGTGGTGGCGGTTGGCGACGCAGCCGTTACCAGACTATACAAAGATGGCATTGGGTCAGCCCTGCTGACTGCCAGGGAGGCCGCATATGTGGCCGTCTACCACGGTGTCTCGCGGGACACATTCCGCACCTACTATTCTCCTTTCTGCCGTGGCATCGAACACGACAATCGGATGGGCCGGGCCATATTCGCAGCACATTACAGGGGAAAGAGCTCGCGGGCCTTTTTCCGTGCCAATGCCAACCTCGTGAGGTCTGAGCGTTGTGAGGTTGCGCGAGACCCTGTATTTACCCGTATACTATGGGGCATTCTCACCGGTAGTTATACCTACGGGGAGATATGGCGTATGGCAACAAGGATGCAGACCATACTCAGGCTTGCCGGGGCTTTCATGGGGCAGATAAAGCTGTGAACGCGAGACCCAAGAGGAACATCGTTGTCCTGGGTGGCGGCTTCGGTGGGGTCTTTTCGGTTATCCGGCTGGAGCAGGAACTGCGCCACGACCCGAGTGTAAACATAACGCTCGTAAGCGACCAGAATTTCTTCCTCTATACCCCTTTTCTGCATGAGGTAGCTACCGGCGGTATCGAGACGCGCCACATTGCCTATCCGCTGCGACGGTTGCGTGGCAAACGCCACTTCAATATCCAACTGGGGCAGGTGTTGGACATAGACCTCAAGGCTAGGAGAGTGACGGTAAGCACCGGCACCCTGGACTACGACTACCTTGTCCTTGCTCTCGGCAGCACTACCAACATGGCTGAATTGCCTGGCGCCAGCAGCAACATCTTCACTCTCAAGAACCTTCATGACGGTATCGTGCTACGGAACCACGTAATCAGGATGTTCGAACTCGCTGACGCGGAGACGGACACGAAGATCAAAAAACAACTGCTGACCTTCGTGGTAGTTGGCGCCGGGCACACCGGCGTCCAGCTGGTAACTGAGCTGTGCAGCTTTGTTGATCACTCGCTGCTGAAGGGTTACCGAAGGATAGATCCGGCGATGGTCAGGGTTCTGCTTGTCGACGAAGCATCTCATGTCCTCTCGGGAGAAGATATGAAGCTCGCGGCTGTAGCGCTAAAGCACCTGCATTTGCAGCGTGTCGAGACGAGACTGAATTCCCGCGTGACTCGCATTTGGGACCACGGCCTCGAGTTGAATCACCAGGAGATGGAAACGACCGAAACGGTTGTCTGGGCTGCTGGCGTTGTGGCCAACTCAGTAGTAGCAACCCTGCCCGTGGCAAAGGACGAGAAAGGCCGTGTCATAGTCGACCAATACCTACGCCTACCTGAATACCACTGCGTCTACGCCCTGGGAGACAATGCTCACTTCTCTGACCGTAAGACTGGCCTGGTATTGCCGCCTCGCGCACATTACGCTGTGAGGCAACCTAAGACTGTGGCCACAAATATAATAGGCGACCTTCGCGGGAAGCCACTGCGAAAGTATCATTTCCGTAAGGCCGCGGAACTCGTTTCGCTCGGTCCGAGGAATGCGGTGTTGAATCTATATGGGCTCCATATGTCGGGGTTGCCAGCCAGGTTCATCTGGCTCGTCGGATACCTCAGCATCATGATGGGACTGTATAACCGCACCAGAGTGCTTACTGACTGGATGCTTAACCTGATATTCGGTCGCGACAACACCCTTCTCCCGATAGATCGGAGATAGCCGCCGAAATCGCTCGTGCTGGCCTTTTGCACCGCGTTTATTAGCTTGACGCCACCTTTCTGAGCCTGTTACACTCGTCATGTGGCCGGTATAGAGCAGGCAGTCCTTTCTTTCATACAAAATGCCTACCTCTTGATAGGCTGGCCGGGCGTAATCGCCCTGATGGCGATTGAAAGTGCCTGCATACCACTGCCAAGTGAAATCATAATGCCCCTGGCCGGGTGGATGCTGATAAAAGACCAGGGTCTAGGCGTGGAATACACGGCCGTGGCTGCGGTTATGGGTGCGACAGGCAATACGTTGGGTTCAGTAATTGCTTATTGGGTTGGCCTGAAGGGTGGGCGGAGATTCCTGGAGAGGTACGGCCGGTTTGTATTGATTTCGCGCCATGACATTGAACGCGCCGATACATGGTTTTTCAAATACGGCCAGCAGGTTACTCTGTTCTCGCGTATCCTGCCGGTTGTGCGGACTTTCATCTCCCTCCCGGCAGGCATAGCACGCATGTCGCTGTCCAAATTCATCCTGTACACGTTCATCGGATCACTTGTATGGTCGTGGGCACTGGCTTTTGGTGGGTTTATGCTCGGACAGCACTGGGAGAGGTTGAGGGGCGTGATGAGGCCTTTCGATATACCTATATTGATAGTCGTTGCAGGGTTAGTAGTCTGGTTTATCGTACATAAGGTCAGGCAACAACAGACCGCATGACGTTATCCCAAAGCATCAGGCATTTCCCCTGGCACTGTCGGCGCCAGGGTTGTCCAGTAAATCTCCGCCGTGCTTTACCCATCTCGTCCTGGCAACTAATACGGGGATGGTGACCATCGTGACGAGCAGGGCTATTATCTGGGCTTGCATGAGCCATCCTCCCAACAACGTGCCCTGTGATCCCGGGTCACGGGTCGAGGCAATGAAGAACCGCCCTATTGAATAAAGGGCCAGATACACCAGGAACACGGAGCCTGAAGGCTTCAGTTTGCCCTGCAACTTCCACACAACACCGAACAGCAACAGGTCGTACAGCATCTCGTAGACAACGGCCGGCTCGGTAGGTATGCCCCTGGGTGCATAGGTGTTTGGATTCGTATAGACGAGCCCCCATGGAAGAGTGGTCGGTTGACCGTAGCAGCATCCGTTTATGGTACAACCTACTCTGCCTACGGCTTGACCCAGGAGTATCCCCGGCGCAGCCATATCAGCAAGCGCGGCGAACTGGAATTTGTGGACCATGCTTGCAATCCACACCGCTAGCGTTGCACCGAGTATGGCCCCGTAAATGGCAAGGCCTTCGAAGCTGAATATCTCACCGGGGTGAACCGTATAGTAGTCCAATTGGTCAATAACGTGTACCAGTCGTGCTCCCAATATGCCGCCTACGATGGCCCACACCCCGGCGGTGTACACAAAATCCTTCGAGAATTTCATCTTTACCGCTGCGCGCACGGTCCAGGCAACCACGGTGAGTATCGCCAGGGCAGTCATAATGCTGTACCAGCGCACAGACAGGCTCCCGAGAGAGATAGCGATTGGGTTTATGCCTATGTCAATCATGTGCTCTCCAGTGCGGGCGACTCAGCCCGCGCGTCCGAAGCGAACAGCGCTTCGACGAATTCTACCGGATTGAAGGGCACCATATCATCAGGACCCTCCCCGGTGCCGATATATGATAGGGGAAGTTTCAACTGATCACATATAGCCAACACGACACCACCCTTGGCAGTGCCGTCCAGCTTGGACAGGAAGATACCCGAGACTTCCACCGCATCGGTGAAGTGTTTGGCCTGGGCCAAACCGTTCTGACCCGTGGTTGCATCCAGCACTAGCAGAACCTCAAGAGGAGCCTTGCTTTCTCTGGCAGCGATGCGTTTTATCTTCTTGAGTTCTTCCATCAGATTGAACTTCGTATGCAGTCGGCCGGCGGTATCGATGATGATGATATCCGCCTTCCGGCTTGCCGCGGCCTGGAGGGCATCGAACACTACTGCCCCTGGATCACTACCAGGCTTACTGGAGATTATGTCCACTCCATCGCGCTCCGCCCATATCTGTAGCTGTTCAACCGCGGCGGCCCTGAAGGTGTCCGCAGCTACCAACAGCACTTTCTTGCCCTGGCTCTTGTGGAACTTCGCAAGTTTGGCGATGCTTGTCGTTTTGCCGGACCCGTTAACTCCCACGACCATTATGATGCGTATCCCCCCGGCTTGTTCTGTCACCTGTTTGGGTATACTGAGAATGCATACCATCTCTTCTTTCAACGCCTCTTGCACTGCGGCCGCATCATGCAGTTTGTCCTTCTGGGCGCGCTCCTTCACGGAGGAGACTAGCTTATCTGTTGTCTCGGCGCCAACATCCGCGGATATGAGTAACTCTTCAAGCTCTTCCCATAGGGATTCGCCGATCGCCTCCCTCTCGAAAAGGCGGGTAACCTTGCCGAACCAGCTGTCTCGCGTGCGCCGTACAGCCTGTTGGGTCTTTTTGAAGAATCCTAGCATTCCCCTACCTTCTGTTCCTCGTTGCAGGTCGCACGCAATTCAGTGGATACCTCCCGGATTATGCCGCCCAGAACCGTTCTCACTGCACGAAGTGGGTTGGCCATCAGGGGCGTGACCGAGACCATGCTCCGCTGCACAGCCCAGTGGTCCGTGCCTTCCCTGGCATGCCATTGCGTTGTGCCTCGCGCCAGCCAATAATGTCTCCTCCTGCCGTCGCCGCCCTCCTGAATATGGTCGGCGTACGTGCGGTTGGCCAGGCGTGTTACCTGCAGGTCCCGTATTTCGTTCATCGGCAAGTGCGGCAAGTTCACGTTAAGCAGTATCTTGCCTGGCAAGACACCGTCCCCCAATCGTACGGCCAGAAGCCTGGCAACTGTTGCGGCTGGAGTGAAATCCGACACCTTCGCTGAGTTCACCGACATGCTGACGGCTGGGATGCCGTTGAGATATCCCTGGAGCGCAGCCCCCACCGTTCCGGAAATGAACACATCATCGCCGAGATTGGCTCCTTCATTGATACCCGACACGACCAGGTCTGGTACCCCAATGATTAAGGGAAGACGTAGCGCGAGGATGATGCTGTCCCCCGGAGTACCCTCAACGGAGTACGCCGAAACACCCTTTACCTCAGACGGCTCTTCCTTTACACGCAGAGGCTGATGAAAGGTAACCGATGTCCCCACTCCACTTTGTTCCCGATCCGGGGCGACCACCGTGACCCTCGCCACCTTGGACAATTCCCTCACGAGCGTCCACAGCCCGGGCGACCGAATCCCGTCGTCGTTGCTAACTAGTATCCGCATGCGGAGTCTGTATCCGTTTCTTGTTGACATAGTCTATCATTTGACTTAATTGAGCGGCAAACCGTTCGCCTAAAGCCTGTAGTGCTTCTTAAGAATCTCAGATACCTGGTTGACCATGCTGAACGCCTTTTCGACGAGTTGTTCCTCAACAGTAGATATACGACTGTCGGTTGAGCCTTTGGTCTCGCCAACGGCGCCCACCTGACCTATGTTCTTGAGACAGCACCGGGCGGGAGCTATTAGCGCCTGCACAGCGATCCGCTCGGCGCTTATGCCACCGTATCGCGATATGACACCCCAGTATTCCTTCAATTTGCCGGCAAGCGACTCAGAATCTTCCATAGAGAGGCTGGTCGAATCGGTCGGCACAATACCCCATGAGATAACGCCACCGGACTGCAGGAATCCAACCGCGGATTCCGCATATCCCTTGGGCAAGACTTCGATTTGAAACGCGTCGAAAGACAGTAGATCTATCCCTAACTCCAGCAAATAGGGCAGGTTCACATTGGCGCAGAGGTGGAGCGCCTTAACACCTGACAAGCCTCGTAGAAACAGCCGGTAATCTTCCTTAGCCTGAGCATCGTTGTAGCCTGACATCCCGCTGAATACCCATCCCAAACCGGGCTCATCCAGCCATACAAAGGCATTGGCGTTCCTTGAAGCGAGCTCTGCGCACTGCGCATTCGTCTTCTTCTGTATGAAGTCGAAGAGCAAGCTCCGGACCGAGTCATCGTAGATTATGGGCCTTTGGTGTTCGTCCACCACCCGAAAACCAAAACTTACAGGGCCTGTGACCTGTCCCCTTATGGCGCTATGCCTGGTCAAATCAATGGCGAGGAAGCGGTGGTATACAGACGAGTAGTCTTCGCCCAGCTTGAAGTACTCCGGGTTGTTCATCTGCTCCGAATAGGCTGTCAGATCGTTCTCGAACTGGCTCGAATTGAAGCATACTGTTTCCGCCGTTGGGTCAACGATCACTCCGGGGAAGCCCTGGGATGTTTGAGCGTACATGTCTTCGTGGAAGCTGACGTTCGGTAGCTGAGGCCAGAAAGGTATATCCATGCTTAGCGCCAGATCCAGGGCTTTGGAAGCATCGCGGTGAGGCATGATGCCCATGGCCGTGGTCATGCAGTGGCCCATCAACTTAGGAGAAGACATCACAACATTATAGTACAAAGACCCTGCTACCTCCTGCAGACCGCAATCCGGAAGGAGAAGTACCGTGTTATAATACCTGCTAGGAAGTGGCACCTGACCGACCAACATTCATCAGGCGGCGCACCCTGTACCTAATGAGGTCATCGAATCGCCTTCTTCTGGCCTTCGGCGCTATTGCAGCAACCTTGGTGATAGTTGCTGCCGTACTCGTATTCACCAGGGGGAATGAAGGTGTGGTGCAGTTGCCTGCAAGCGATCCGGGCGGTGTTGTGCAGCGGTACATCCAGGCCCTACAAACCGGAGATATCGAAGCGGCGCAAAAATATCTTGCCACCCCAATTGCAGGGAAACCCTCTCCAGGAGGAAGGCCTCTACCGGATTCGCCCGGACCGGCACCGGTTTCCCCCGGGCAGGGTCCTAGGCCTTCGCCTCGAACTGATGTGAACTGGCGGGCCGTGTTGACCGATACTCGCATCCAGGGGGATGTTGCCGAGGTCACCATCACGGTATATGTGTTTCGGCCCAGTGGACCTTTTGACGACCCGGTGCGCACCTACACCCAGGTTTTCAGCCTCGTGCGAGAGAATAGCACATGGCGCATAGCGAATCCGGAATGGTTGTGGTGGCTCTACTAAGTCGTCGACACGGAAGGGAATGGCCGTGACCACTACAAGACGAGTGTACTTCTACGCAGTTGCTCTGGTCACACTTGCCGTGTGGTCGTGGGGCGTGGGGCTGCTAATAAGACTGATATTCGACCTTATCGGTCTCAGGCCGTCTATCTCCGGTACGTCCAACTACTTCTGGCAACAGTTCAGCCTTGGAGTTGCGCTGCTGGCAATTGCTCTGCCCATATGGCTCTTCCATTGGATGGCGATACAGAAATACACGACTACAGATAAACGCGAATCGGCGGCTCCAGTGCGAAAGGCCTACTTGAGCCTCTTAATGACCGCGACAGCCATAACCATCCTTAGAGCGTGTTATGAACCTCCAGTGAGCAAAGGTGCAGCACGATGAAGCAGCAAGAAGACGAAGGCGACAAGGTGCAGCCCCATCACTATCTGCGGCAACCTCTCATAGTCCTTAGCCAG
>JACPPY010000010.1 GCA_016190755.1 Chloroflexota bacterium | reverse complement strand
TTCGTCACCTGCAGGGTTATACCGCCCACCGCTGAGGCTACCACAGGTCTGGCTTTCCACAGCGCCTCGCTCACGGTAAGCCCGAAGCCTTCTTTAATCGACTTCTGTACTATTACATCGGACGCCCTCTGCAGCGCGTTGATCTCAATATCACTGCCGGGAGGAATGAGCAGCACATGGACGTCAGGATTACCGTATGCTCGCTCCCTGACCTCTGCAAGAACTTTCTCAGACTCCGGGTCGTCGGTAGCCGTTCCTCCTGCCAATACCAGACGGCAGTCCACGCTTCGCTTCACCAACTCGAAGGCCTGGATTACACCCACAGGGTCCTTGAGATAATCGAACCGCGATACCTGGGTTACTATGGGCTTGTCTTTCGGTATGCCGTACTTGGTTAAGACGGAGGCAATGATCTCCGGTGGCAGGTCGCCGTTCTTGTCGCTCAGAGGATCAATGGACGGAGAGATCAGGAACTGCCGGATGGGCAGCGGCCGCGAGAAGCCCGGAGAAGAGAAGACTGCGGCATCATACCTGCTGATGTAGGGCAACAGGAAGTCCCATACCCCTTGGTCCGGCCGGGATACGTCTATGTGGCAGCGCCACAGCCATTTCTTTCCCAGCTTCTTCTTCTGCGTCACTAGCACGATCGGCTGGGGATCGTGCACGAAGAAGATATCGGCTTCCAGATTTAGCTCCTCGCTGTTTTTCCGGCTTACCTCCAGGAACAGGGAAAGATCACCTTCCGTAATTGTCTCTTGCCTTCCATGGAGCGCGTTGTGGAACTTCTTTGTCACCTGGAAGAATTCCTGGCTGCCCTTGATTACATTCCATCGCGCCTCCACACCGAGTTCGTTGAACAGGGGCATCATACGGCTGAGTATCTCGGCCACACCACCTCCGGTGAAGGTGGAATTGATGTTCTGTACCACTTTCCCCGAAAGGTGTTTGGCTAATACACGCAATTCCTCGATTGTGCTCTTGCCCACAATGGGCTCGTATTCAGAAAGTCTTATTTGATGCGCTTTTCGACGAGTTGTATCAGCGACGATCGAAGTCCCTCCAACGTATGCATATAAGGGTTGAAACCAGCTACCCTGTCCGCCAGGTCAGCTTCCCCAAGACTATCCCTGAGCCATACCGAGAAGTCATTCATTCCCTGCCCCAGCCTCATCCGGGACTCGAAGACATGATAGTAGAGTGATCCCAGGCTCACTTTCCTGAGGGCCTCCACGAACTCGCGGAGGTCATGAGCGGAATACGGCGTAGGCAACCCGACCGTAACTGATTTCAAGAAGTGAAACTCACGTCCGTCCGGGGCCTGACGTCCATCCATCCCCCTGCTGAGGCACTCCTCAATAGTGTCTACTATCCTGTTCTTCAGCGTTGTCAGGCTGGAGAACTCGAAGGTATCAATGGCGGCCAGCCTCTCGCTCAACTCTTCTTCGCCCAGGGCGTCACCAACCCAGATCGCGAAGTCGTTCGCCGGCTCCGGTACAAGGTAGTGGTGCGCTTCGAGGAAATGGTGGGTATGATAGTAAACGACTGAATCCGGCACCCGTCTTAAAGTGCTGGCGAGTTGATGCAGGTTCCTGGCCCTGTATCCGGTTAGCTCAGTGATGTGAACGCGGTTGTAGAAGCAAAACGGGACCTTGGCCTTCTTTAAAGGATGACCATAGTTGATGACTACGGACCGGATCAGCCGGCTATTGGGAACAATCAACACACCACCTTCCAGCGCCTGGATCTGGATATGACGCCAACCAAACTCGGTTATGGTTCCCTCCTCACCGCTTTCCAGTTTTATGTAGTCTCCAATTCCTATATGGTTTCTGGCGTTGAGTTGCAGCCCGGCGAACAGGTTCGTGAGAGCGTCTTTGAAGATCGTCAGTGCCAGCACGCCGATTGCTGCCAACAGGAGCACCATGCCTAACATCGGCACTCCCCAAATATCTAGCGTGGTGAGCACAGCAGCGCCAAGGACAACAGCCCCGGCCAGATTGCTGGCGATGGAAGCGGTCTTCTGCGGCAGGTTCCACTTGGCCCTGTAGAACTGGGAAAGCCGATTAACTATGTTGAGCACACACAGGCTAATGGAGAGGACAAACAGGCTGCCCAACACCTGGCCCGCCGGCGCCTTTGATGCCGCCGGGAGTGCAGACACAGCTACAGCAAAGTAGATCCCTGCCATGACTGACCAGATTATGGAGGGCATATGCGTAGCTCGCAGCAGTATCTCGTCACCTCCCCAGCGCGTCCTCTTGGCCCAGAGGTCAAGGCGGTGGTAGGCTTGCCTCCTCAACCAAAGACAGGCTATGAGCACGGCCAGAAAGACCGCCACGGGTATGAGGGCGTTCGTCCACCAGTTGGCAGTGACCCAATCTATAGCGCTCTTCATGAGTCAACACCTCCCCGGCATTCCAGCAGGCGAGCCAGGAACTCGCGGACCTCATCCGGCGATTTGAGGAAGTATCTGGCACTGCTGCAGGTACTCTCTTCTCCCACATATATGGAGATGCCGTTACGTTCTTTCAGCACCTTGAACCCGTCTTCGTCCGTGAGATCGTCCCCAAGGAATATTGGAAGGGCCCTATCTTTTCCATTCCGCCGGGCATAGGCATCTATCAGGAAGACAATCGCCCGGCCCTTGTCCCAATCCACCGGCGGCCTGACCTCCAAGACTTTCTTGCCATTGGTAACCCTGATCTTCCCCAGCGAGCGCGCATTAGCCACGACCCCATCGAAGATGCTCCTCACCTGACCCTCCTCTTGATCTCCTGCCAGACGGTAGTGGACACTCAGTGTCAACCCCTTGTTTTCCACCAGTATCCCCCTTATGGCCCGTAGGGCTCGGGTCAAAGCTCTGTGCATCAGTTTGAGAATGGGACGTAGCTCTTCGGCAACCGGATCAACGAAATGTATTCCAGGCCCCTCAATCTCCAGCCCGTGGTTGCCGGCATATACTATGCCCTTGATGTTCAACCTATCCCGGAGGTCGCTCAGAGCCCGTCCGCTGAGAATACCCACTGTATGACGGCGTTGCCGCGCGAAGATTTCCAACAACTTCCTTGTCTCCCCGGGCATCTCGGCTAGCTCAGGCCTTTCCACGATCGGCGCCAGAGTGCCGTCGTAGTCACTAAACAGTGCCACTCTGCGGGCAGCCTTCAACTGCCGCGATACCTCAGGCCAGGATAAGAAGAGATGCTCCACTCTATCCTTCCCCAAACTCGAACCTGGCCAGGTCGGAGATCATGTCGCTAGCCCACTTGTAGATGTTGTTTTCTCGCACCATCTGCCTCATCCGTCGCATTCTGCGCTTGCGCTCATGCAGTGGCATCTCGACGGCCTCCTTAATGGCCGCTGCGAAATGGTCGGTAGCGTACGGGTTAGTCGCTATGGCGTCAGGCAACTCCCTGGAGGCCCCGGTGAACGGACTCAGCAAGAGCACACCGTCTTCGTCAAAGCGGTTGGCGACGTACTCCTTGGCCACAAGGTTCATCCCGTCATGTAGTGAACTGACCACGCAGAAATTGGCCATGCGGCGCAAGGCCGTAAGCGTCAGTGGCCGTAGTTTCTCTCGCAGATAGATGATTGGCTTCCAGTGGTCCGAAGAGTGTTTCCAGTTGATCTCTTCAATAAGATTGTCGACCTCTTCGTTGAGTGCCTTGTAAACTCCGATGTGGACCCGGCTGGGCACACCCGCCTGTATGAAGACCACCTTTCCCCTGTACTCCGACCATCTCTCCAGGAATCGGTCAAAGGCCTTGAGCCTATCCGGAATGCCTTTGGTGTAATCTATCCTGTCCAGGCCTAGTCCCACCACCACATCCCCCAATTCCAGCCGTTTCTTCAGGCTCTGCACCTCCTCTTCGACTGAAGGTTGCTGTGCCTCCTGGTTTAACTCGTCGAAGTCTACGCTAATAGGATACGGGCGGACAGCCGTTTTCAGGCCTCGCCGTTGCACCTCGTACCTCTCTCGGTCTACTCTGGCCTCAATAGCCCGATCAATAGTGTCGAGGAAGTTGTTGCAGTGATAGCGGATATGGAAGCCCAGCAGGTGGTTCCCCAGGAGGCCGTCGAGTATTTCCGTCTGCCAGGGACATATCCGAAAAGCCTCGGGGTTGGGCCACGGTATATGCCAGAACTGTGCGGTAATAATATTGCCGGCTTCGCGCAGGAATCCGGGTACAAGCGCTAAGTGGTAGTCCTGTACGAATACGAATGCCTTCTTGTCTCCCACTTCTTCTAGTACGGTGTTGGCGAATAGACGGTTGACCCTATAGTAGGTGTTCCAGTCGTCCTCCTTGAACTCAGGTCGGGTATACGAGATGTGGCAGAGCGGCCAGAGGGCCTCATTGGAGAAACCATAATAGTAGCCTGCCTCTTCCTCCTTTGAGAGCCAGACCCTCCGCAAAGTGTACTTCGGCTCTTTAGGTGGCACGGCTATCCTGTTCTTCTCGTCAACCATCTCCCTATCGGCACCCCCACTCCCGTGAGCTATCCAGGTTCCTCCGCAGGCTCGCATGACGGGATCCAAGGCCGTGGTCAAGCCGCTGGCCGGCACCTGGCAGCGCACCTCACCTTTCTCATGGACATGTATGTAAGGCTCGCGGTTCGAGACAACAACAAAGTGGTATCCAGACATTTTCTCGGACACCAGGTCGCAAAGCGTGTTCTTGTTCCACATAGCGAAGACTCCTTACATCGGATTACTTGCTGTCTGACTTCCGCCCAAGGTCAGGCTCAGAAAGCCTGTGCTTATCACGTTATCATCTGGCCGGGTTCTGTTTGACTCGGAATTCTTCGCCGGTACCGCCATCCCCGCCTCTGTCTCGTCTGTATCTGGCCAACAGAGGTGAATCACCAAAGTAAACTTTTGTATGCGGCCATGGGATCTCTATTCCTTCCCTGTCGAACGCCTCTTTAGCCCTCTTGCGAAGCTCTCCCATCACATCCCACTGCTTAATAGGCCTCGTATCGCCCACAACCTTTATATCGATGCCGGAATCTCCCAGCTTGTCGACGCGCAGTACTTGAGGCGGTTTCAGTATGAACGGCTGCCATGCCGGGTCCTCGGCGAGTGCCTTTCCCACTCTGTTCAGTACGGCAATAGCGTGGTCCAGGTTAGTGTCATAAGCCACGCTGATATTGAGATTTACCCTGGAGTACTCCTTGGTGAAATTGCTCGCCACGCGTATTTCTCCGTTGGGTACGAAGTGTACTATGCCATCCAGGTCGCGGAGTACCGTCCGGCGCAGGTTCATGCCTTCCACCAGTCCGCCTATGTCAGCGATTCTGACCACATCTCCCACGTGGTAGTGGCCCTCCATGATTATGAGCAGGCCGTTGAGGACGTCTTTGACCAAGCTCTGCGCTCCAAAGCCAATGGCTATACCAGCGACTCCCACGCCCGCCAGTATAGGAGCAATATCGGCAAACTCCGAGAGGAGCATAATGACACCGACGCCGATGGTGATTACCTGGGAGGTGGTCACTAGCACCACGGCCAGTGTCTCCGAGCGCTTCTTCACCTCCTCGTCCGGTTGGCCACCCATGCCTCGTCTTGCCATGGTCTTGATAAGCCTGGGCAGTCCGTAGCTGGTACTAAAGAAAGCTACCAGCGTCAGCGCCGTGATGGCTGCTAGCCGTATCCCATGCTGGGCCAGCCAGTCATTAATGCCAGCGTGTTCCACGCCCAGAATCCTCAGGATACCCAGCAGGCCGGGGAGCCCGCCGATGATGGGAATGGACACTCGTAGTATTGGTATTAGTTTGTCGTCCAGAGAAGTGTGCGTGGTCTTAGCAATCTCCCGACAGTACCAGCGCAGGAATGCATCTACGACAGCCAGGACTGCGTAGATCCCGGTCGCCGCCAAGCCGACCAGCAGAGCCTGGCGCATTGCCCCGTCAATGGAGGGATTCAAGGTCAAATACACGGAGCCAATGTATAGTGACAGGAGGACCACGCCCACGAACAAGGGATCGCCCAGCGCGCCGATGAGGTAATCATCGAGCACCATTGCGGTGTTGTCACGAGCATGTTTTTCCAGCCTTCGCAGCAACCGGCGCAAGACCCAGGCTACTGTCGCGCCTGCTGCCAGGATGATTGCCACTATCAAGGCGTCAACTGTCGTTAGGGCACTAATATTGAAATCGTCCACAATGTTTGTCCTTTGTTCGCAGCATTTCCTGACAGAGCCGGACGCACGCGCGTGTTACATATTGAAGCCGAACAGGCGGACCGGAAGTTTCGGGATGACCAAACCGCACCCGGCCTGTTACCCCCTGGATCGGCACAGCCGCTCAACGATACGTGGACGACTTTCCTGTCCCGATTGGACGATGTCTCGCACTTTGGCAACCGCCGGTCCTCCTGATGATGGATGTGATTCAGGAGTTAGGTGTTAAGCTGCTGAAATGGCAGCTATAGTTGCCCCAGGTTTGCCGGACCTATCTCAAGTATACCGCGGCGTATCTGCCCGGACCAAGACGATGCAGCCGATGTCTCAGCCTTCCACGGCGACAACAGCGACTAGCGCACTAATATGGCTTCCTTGAAGACCTTCCAGAGAGACTCATACTTCTCTCGTAGTTGAAAGTCACGGTTGCTGAGGGTCCAGATACTGACCAGGCCGTGAATCATACTGAACAGTATGGTAGCTGTCGCCTCAAGGTCAATGTTGTCTTTTATCTCTCCGGCCTTGACGCCCTCGCACAAGAGGTCGCGAATACTGGCGATGTACTGCCGTATGGCTTCGGAGGTTTTCCTGTTAAGCGCCGGATCACCTAGGCTGACGATCTCTGCTATGACCTGGAAGGAGATGCCTTTCCTTTGGGCCACTCCCGAAAGATGGGTTCTCAGGGTTCGGTCTACCACGCCCAATGTCGAGCTGTCTTTGCCGTTGGCCCGGCCTTTCTGTATATCCTCGAGGAGGCCACTTTTTACGTGGTCGATCAGGAGAGACAGGATATCGCTCTTGCTCCTAAAATGCCGGTACACGGCAGCCTCTGTGATGCCCACCTCTCCGGCAATGCGCTTGACAGTCACGTGTTCGCTACCAAGCTTTACTATCAGCGCCATGGCAGCGTCCACTATTTGTGATTGCCTGACTTCGGTGTTCTGATGAACGGTAGTCGTCATATTGGTTCTTCCGATAGCAGCTAGGGTTGCTCCCAGTTTTTTCTTCGCCTGAGCTAGCGCATGTGCTAGCTAGTACTTACTCACATTATACGGGCTGGGTACCGCCTGTCAAGGCCTTGAGCATTGGGCTTCAGTTTGGCCCGTGTTGGGGGTGATCTATGCACATATGTGTTGTAGTTCGAATGCCCATATGGTATACTCGTAAATTTGGAATCTCCTCAGGATATTTGAGGGGGGAAACGCAAGTATGCTAAGCTTGCGTATCAAGCTCCGGGCTGTCGGCGCATAGCGCTAATACCACAGCCCAGTTCAGGAGCGGAAAGAGAGAAGATTGGCGGAATCCAGTTCAATAAAACAACTTCTTGAATCCGGGGCCCATTTTGGCCACCAGACCAGCCGCTGGCACCCGAAGATGAAGACCTACATCTTCACCCAGCGCAACGGAATACACATCATAGACCTGCAGCAGACCGTTGTCATGCTACAGAAGGCCTGCGACTTCGTCCGAGACCTGATTACGAACGGGGGCAACATGCTGTTCGTAGGCACCAAGAAACAGGCCCAGGAGGCGATGCAGCAGGAGGCTACCCGGTGCGGTATGCCATATGTGAATATCCGCTGGTTGGGTGGTATGCTCACTAACTTCGGCACCATACAGAGGCGGATCGACTACCTGGTGCGCTTGGAAGACCAATATGCCAAGGGCGAGCTACAGCGCTTGCCGAAGAAGGAAATAATGAAGCTGGAAAAAGAAATCCAGCGGCTCAACCGAGTCATGGGCGGGTTCAAGCAGATGACTGAGATACCCTCCGCCATCTTCCTTGTCGACCCAACGAAAGACAAGATCTCGCTGGCCGAGGCGAAGCGAATGAACGTACCGGTAGTCGCGATAGTGGACACTAACTGCGACCCGACGCCAATTGACTACCCCATACCGGCCAACGATGACGCCATCAGGGCGATCAAGCTGATCTGCTCCAAGATAGCCGACGCCGTGCTCGAAGGTAAGGCTTCTCGGAAGGAAACCGAGGAAGAAGTGGCCAAGCCAGTGGAGGCAGGAGTGGCCGCCGCCGCCGCGGCCTCCGAGACCTACAGCTTCGCTCCTGAGGAGGCGGAGCCTGCCGCAGCGCCAGCTGAGACACAGGTACCGGAAGAGAGCATCGCAAGTGAGGCCAAAACAGAGGAGAGCAAACCGGCTGAGGTTCCCCCACCTGAAGCCAAGCAGGCTTAACCCAAGGAGGACATTTTGAACATCTCGGTAGATGCAGTGAAAGAGCTGCGCCAGCGCACAGGCGCCGGAGTGATGGACTGTAAGGCCGCCCTCGAAAAAGCGAAGGGCGACATGGATAAGGCCTGCGAAGACCTTAAGCAGAAGGGCTTCGCCTCGGCTGAGAAGAAAGCGACCCGGGCCACCGGCCAGGGCGTCATAGAATGCTATATACATACGGGCCAAAAAGTCGGCGCAATGCTCGAGTTGAACTGCGAGACGGACTTCGTCGCCCGCACGGACCAGTTCCGGCAACTCGCCCACGACCTTGCCATGCAGATAACGGCCACATCCCCGCTCTATGTATCTGCGGCGGATATACCTGAGAATACACAGGTGGACCCGGTTGTGGCATGTCTGCTGCAGCAACCGTTCATCAAGGATCCCAGCAAGACCATTGAGGAGATCATCAAACAGGCCGTAGCCACCCTTGGAGAGAACATCCGAGTACGCAGGTTTGCCAGATTCGAGATAGGCTGCTAGGAAAGCGTGCCACCTGAGAAGTATAAGCGAGTCCTGCTGAAGATCAGCGGAGAGTCCTTGCAAAGCCAAGGCGGGTTGGTCATTGATTACGACATGCTGGGCAACATCTCACGCCAGATCAAGCATGTCCGGGGAGAAGGCGTGGATGTGGCGGTGGTGATAGGCGGTGGCAATATCTGGCGCGGCAGCGATGCGGCAGCTCACGGTATGGACCGGGCGACGGCGGACTACGCAGGTATGCTCGCCACCGTCATAAACGCCCTGGCGCTGCAAGACTCCCTGGAGCACATGGGCGTGGACACACGCACGCAGAGCGCGATACTTATCCAGGCCGTGGCGGAACCCTATATCAGGCGGCGCGCCATACGTCACATGGAGAAGGGCCGCGTGGTGATCTTCGCCGGCGGTACGGGCAATCCGTATATGACCACGGATACCGCCGCGGCGCTGCGCGCCATAGAGATAGGGGCAGATGCGCTGTTCATGGCCAAGAATGGCGTGGATGGGGTATATGACTCCGACCCTCGCCTTAACCCCAAGGCAAAAAGGTTCAACCGCATAACCCATATGCAGGCGCTGGAGATGCGTCTTGAAGTCATGGATGCCACCAGCCTATCGTTGTGCATGGAGAACAATCTGCCCATAATCGTATTCGATATCACTGCGCCCGATACTATACAAAGGGCTGTAGCAGGCGAGAACATAGGTACTACTGTCTCAAGCGAGGTGGAATAATGGCTGACGGTGTGTTACCTGAGACCGAGTCCAAGATGCAGAAGGCTGTCGAGATACTGAAGCGCGACCTGGCGGGTATCAGGACAGGGCGGGCTTCACCTGCGCTTCTCCAGAACGTGAAGGTCGACTACTACGGTGTGCCTACGCCGGTAAACCAAATCGCCGGCGTGTCTGCGCCCGAGCCCAGGCTTCTCGTAGTACAGCCTTACGACCGGTCGATTCTCTCAACACTGGAGAAGGCCATAATGAAGTCCGACCTCGGCCTGACACCTTCCAATGACGGCAGCGTGATAAGGTTGCCGATACCTCCGCTAAGCGAGGAGCGACGGAAGGAACTGGTTCGGCTCGTCAGGAAGAGGGTCGAGGAAGCCAAGGTGGCGCTGCGCAACATCAGGCGTGATGCGGTGGAGACGCTGCGCACGCAGGAGAAGAATAAGGAGATATCGCAGGACGAGCATAATCGCGTCAACGTGCAGTTGCAGAAGGTAACCGATAGCTTTATCGCCCAAACGTCCAAAATAGGCGAGACGAAAGAAGCGGAGCTACTGGAGTCCTAACGGCTCCACACGGACACTGTCCGTTCGTTTTCCCGTCATGCGCCACAAGGATTTGCGGCACGTGAGGGTTTGAATACTTGTTTCACTGTCCATTATGACAACTTTCCTCAACAAGCCAGCGCAACCGGTGTCGGAAGCGCCTCAGCTTCTGGATGGGCAAGCTGCCCACCCGGACCAGCAGGGCGTTATCCAATTGACCACGCTGCCCAAGCACGTTGCTATTATCATGGACGGCAACGGCAGGTGGGCGCAGCTCCGCGGCCTACCCCGGTTGAAAGGCCACCGCGCTGGGACTGACAACCTGCGCCGCGTGATCGACGTCTTCTCCCAGTACAACATCAAGTGCCTGACACTGTATGCCTTCTCGACGGAGAACTGGGCCCGGCCGAGGGCTGAGGTGGATGGCCTGCTCCGCATACTCAGCGACGTCATTGATCGCGAGTCGGCGGCGCTGCGTGACAGGGGCGTGAAGCTACGCCACTTGGGCACGCTGGACGGCATATCGAGCGGCATACGGGAACGTGTGAGAAAAGCGCTGGAGATAACTAAAGACAACAGCGCAATGATCGTGAGCATAGCCTTCAACTACGGAGGCAGGGCCGAGATACTGGATGCTGTGCGGCGTATAGTCGCCGAAGGCCTGCGGCCTGAGGACATAGATGAGGCCGTGCTGTCACGGCACCTGTATACCGCGGGGTTGCCCGACCCTGACCTTGTCATACGTACCGGCGGTGAGATGCGGTTGAGCAACTTTCTGCTGTGGCAGAGCGCCTATAGCGAGTACTACTCCACGCCCACTTTCTGGCCGGACTTCGGCAAGGAAGATATCGACAAGGCCCTCCTCGCCTACAGTCAGCGGGAGCGGCGCTACGGCGGGTTGAGCGGGCATAAGCCCGACTCGGAAGAGTAGGACTAGGCTTGCTTCGCCAGAGGCTGGTTTCCGCTGGTGTTGGTATCGCAATACTGCTTCTGGTGTTGTTCCTCGGCGGCGTACGTATCTGGGCGGCCTTCGTTGCCATTGCGGGCATAGCCGGGGCAATGGAGTTCTACATCATGGTCCGCCACTCGGGCACACGTCCATTCGTTGCGCTCGGTTGTATCTGGACGGCACTGCTGATACTGAGCCCGCTCATGGGCGCCAACCCGGACAGGGCAGCGGTTCTTATCACCAGCCTTGGTCTCGTGGCATCTTTCGTATGGCTCCTGTCCAGGAGGCAAAAAGAGGGGTCTGCTCTTGCACTGGCCTGGACGCTGGCGGGCGCGTTGTATATAGGGTGGCTGGCCCGGTACCTGGTAGCCCTCCGTGGCCTGCAGGATGGCCTCGTATGGGTAATACTGGCGTTGTTCACCACCTTCGCCACGGACACCGCCGCATACCTGGTGGGACGCGCCTGGGGCCGCCACAAGATGGCGCCGCAGGTGAGCCCCAAGAAGACATGGGAAGGCGCCGCCGCAGGGCTGGCCGGGGCGCTAATAGCCTCCGTTGTTCTCAGTCTCCTGCTCGACCTGCCGCTGCTCATCTGGCAGGCATTGCTGCTCGGCCTCGTCATCGGCGTCGCCGCGCAGTTGGGGGACCTGGTGGAGTCGATGTTCAAGCGAGGGCTGGGCGCCAAGGACTCGGGCCGCATCATGCCCGGACATGGCGGTATACTGGACCGGGCAGACAGCATACTGCTGTCCGGCCTGGTGGTATACTATTATGTCATATTGACGTGATATGAAACGACTCGCAGTGTTTGGTTCCACTGGCTCGATAGGCCGCCAGACTTTGGATGTAGCCAGGAACTTCCCCGACTGGTTCAAGGTCATAGGACTCGCCGCGGGCGGCAACCTTGAGCTGTTAGAGCAGCAGGTGGCCGAGTTCCGGCCTGAACTGGTGTATTCCACTGCGCTGGAGCGCAAGTCGCCGCGGCGCACTCGTTCCTCTCAGATTCAATCCCGGTTCGCTCCCATGGAGGAGATAGCGGCCCACCCGGATGTGGATATCGTGGTCGTGGCCACCTCGGGAAAAGCCGGACTTTCACCGTGCTTTGCCGCGCTGCGCGCCGGAAAGCCCGTCGCCCTGGCCAATAAGGAAGTGCTGGTAATGGCAGGAGACCTGGCGACCGCCGAGGCGAAGCACACAGGGGCATCCATAATGCCCGTGGACAGCGAGCACAGCGCCATATGGCAGTGCCTCCGCGGCGAGCAGGCCGAGATCGAGAGGTTGATACTGACAGCCTCCGGGGGGCCTTTTCGCGGGCTGCCCGCTGTCGAATTGGCCAAGGTAACCGCTGCCGAAGCCCTTCGTCATCCCACCTGGATAATGGGGCGAAAGGTGACGATAGACTCCGCGACGCTGATGAACAAGGGACTGGAGGTCATCGAGGCGCACTGGCTATTCAGCGTCCCGTACGCTAACATACAGGTAGTAATACATCCGGAGAGCATGATCCACTCCATGATCGAGTTTGTCGATGGGTCCGTGAAGGCCCAATTAAGCTATCCCGATATGCACCTGCCCATACAGCATGCGCTGTCTTACCCGGACAGGCTTCCTGCTCAGTACGTGCCGCGCTTGGACTTCGCGCGGACCGCGCGCCTGAGCTTCGAGACACCCGATACGGGACGTTTCCCGTGCCTGGCCCTGGCTATCGAAGCGGGTAAGAAAGGAGGCACCTACCCGGCGGCCCTCTGTGCCGCCGATGAGGTGGCCGTGGGCGCATTCCTGGAAGGACGCATCGGTTTCACAGGCATACCTCTCCTGGTAGAGGCCGTACTGGGGCGCCATTCCGGCATCAAGCACCCCTCGCTGCAGGAGATAATGGAGGCTGATGCTCGCGCGAGGGAAGACGCTGCCAGCATAATCGGAGCCGAGAAGCTATGACACCTTTTACGCTGCTCATATTCCTGGGCCTGCTGGCCCTGCTCATAGTGTCCCACGAGTTAGGGCATTTCGTGACGGCGAAGCTGTCCGGCGTTACCGTGAAGGAGTTCGGCCTGGGCTTCCCGCCACGCATCTTCGGGATCAAGCGCGGCGAGACCGTCTACTCCATAAACGCCATCCCGCTGGGCGGTTTCGTGAAAATGGTGGGCGAGGAGGACCCAAAGTTGCCCGGCAGCCTGGCGGGCAAGAGCATTGGCGTGCGACTCATGGTGTTGACGGCTGGTTCCGCCATGAATTTGCTTCTACCGCTGGTGCTGCTGGCCGTCAGCCTGATGGTCCCTCACCAGGTGGTGAGTGAGCAGGTCATCGTGAAGAGCGTCGCCACGGGCTCGCCGGCGGAGCGGGCTGGTGTCCGGCCCGGGGATACCATACTGAAAATAGAAGGGGACAGCATTCAGAACCGGGGCGATGTCGGCTACAATGTGGCGCTAAAGCTGGGGTCGGAGGTCAGGCTGCTGCTGCGGGGACAGGACGGCAGCACCAGGGAAACGCTTGTCATGACCAGGTGGAACCCTCCCGCTGGACAGGGAGCCATGGGCATAGTACTTGAGCCTGTGGGGACAACTGTAAGCACACAGTCGCGTCCCTTCTGGCAGGCATTCCCACAGGGCGCGCGTACGGCCCTGGAGACGATGATTTTGTTCAAGAATGAAGTAGTCAGCTGGTTCGTCCGCAAGACGCCGCCACAGGTCACGGGCCCGGTGGGCATAGCCCAGGTCACAGGTGAAATCGCCAGGGAAGGGCTCAGCCCGCTACTCAGGTTCGGTGCGTTGCTAAGCTTAAACCTGGGCATATTCAACCTGTTCCCTCTTCCCGCGCTTGACGGCGGCAGGCTCGTCTTCGTGTTGCTGGAATGGGTGCGGCGCGGGAGGCGCATACCTCCGGAGAAGGAGAACCTGGTGCACCTCATCGGCTTTGCTGTCATACTTGCGGCCATGGTCCTGGTGACCTACCTCGATATCGTCCGCATAGTGCAAGGGGAGCAGCTAATGCCATGATGCAGAGGCGCATATCTCAGCAGATCAGCGTGGGCGGGGTTCTGATCGGCGGCGATTCCCCGGTCGTCGTCCAGTCCATGGCCAAGACGTTCACCTCGGATGTTAAGGCCACCGTGGCCCAGATCAAGGAGCTGGAGGAATGCGGCTGCGAGATCGTGCGCGTGGCCGTTCCTGACGCCGAAGCGGCCGGTGCTCTGGGCGCGATAAAGAAAAACATCTCCATACCGCTCATAGCGGACATCCATTTCGACCACCGGCTGGCGCTGGCAGCCCTTGAAGCAGGCGTGGACGGCCTGCGCCTGAACCCGGGCAATATACGCGACCGGGAGCACATCAAGCGGGTGGTGCTGTCCGCACGGGAACGCAACGTGCCTATACGCGTGGGCGTCAATTCCGGCAGCCTGCCACCGGCGCCCGACGGCGGCCTCCCCATCGTAGAGCGGATGGTCGGGGCCGCAATGCAGGAGATACGCCTGCTAGAGGCCCTAGACTTTAGCCTGGTAAAAGTGTCGCTGAAGGCCTTTGATGTGCCAACCACCATCGAGGCCTACAGGGCCATTGCAGACAAGATACCCTACCCGCTGCACCTGGGCATAACCGAGGCCGGCACTCCGCAGCGCGGTTCAATACGGAGCGCGGTAGGAGTGGGCACAATGCTGTACATGGGCCTGGGAGATACTATACGTATATCCCTCACCGGACACCCCAGGGAAGAGGTCGTCGTAGCCTACGAGATACTCAAGAGCCTCGCGCTCCGCGACCGCGGCCCGACGATGGTGAGCTGCCCCACCTGCGGCCGGTGCCAGGTGGACCTGGTGGAGCTAGCGCAGGAAGTGGAGCGAAGGATGGCTACCGTGGGCCGACCGATAAAAGTTGCCGTAATGGGCTGCGGCGTCAACGGTCCGGGCGAGGCCAAGGACGCTGATATCGGCATCGTCGGCGGCAAAGGCAAAGGGGCCATCTTCCTCAAAGGCAAGCTGCTGCGCACCGTGCCCGAGGAAGACCTCATCGAGACCTTCATGTCCGAAGTCCAGAAACTGACGGGCCAATAGCCGCCCAAGCCTGTCAGGTATGATGTAGGTATGACCCTCGGCAAAATCGTTCGACCGGCGCTACTTGCAATGCTTCTCATGAGTTCCCTATCGTCATTCAGGCCGGTACTGGCACAGGAAAACAAGGTCGACCTTACTATCAGGCTGCTTTCCGAGTATTACAAGGAACTGGCCCCGGGGGAAAACGTCCTGCTGTTCATGGAAGTGAAGAACAACGGCAACACGGCCATATCCAATATCAGGTTCAATGCCTCTGCACCTCAAGGATGGCAGACAAGTTTCGTGCCTGACAGCATTAGTCACCTGAGCGCCGGTAGCTCCCAGGCAGTCGACGTACATATCGTTCCCGGCCGTAATACCAGTAAGGGGGACGCAACGATCACCCTGCTTGCGGAGGCCGACCAGACACGTGCGGTCACCTCCACTTTTCTGAGGGTCAAAGGCGGCATTTCCTTATGGCTATGGGTAGGGGCTGGAATAGGCGCCCTAGTGCTTGCCGGATTCATTATCGTTTTTCTTCGCTTCGGGAGGGAATAGTACCTGTCTGCACTAACAGTGAATACGCCAAAAGGAAAACAAAGATGATAGAACGAGTCCATGAACATATTATCAGCGAACTGGGGGCAAACACGCGGACCGACACTATCTTCGTTCTCACGGCGATTTTGTTGAACCTGATAACGCTGGGCGTTAATTCTGGTATTGCCTCTTCAAATGGAGGTGGCACCCAAACGATAGTCATGTTCACCTTTGTTGCTCTCATATTGGTGGTAAACTTCGTGGCCGAACTTGGGTTAATCCGGGGCAGGCAAATGAGGAAGAAGCTGCTGAATGGCCTTCTGAAAATGTACAAAGACCAGGGCGTGGAAGGGTATTATGACCCATCGCTGCTGAGTGACTATTCTCTCAGATACAACCTGTTCATCCTCGCAGTGCTGTTTACCGGCCTCATTGCCATATTCGTTCCCTTCATAATCAGATAACGCGCAAAACTGATATCGTTGTACGAACTCAATCCCGTGCTCCCACGTACGTGGGGACGACGGTAAACACTCCGATGTCTGTATAATGGCGGCCTACAAGTTGTTGAAGTATCTGCGAAGGGCAGATACTCGCGCACCGGCGGTATCTCGACCGAAGTCCATGTCAGCCGACCGCCAATTCTTGGCAAAACATGTCAAGAAGAATCCAGCCCTGTGTGGCATACTCGACAAGGAGGTGAGAACACGCAAAGCTGGGACAAGATAAGAGCGGTCCAGCGTATGCAGGACTATATAGAGCAGCATGCGACGGAGCCTATCACCCTGCGCAAGCTCGCACGGGCCGGAGGGTATTCTCCGTGGCATTCCGCGAGAATCTTCAAGGAATTGACCGGCAAGACACCTTTCGATTACATCCGAACAGTTCGGCTGTCCCGGGCGGCCCTCAGACTCAGGGGCAAGGACGTCAGGATCATAGATGTAGCGCTTGACTTCGTCTTCGATTCACATGAGGGCTTCACCAGGGCCTTTTCCAAACAGTTCGGCATGAGCCCCAGGCACTACAGCAAAAACAGGCCGCCTCTAAAGCTCTTTATGCCCAGCCGCATCAGTGATTACTACCTCAAGATACAAAAGGGAGAAGATAACATGACTGATAAGCCAAGTACCTGCTCCGTCTTTGTCCAGGTGATCGACCGTCCAGAGAGGAAGCTGATATTGAAACGAGGTGTCAAGGCAACACATTACTTTGAGTACTGCCAGGAAGTCGGGTGTGATGTATGGGATGTCCTTACCGGAATTAAGGACGCATTGTATGAGCCCATGGGAATGTGGCTGCCAGAAAACCTGCGTCGACCTGGCACTTCAGTGTATGCTCAGGGAGTCGAAGTGTCGGCCGACTACGCAGGTGAAGTCCCGGAGGGATTCGAGATGATCGACCTGCCGCCGTGCAAGATGATGGTCTTTCAGGGCCAACCGTACGATGATGACAAGTTTGAGCAGGCGATCGGAAACCTCTGGGAGGTGATGAAGACCTACGATCCAGGGCTTTACGGCTTTGCCTGGGCGGACGAAGACGGACCGAGGTTCCAACTGGAACCACTGGGGTACCGGGGCTATATTGAGGCCAGGCCGGTCAGGCAGTTAAACGCAAAACAGCCCGTGGGCTAAGAGCGTGTCTGGGAAGTTATGGAGGCTGAGCAGTGGCCAATCTGCGCAGCCTGAGACATACCGTGGCCAGATAGATGAAAGCCTCTTCTGTCTCCTTATAATGCCTCGTAGTCCTTAGCCAGTCTTCTGTCACCTCCCGGTTCAACAGCTTCTACATATAGCATGCCCCCTTTCCAGACACAGTCTGACAACCTGCCACGGCAACATGCGGTCTGCCATAATGACAGGTTCGTGTTTAACGTTTTTCTCGCCTCGGGCATGGCCAGACTTTCGTAGTGCGCCCACTTAGCTGTTTGGTGTACAATCTGCGCCGGTACCTGGATACAGATTCACACGTACGTTCGAAGAACCTCGATACACCGAATCATAGACAGGGAGTGTGCGAAGGGGGCTGCGCCCCCTTAGAAGTAATACGCCCCTTCTCTCCTCATCGATGAGGAGAGAAGGGGCAAGGGGATGAGAGGTCACAAAGGAGAATCTATTGCGTTTCTCTAAGCTTTTCGGCAAAACATTGAGGCAGGCGCCCGCCGAGGCAGATAGCATAAGCCACCAATTGCTGGTACGCGCCGGCATGGTGGACCAGATCGCCACGGGCGTGTATTCCTACCTGCCCTCCGGCTGGCGCACACTGCGCAAGATAGAGCGCATAGTGCGCCAGGAGATGGACCGCGCCGGAGGACAGGAGCTTTCCATGCCATCCCTTCAGCCGGTCGAGTTATGGGACCTGTCGGGCCGGCACGAGGCCTTCGGCAAGACGCTGTTCACCTTCAAAGACCGGAAGGAGCATACGCTGGTACTGGGCCCCACACATGAAGAAGTGGTCACCGAGTTGGTGCACCGGCACTTGCAAAGCTACAAGGAGTTGCCTCTGCTCCTGTACCAGATACAGAACAAGTTCCGTGACGAACCCAGGCCGCGCGGGGGGCTGCTCCGCGTGCGTGAGTTCATTATGAAAGACCTATACAGCTTCGACGCCGACCTGGCTGGCTTAGACCGCAGCTACAAGAAGATGATTGAAGCCTACAACAATATCTACCGGCGCTGCGGACTGCCCGCCGTGATGGTTGAGGCCGATAGCGGCGCCATCGGCGGCAAAGATTCTCATGAATTCATGCTTATCGCGGAGACTGGAGAAGACGAGATAATACGTTGCCACAACTGTGGCTACACCGCCAACGCGGAGAAAGCAGAGGTGCGAAAGACCCCGTCGGCAGCCGAAGAGCCGCTCCCAATACAGGAGATATCTACTCCCGGCGTCACGTCCATCGCTGACCTGGCGAGGTTGCTGAACATGCCCGAGAGCAAGACGCTGAAGGCGGTCATGTACATGGCCGACGGCAACCATGTGCTGTCGGTCATACGGGGAGACATGGACGTCAACGAGGTGAAGCTCAAAAATATGCTCAAGTGCGCCGACCTGCGCATGGCCACTGACGAAGACCTTAAGGGCACAGGCATCGTAGCAGGTTACGCCTCACCCGTGGGGCTCAAGGGCGTTAAGGTAGTGGCTGACGAGTCTATAATGATGGGCAACAACTTCGTTGCCGGCGCCAACAGGCGCGATACGCACTTGAAAAACGTAAACTACCCCCGCGACTTCCAGATCGATATCATGGGCGACATAGCCAGGGCAAAGGCGGGCCACGAATGTCCCCGGTGCGGGCACGTCTTCTTAACCTCGCGCGGCATCGAGGTCGGCCACGTGTTCAAGCTCGGCACCTTCCTCAGCGAAAAGCTGGGCGCCTATTTTCTGGACGAGAACGGCGAGCAGCGGCCCTGCATCATGGGCTGCTACGGTATCGGCCTGGGAAGGCTACTGGCGGCCGCCGTGGAGCAGAACCATGACGAGAAGGGCATAATCTGGCCTCTTCCCATAGCCCCGCACCAGGTATATCTGTGTCCCTTGTTCCTGGACAACACAGAGGTAGCGTCCGAAGTGGAACGAGTCTATAACGAGATGGTGAAGCAAGGCATTGAGGTCCTGTACGACGACAGGGTAGAGTCGGCGGGCATCAAGTTCAACGACGCCGACCTTCTTGGTCTGCCCATCAGGGTCACGGTGAGCCCGCGCACTCTGAAGTCCAAGAGTGCGGAGTTCAAGCTGCGCGCGAAGGGAGAATCAGAGCTGGTCCCGCTGGGCGAGATCGCCAATAGGGTCAAGCAAGAGATAGCCGCGGCAGCAGACACCTAAACCAATCCAAGTATGTGGTGCAACACTATGGGCTTGTGCACATATTTCAGGTCCACCCTCACCCAGCCTCTCCACACCCCGACAAGTCGGGGTACCCGGGGAGAAGGGCTGATCGGGATATCCGGGGAGAGAGCTCTAGAGTGAAAGGTCCTACGTCAAGCCCATTAGCTGTGTTTCCGCATTTGCCTGGAATAGTTTAGGCTCTACTAGACCGGGGGTCTTTCGGGCAATCCCTTTCAGGCTGTCCCCGTCGGGACGTGCTTTTCACTGCCGACGG
This sequence comes from Chloroflexota bacterium, assembly GCA_016190755.1. Lineage (GTDB taxonomy): Bacteria > Chloroflexota > Dehalococcoidia > JACPPY01 > JACPPY01 > JACPPY01. The sequence continues at coordinate 16,593 of JACPPY010000010.1, read as the reverse complement.
GAGGGTCTTTCGTCCCATAAAGCACGGACACATGAGTGCCTTCTCCCGGTTTCGAGGACACATGTATCTCGGCCCCGAGCAGGCCAGCACGTTCCGCCATGCCTGTGAGCCCGAGATGCCCTTCAGGCGGGCCAAAGGAGGATACTGCGGAGGTGTCGAAGCCCTTTCCATTGTCCTCAACGTCAATTCGGAGCGCATCTCCATCGAAGGTGATAGTAACTGTAGTCCTGCTTGCCTGCGCATGCTTCTGAACATTGCGCAGCGCCTCCTGGACTATCCTGAACAGCATCAGCTCCGCCTCGGGGTCGAGACGGTGCGGCGAGCCGTTTACTTCCAGGTGTGCCTCAACGCCGGTAAGCTTCGTCACCTCTGAGACCAATGTCTCCAGCGCAGCCACAATCCCCAGGTCGTCCAGCACAGGCGGCCTGAGGTTGCTGGTGAACCTCCTGACGCCTCGCAACGTCTCCCCTGCAATCTCCCAGACACGTTTCAGGCGCTCGACAGACGAGGCTCCGGACATGTCTCCCGACTGCATTGCATCCTGCAATTCGCGCCGCAGCAGCGCCAGGTTCTGGGCTGTCTCGTCGTGCAGGTCCCGCGCGATGCGTTTTCGTTCCTCTTCCTGCGCCCGTGTAACCTGGCGCAAGAAAGCCCGCAAGCCCAACTCGCGGTGGCGACGGGCAGTGATATCGCGTAGCACCGCCTGGGTATGCACACCAATGTCTCCTGGGTGCACGGTGCAGACGGCCTCTACGTACACCTCGCTGCCCTCTTTTCGTTTCAGGCGTATTTCTCCACTCGGGAAAAACGGTCCTTCGGCTGAAGGGTGTCCATAACGCGTTCCACCTTCAACATTGAGGAGGGCAACATTGAGGAGGGTTGTCGCGTTCATCCCCACCAACTCTTCGCGGGAGTAGCCTGTCAGAACACTTGCCGCCGCATTGGCGCTGACCACCTGGCCGTTGGCATCAAGCACAAGTATCGCATCTCCGGCGTTCTCAAAAAGCCCCTGATACCTTGCCTCGGACACCGCAAGGTCTCGCATCGCGGCTTCGACCTTCTTGCGCAGACGGGATTCCACGTCGGTCCGCCACGCCAGTATTGTCCCGACGAAAGCCACCACCACTATCCCCATTAGCTCTCCCGCCCATACACCACCACGATGCCACAGTACCAAGTTCGGCACGGTGAGGATACCTACCCACAGGCTGGTGAGCAGCCCGCCTTCCCAACCGTAGCGGATGCTGGAGTAAGAAATAGGAACGATATACAGTATTACCATTACCGGCTGCAGGAGCTCATACCACTCGGTGGTCGGTTGAAATTCCAGAAACGCGCGGAGAGTAGCTATGGACAGTATGGCTGCCTGTATGTACCAGAAGTGACGGTCTCTAAACCTCGAAGGTAGCCCGCGGAGGAGCGACCAAGACCAACCTAACGGTTTGATTGACACTTGCTCAACCCACCTCTCTCCGCGCCTCAGCAGAAGTCCTGCAAGCGCAACCATCCCTGTTGCAAGCCACGGACTATGGCCTCAGTGCGAGAAGCTACACCAAGCTTGCTGAATATGTTGCTCAGGTGGGCCTGGACAGTCCGCGAACTCAACGACAGCTGTTCGCCGATTTCTTTATTGCTCAGACCCTGGGCGGCCATTTGAAGCACTTCCAGCTCTCGTCCACTGGGCGCGCTGCCCAGCTTTACTTTCTCCCTCGCGGTGCGCGGTAGCAAACGCGTGAGCAGCTTCTTGGCTACCGAGGGATGTATAACGGCCTCTCCCGCATACACGTTTCGTACGGCATCCACCAGCTCCGAGGAACTTATGTCCTTAAGCAGATAGCCGGCGGCGCCCGCTTCCAGAAGCGTGACGATATACTGGTCGTCATCGTACATGGTGAGTATCAGCACGGCGATGTCTGGACAGTACTTCTTTATGGCCTTAGTAGCCTCAATGCCGCTCATATGGGGCATAGCTATGTCCACGATGGCCACGTCCGGCCGGAGGGCGCGCGCCAGGCGCACAGCTTCCTCTCCGTCCGCCGCCTCACCCACTACATGAATATCGCCCTGGCGCTCAAGAAACTGTCGCGTCCCCTCGCGCATTAGGCGGTGGTCTTCGGCCAGAAGGACTCGTATTGGGCCGGCTCCGGCCCTGGTAGCTTCCATACGCATATTATACTTTGCATGTGACATTATCTCATGTTGTCTCACTATTTTCGTGTCACTGCATAGTAGACTCAGAGGTCACTAAATACATGAGCATTGCGTAGCGCAATTATTTATGCAGTAAGCCTCCTAGCTTACACTAAATCGGCGTTCTTGGTCGTTGAAGTTATCCCATCCCACCGCTAAACTATACCGATTGGGTGCAACGCAATAATATAGAGGTTTCAGGCTACATGCCAGAAAACAACGATGGCACAACCAGGCCAGCGCTCTCCCGGCGCACCTTTCTGAAGCTTGCAGGGGCAGGGGTGTTGGGGCTCACGGTTGCCGGCCAGGGTTTACGCATTCTGACGGCGCGCGCCGAGTCTAGGACAGAGGCAACGACAGCGCCTATCGGCAAGGGGAAAAGATTGCGCCGGTGGTCCGCCGTCATCGATCTCCGCCGTTGCGACGGCTGCCAGTCAGCAGGCACCGCCCCGCAATGCGCTGAAGCCTGCATACGGGGGCGCTTCCTACCTGAGCCAATGCAGTGGATAGAAGTATACGAGCACGAATTGCCAGGCGGAGGCACGCGATTCATGCCCACTCCGTGCATGCAGTGCCAGAACCCCCCTTGCGTGAATGTCTGCCCCGTGGCTGCGACGTGGTCTACTCCCGAAGGCATAGTGTTGATAGACCAGCGGAGGTGCATCGGATGCCGTCTCTGCATGGCGGCGTGCCCTTACGAGCGACGGTTCTTCCTCTGGGGCGACCCACCACTCCCGCCGGAAGCGGCTCTCGTGGACTATAGTCCAGTACACCAGATCGGCGCCCCAAAGGGCACCGTGATGAAGTGCGACTTCTGTACCGATATGACTTCCTCCGGCCGCCTTCCTTACTGTGCACAGGCGTGCCCTAACAACGCCATTTACTTTGGCGACCTGGAAGAAGACCTGGCGACGAATGGCAGAAACGTGGTTATGCTGTCGAGTTTTCTCTCCAACAATGGGGCGTTCCGCTCGAAGGAAGATCTGGGCACAAAACCCCGTGTATATTACATCCCCGGCCAAGGCCAGGATGTAGGCCGTTCGCCGTTCACTAAGGGGCTCAAGCCTGTGGAATGGCCCTGGGACAAAACAACTGAAGGAGCTAAGACATGGAAGCGGTCAAGCCGGTAGTTGATTTCGAGGACCGGCTGGAAGAGCGCGCCTTCAGCCCGCTGTCCCACATCAGCGCGAAGTATGCCTTGCTGGTTGCAGTGCTTCTGGTATTCATCGGCCTCGGGGTCTATGCCTACCAGACGCAGTTCCGCGAAGGGCTTGTGGTCACCGGAATGCGTGACCGCATCTCCTGGGGACTGTACGTTACCATGTTCGTGTTCTTCATCGGCATCAGCATGGCCGGAACGCTTATCTCGGCCATATTGCGCATCGCCCACGCGGAGTGGCGCCTGCCGATAACCCGCATGGCTGAGTTCGTCACCGTAGCGGCGCTGGTGATAGCCCCGGTCTTCATCTTGCTGGACATGGGCCAGCCGACCCGGTTGTCCAATCTGTTCATCTTCGGGCGGTGGCAATCGCCCTTGACCTGGGACGTGTTTGGCCTGACGACGTACTTGATAGGAAGCGCCATCTACCTTTACCTGGCGCTCATACCCGACCTGGCGCTTTGCCGGGATAGCAAGAGGTTGAAGAGCCACCCATTGAAGTGGCTGTTCAAAGCCTTTGCCGTGGAATGGCGTGGCACACACAGCCAGCACCACCGCCTGGCGCGCACGTTGGGCATTTTCATGATCGTTATCATACCTGTAGCGGTATCCATGCACACCGTGACCTCCTGGATATTCGCCATGACGCTGCGCGAGCCTTGGGACTCCACTATGTACGCGGCCTACTTTGTGGGCGGAGCGTTGTACTCCGGGGTCGGCGTGCTGATCATTCTCATGGCGGTGCTCCGGAAGGCATTCCACCTAGAGGAGTACTTCAAGCTGCAGCACTTTAAGAACCTGGGGTACATGCTTGCCGCGTTCTCTCTCATAGTAATGTTCTTCAACGTTTCCGAGTATGTCACCGAAGGCTTCAAGTTGAAAGGAGACATGCATCTCTACCTTGAGCGCATGTTCGTCGGACCTCTGGCTCCCTACTACTGGACATATGCTTTGTCAGGCATGGTGTTGCCGGCGCTGCTCGTCGCGATTCCGGCCACTCGTCGCAGCATTGGCTTCATAGTCCTGGCGGCGCTTTTGGCGAACATCGGCATGTGGATCGAGAGGTACCTTATCGTGGTTGGAGGCCTGAGCCTGCCATTGCAGCCCTACCATCCAGCTATCTACTCGCCTACGTGGGTCGAATGGTCGCTCATGGCGGCCGGCATTGCAGGTTTTATCTTGTTGATCACCCTTATAGTTAAGATCGTCCCGGCGGTCGCGGTCTGGGAGATGCTGGAACATCGGAAACCCAAACCTGTCGAAGAGCCTGTGGAGGAGTTGGAACAGACCAGACAACCTGGCCTGAGGGTCAAGCTCGGCTCACCCTTCCCTGAAAAGCCCACACCTCCCGTTGATGGAGGAAGGAAATGAAGGGCACAATATACAGAATGCTCCTGCTCCTCTGTCTTGCGCTGCTGGCAGCATGGCCGGTCTCCGCTGTTTTTGCCGATAGCCCGGCACCTGCGAAGCTGGACCTGACAGCGCCGTCAAGCGGCTCGGTCGGCGACCGGCTGTCGCTGAAAGCCCTTGTTTCCAGTGCGACCGGCGAACCGATGCCCGGCGTGGTGGTCGTTTTCAAAGTCTCAACGTCTTTCATGAATACCGAGGACTCCGTCGAACTCGGACGCGCTACGACCGATAAACAGGGTGTTGCTGCCATGACCTATGTGCCCCACTCCAGCGGCGACCTGAGCATTTCGGCCAGCCTTTCCGGAGATGTAAAACCCGCCGTCAAGAGTGCTTCTTCAGTGGTCAAGATACTGGAAGGCCCTCAGCAATACGACTCTGAGCAGATCGGGGTGAGCGTACCCGGGCTTGGCCCATGGTTCCTGGCGGTTGTCATGGGCGGCATCTGGTTCGTCTTCCTGTGGGCCATGGCCCAACTGCGCCAAATATTCCGCGACGGACAACACAGCGCCGCGCAGAAGAGGACTTCCAGATTGGAGAACCGCCATGTCTAGGCCCGTGGTACCTGCCATCGCTTTTCTTGTGGTGCTGGTCATCGCCTTGTCACTGGTAGTGGGCATCGTCCTGCGCCCTTGGGATACGTCAGTCTTCGCCAGCCTAGGCTCCACATCGCCCTTTGTGTCGGGCGGCCAGAGGTCTGAGCCGTCGTATGTTGGCTCGGAAAACACGGTTGGTTGGCAAGGACACGTGCGCGACTTGGGCACTATAGACCGTGGCAGGGCTGGTTTTGTCGTGTATGGCTGTGCCAGTTGTCACGGGCTGGACGGAAAAGGAACCAGGTTCGCACCTATGCGCATTTCCAATGTAGAACAGGTGCGCATGATGGTACGCGCTGGCCCTGGTGGCATGCCGTCCTATCCGAAAGATTATATGCCTGACGAAGACGTAAACGCTATTACAGCATGGCTCCTGGCCCAGCAACCTCCGGTAACGCCGAAGCCTCAGCCTACTACACCTGCGCCCACGGCAACAGTCACGCCTCCTCCTACAACAACCACACCCACCGGAAAACCGCAGAGCGGAGACCCGGTGCGCGGCGCTTCTGTTTATTCAAGCGCGGGTTGTGCCGCATGCCATGGCAAGGATGGCAAAGGAACCTCTTTCGCTCCGGCTTTAAACTCTCCGGACCTGTCGCAGAAGTTTCCCACAGATGCGGCCATGAGCAACCTCCTGCGCTCGGGCAAGGGAGCCATGAGCCCTTACGATGCCGGCAGGTTGCCGGAGAAAAACCTCGCGGACGTGGTTGCATACATGCGATCGCTGTCCGGCTCCACGCCAGCCCCCACGACAACCCCAACTACTACCACCACTACAACGGCAGCCCAACCGAAGGGAGATGCAACACACGGTGAGGCTGTTTACTCTAGCTCAGGATGTGCTGCCTGTCACGGCAAGGGCGGCAAGGGGAGTACTTTCGCTCCCGCCTTGAACAGCCCCAGCCTGGCCCAGAAATATGCTACCGATTCCAGTATTGGTGCCGTTATGCGATCAGGTATAGGCTCTATGGGCGCCTACGATGCGGGCAGGTTGTCAGATGCCGACCTGGCGGATTTGATCGTTTACCTGCGTTCACTCTGGCGGTAAGCTGCAGCCTTCGAGCAGCCGTCTCTACGAGTAGGTGCACCTCCGAGCTTCTGGAGCGATCCATGAAAACTCAGGGTGCCTTGTGGTTTTGTGGAATGAGGCTAAAGGTCCTCCAGCAGCGTGGTGAACGTGTCGTGGTGCTCTTCTTCCTGCTGCAGTATTTCACGGAACAGGCGGTTCGTCGTCTCATCACCTTCTTTTCGTGCTGTTTCGATTATCTGCTTGTACAGACGTATGCCGCCTTCCTCGTCCTTGACATCTTGCTGGATCATTTCTTTCAGTGTGTCACCCACGAATATCGGCGTGGGCTTGGTGCTGGGTATCCCACCCAGATAAAAGAGCCTCTCGGCAATGGCTTCGGCGTGTTTCATTTCCACAATGGCGATGGACTTCAGCTCGCTATGGACGGCAAAACCCTTGACACCGCTCCACTGCACATGCTGCCACATGTACTGGATGGAGACCTGCAATTCCCTGGAAATACCGTCATTCAACATATCGAGCAGGGCCTTGGACGCCTTCGTTGCTGGAGCTATCTTATCTGCCATCTCTTTGCACCTCCGATTTAGTAGGAGTTTGACCTATACCGTTATGGATGGAGAGGCTACCGAAGCCTAAATCACGTCTCAAAAGCATTATAGCATGCTGCTTTTCTCAGGCATTCCTGAGTCTTTCCCAAAGCAGGGCCGGCTTCCTCCTTCACAGCAACGCTATTTTTGCACATACGTCACAAGGTGACATTTCCGTGCTACTTTCCGAGTTTCATCCGAATGTATGCCGTTCCCTCGAAGGCGACGTAGAGTGAGGACATAAAAAAACGTCAAAGTCCCGCCGGAGACAGGTTACTTTTTTTATGAATAGTGATAAAATACTATCAGCAAGACGATGAAATCATATTTCCCGAATCGAGCATAGAAGGAGGCTACATGACCAACAATATTGACCCTGTCGATCGGAAGCTAATCTCGGAACTAGTAAAAGATGCCCGACAACCTTACACGATACTCTCCAAGAAGATCGGCGTGAACCCTGTCACGACCAAGAGGAGAGTACGCCGGTTAATTAACGAGCATATCATCGACCTGGAGATGATACCCGATACGGGCAAGCTGAACTACCACACTGTGGCATTGATCGGTATACATACACAACTTCCGAAGCTACAGTATGTGGCAGAACAGCTCAAGGCGAAAGCCCCCGTCGTTTATCTGACCCTGACGTCGGGGCGCTACGATATGTTGATGTCGGCTATTTTCGAATCTCCGGCGCAGCTTGCCGACTTCGTCTCGCAGGATATGGCATCTATTGACGGCCTTGAGTGGACCGAGACGATGATCAACCTGAAGGTGAGCAAGGACATCTCTATGCCAGCGAAGAAGAGTTCTCCCGTAAGCCGCGGGCTCGATAATCTCGACAAGAGATTGATACTGGCTCTGCTGGATGATATCAGGCTTCCTTTTGCCGGCCTCGCTGAGAAGTTAGGCATCAGCGTGCCGACCGTACGACAGAGGGTGGGACGCCTGGTCAACGAGGGCATAGTCTCTTTCTCAGCCGTGCCGAACCCCGAGAATATGGGATTCCAGACCATCGCCCATATGGGCCTTCGCGTCCAGCTTTCTAAAATAAACGATGTAATGGCCCAACTCGGGAGGAAGCAAAACGTGCAGTACTTGGCGATGACCGCCGGGCGCTACGACGTGGTGGCGTGGTGCTTCTTCAAGTCATCTACGGACCTGACGACCTTCCTGCAGAAAGACCTCGCGGCCGTAGACGGCATAACGCAGTCGGAGACATTCATCAACCTTCAGGCCATCAAGCGGTCCTTCGAAGGTATCCTCCGCTCGGTCTAGTTGCGGTCTAATATTAAGGCATTTCAATAGCCCGGCGGCGAACACCGGCGCCATCAGCCTGTGCAGGCTGCCGGGCAAGTGTGGGCGTCCCGCTTCATATCTTGATACGGGGCTTCCGTCACCTGCGACGACTGCGGCCGTCCGCTTGACAGTGTCAAGGCCCAGACGCCGCCACTCCTGGTGCTTCTCACCCGCCCTGTTTAGCAACGCACGTGCCTCTTTGCCGGGGCTATATATATTGCGTGCTGGCCGGCAACCAAAGGATTTGCCGGATTCGGGGCTTTGGTGTTTTGGCTCCTGTGTTATGATGTGAAGTAATACAACTATGAGAACACCGGAATGGAGGCAGCGCGATGGACCTGAGGGCCTTGTTCAAGGTAAGTTACGGCATGTATATCGTCGGCTCGCGAGGCGAGGACAAGGCGAATGCACAGATCGCCAACACGGTGTTCCAGGTTACCTCTGAACCTCCCACAGTCGCCATCTGCATTAACCGGAAAAACCTGACACATGAACTCGTTGCCAAGGCCGGAGTCTTCACAGTCTCGGTCTTATGTCAGGATACGCCACTATCCTTCATCGGCGGCCTGGGGTTCAAGTCAGGCAGAGACGTCAACAAGCTCGAAGGAATCGAGCACCGGACGGGCAAAACCGGGGCGCCAATTGTTACCGAAAACGCCATATCCTGCATGGAGGCCAAGGTGGTGAAACAGATGGACGTGGGCACTCACACCATTTTCGTCGGGCAAGTAGTAGAGGCCGACGTGCTTAATGAAAAGCCTTCTATGACCTATGAGTACTATCATCAGGTCAAGCGTGGCACGACGCCGAAGACAGCCCCGACCTACGTTTCAGTCGTGAAGAAGGAGCAGACAGCATAATGTCCAAGTACCGCTGCACAGTCTGCGGCTACATATACGACCCTGAGAACGGCGACCCGGATGGCGGAATAAAGCCCGGCACGCCCTTCGAGTCGCTGCCCGATACCTGGGAATGTCCTGTCTGCGGCGCGCGCAAGAGCGAGTTCGAGAAGATATAACAAGAGAACTAGCTGGCAAAACCGCAGCCGTGCTTCTCCTCTCGTGGACCTCTGCCGGCCCATGTTGACAGCAGCAGAGAAGTGCGATACTCTGTCTCTTAGTCATCTTTCGCTGATTGACAATTCATTATGGCAGAGACAATGGAAACGGAAAGTGGTAAGTGAGAACGCGAGCAGCAAGACGCCGAAAAAGGCGAGGCTGGTTCTATAAGGAGGAGGTAACATATGGAGCAACAAGTAGTCATGGAACAGAAGCCTTACCCCATCAAGGTAGAAGCTGAGTACCCGGAAAAGTTGTCGCGGCTGACCACGTTCTTCAGGGCCCTGTTAATAATACCCCAGGCAATTGTATTAGCCGTCGTAGGTGTGATCGGAGCAGTCCTCATGTTCTTCGCATGGTCGGCCATTCTCTTTACTGGAAGGTATCCGAAGGGTTTGTTTGATTTCGTTGCTGGAACATTGCGCTGGGGAACGAGGGTCAATGGCTATTCTTATCTGCTTACCGATAAATACCCGCCTTTCAGCCTGAAATAGGCCGATACAGAACAATGCTCTTTTGTCCCTCGGGCAAGATGCCCGAGGGACAACGCCGGATAGGGTGGCCTGCCTCTCCATCTATTGTGTGTTTCCACAGGCGTTGCGGATATAGTTGGTTACAGAAGCAGAAACATCAGCAACAGGCACGCCGAAGCCTGCCGGAGCATAGCTCGCATTGGGACAGCTGGTGGCAATGCTAGGAAAGAGGTATCGGCAGAATACCAGAAATCAGTTGCCGGGAAGCCGGCATCAACGATCGAGTGACCAGCAGACCACAGCGAATATCAACAGGCCCAAACCAATACTTGCAAGCGCGATGAACATTTCCCGTCCGTAACGCTCGAATCCAGTCTCGTTTCCGGCGGACAAAAGCTACCAGGAGAACGCGCGGTAGCTTAAGGTCCCGTGGAGCAAGCCGAAGTCGACCCCGAGCCCTACCACCTGAACATTTTTGGAAGGACCTGACCTTCCATACTAGAAGCTCAAGACAGCGGGTGTATGCCGGTCAGGATACGCATCAAGGCATTCCAGGTGAGTGAGCACTCGCTTACTTCCATAATAAGCGATGCTCCGCATGATGTAAATACCGGAACCCTTACTCAGGGAGGCGATTAAGGTTTCGTCTTCCGTAAAAAGCAGCCGACTGACGGCCTTCCGGCAAGGCGATGCTAGCAATGAAGGTATCTTAGGCCGGGCAGACCAGTTCCTGTCGGAACGCCTGTCCGCCTCCAACGCTGGAGCCGCTCGGTATGTAATCTGAAATAAAGTCTCTCTCTTTGGCCCAGCCTGCCACCTTACAATTCCGGCCGACCTTCACCCCAACGGGCACTTTGGCCCCCTGACCTATGAGCGTAATACCGGTGGTAAGTATGTCCGGCTCTTCCCTGTTGGGCGCATAGTCTTCACCCCACCCTATCTGGCTGCCGGGGCCTATCCATGCCCCCTCGTCTACGATGCACCTGTGGAGCACGGCTCCTTTGCCGACCCGAACTCCTTCAAACAGTACTGACTCGGATACCTCCGCCCCATCTTCGATGTAGACACGCGGCGATAGGATAGAGTTCCACACTTTCCCGTTGATGATGCAACCGCTGGAGACCAGGCTGCGGCCAGCAGCGGCCTGGGGCCCGTGCTTGGCGGGCGGTTCGCTATACCACCCGGAGCGTATAGGATTTTCCTCGTCGTACAGGTTCAGCGGCGGCAGGTCGACGATCAGGTCCATGTTGGCCTGCCAGTAGGCCTCCACGGTACCGACATCCCGCCAGTAGCCGGCGAATTTGTAACCCGCGACTCTATACTTCCCGAGAGAGGCAGGAATAATGTTGCGGCCGATGTCTCGCTGGGACTTCTCATCGCGCGCATCCTCCTCGAGACAGCACGTTAGCACATCCTTGTTGAAGATATAGATGCCCATGGAGGCCAGGTTGCCCTTCGGCTCTACGGGCTTCTCCTCAAAATCAACTACCATGCCCCCGTCGTCAAGAGACAACGCGCCAAACCTCCCGACTACGTCCTGCAGCGGCATCTCTATGACTCCCACAGTGATGTCGGCGCGGTTCTCGCGGTGATATGCCATCATCGGGTCGTAACGCATAGCATAGACATGGTCGCCTGCCAGCACCAGCACCTGCTTGACACGGTGCCCTTCGATGAAGCCAATATTCTGGTATATGGCATCCGCCGTTCCCTTGTACCATTCGCCAGAAGTACGTGTAAGGTAGGGTTGAAGGACCGTGAACTGGCCAGCCGGATAGTCCAGCCCCCAGGGCCTCCCATCGCCAAGGTGCTGGGCAAGAGTGCGTGGAGCATACTGCGTTATGACCCCGACCTTGCGAACGCCACTATTGACACAGTTGCTCAGGGTGAAATCTATTACGCGATATCTGCCGCCGAAGGGCACAGCAGGCTTGGCGCGCTCGCTGGCGAGTATGCTCAACCTGCTTCCCATGCCTCCAGCAAGGACTATGGCCAGAACATCTTGCATCTGTCTTCTGCCCCCTCTACCTCGTGCCATTGCAAAGCATGGCCCGCTTATGTTCTCATGCTTTTCACAGGTATACAATCTCCTCAGGCCGGCCTACGGCAAGGAAGGTTAGCATGTAGTCCTTGATATGCCGGGTGATGAGAAAATTGTATCTAACGTGTTCGCGCCCGTTTTCTCCCAGCCAGCGTGCATACTCCGGGTTGGTCAACAACTGCCGGATAGCGTAGGCGGTGCCTTCGATGCCGTGCGACAACAGGCCAGTCAGTTTGTCCCTGACTTGCAGGGGTATGCCGCCTACGGCTGAAGCCACCACCGGCTTGGCTTTCCACAGCGCCTCGCTCACGGTGAGTCCGAAACCCTCCTTGAGCGACTTCTGCAAGACCACTGTGGAAGCCCTTTGCAGGGCGTTTATCTCTATGTTGCTGTCGGGAGGAATAGACAACACATGAATATCAGGATTGCCATACGCGCGCTCCTGCACCTCGGCCAACACCTTTCCCGACTCGGGGTCGTCGGTGGCCGTTCCTCCAGCCAGCACCAAGCGGCAGTCCACGCTCCGCTTCACCAGTTCGAAAGCCTGGATTACACCCACAGGGTCCTTGAGGTAATCGAAACGGGACACCTGGGTTATTATCGGCTTGTCTTTCGGTATCCCGAACATGGTCAGAACGGAATCGATAGTCTCAGGTGTCAGGTCTCTATTCTTATCGCTCAGCGGGTCTATGGAGGGTGAAATCAGGAACTGCCGGATGGCCAGAGGCCTGGAGAAGGCTGGCGCAGAGAATACCGCCGCGTCATACTCCACGATAAAGGGCAGCAAGAAGTCCCACACTCTCTGGTCCGGCCGAGACACATCTATGTGGCAGCGCCACAGCCATTTTCTGCCCAGCTTCTTCTTCTGTGTCACCAGCACGATCGGCTGTGGGTCGTGGATAAAAAAGACATCCGCATCCAGATTGAGTTCCTCGATATTCTTGCGGTTTATCTCAAGGAACAACTCCAGCTCATCCTTCGTAATGTCCTCCTGCCGGCCGTGCAGCGCGTTGTGGAATTTCTTGGTCACCTGGAAGAACTCCTGGGTGCCCTTGATCACGATCCAGCGCGCATCGACGCCCATCTCCTGCACCAGGGGCACCATGCGAGATAGAATTTCAGCTACGCCCCCGCCCACAAAGGTGGAGTTCACATTTAGTACCACCTTGCCAACCAGCCGGTTGGCTATCAGCTTCAGCTCTTCTATCCGGCTCCGGCCGACAACTGGCTCGTAGTCTGTGAGCTTCGCTCTATCCGTTGTTCGACGAACTGTATCAGTAGCGATCTCAAGCCCTCCAGAGAATAAGTATACGGGTCTATTCTGGCAATCTTCCGGGCTAACTCTTCCTCGCCCATACTATCCTTCAGCCAGGTCGAAAAATCATTCAACCCTTTGCCCAGTCTCAGTCGCGCCTCAAAGACATGGAAGTACAACGACCCAATGCTGATCTTTCGCAGCGCCTCAAGGAACTCCCTCAGGTTGCGCGCCGTATAGGACGTAGGCAACACCATGCTTACGGACTTCAGAAAGTAGAACTCCCTATCAGGCGGCGCTTGTCTGCCGTTTTCCTGCGTCGACAAGCACTCTTCCATCATCTCCACGAGCCGTTCCCTCAACTGGCCAAGATTGGGAAATTCAAATATATCTACGGCGGCAAGTCTCTCGCCAAGCACTGCATCTCCCAGCACATCCACGACCCAGGCGGCGAAATCATTGGCTGGCTCATGGAACAGGAAATGATGTTCCAGAAGGAAGTTATGTGTATGATAGTACACTACGGAGTCGGGAGACTTCTTCAGTATCTCGGCCAACTCCTTCAGGTTTCTGGCGCCAAGCCCGGTGAGCTCCGTTACCTGCAGACGTGTCTCGAATCGAAATGGCTCGCGTGCCCTCGTCACAGGCGGCCCGTAATTGATGATGGTAGACCGGACCATCCGAGAGCTAGGTATGATGGCAACACTCTGGTCCGCTCCCCTAATTCGGGTGTACCTCAACTGCATTTCGATGACCTCTCCCTCCTCACCTGACTCCAACCTGATGTGGTCCCCAACCTTCACGTTGCCAGTGCTGGTGAGCTGCAGCCCGGACAGCACATCGGGGAGAACATCCCGCAGCAGCAATATCCCCACCAGAAGGACTACGACCACCAAGAGCAGTACTGGTGCGAACGGTAGGCCCCATATCTCCACCACCGTAAGCACCATAAAGACGATTACCACCGCCCTCACGATATTGGCCGCCGTGCCCAGAGCTCGCCGTGGTATTCCGAGCCGTGAGCCGTGCTGATATATGAGCCTGACCACCATATTCATGGCAGCCATGAATATAGATACGACAAGTACACTCCCCAAGGTCAGGTTGATGGGGCCTTTCCACGCGGCCGGCACGGTGGAAACAGTTAAGGCCAAGTATGCGCTAACGATAATGCACCAGAATATCGATGGGACCCGAGTGGCCGCGCGCAATGTTTGTTCCCCACTCCACCCACTGCTCTTTGCCCAGCGTGCTGCATAGCTATAACCGATGGTTCGAAGCCAGAACGTAGCGATGAGCGTGGCTACAAACACAACTAGCGGTATGATGATGCCAGAAGTAGCACCCTGTGGCAGATTGGCAACCGTATTCATGGGACGCCTTTCCTTATGGGCTCCAGGGCCCTGATTGGGACCCCCTGAATATCCGCCGGAAACTTCAAGCAGCACCTGGCCCGGTTGGTCGCGTTTCCTTCGGCCTCTTCTAGCATTAAGATAAAGTTGTCTTCACGGCGGCAAGCGTCCGGCCAGGAGCGCAGGAAAAGCACCCAATACAAGCATAGGGCCGAAGTTTTTCCGTGCGTGAGTTCACCAGACAAGATCCCGGGCCTTCGACATCCAGCCGATGGTTTTCTATATGTCTATATATATGCTACTAGGCACAATCTTCTCTTTCAAGTTGTCCGACGACATTGGCTGGGGACATGCATGCTCAAAGAGGCTTGCTCCGGTTCACAGGCGGCACACGTCCAAATTCCGCGCCGTCGATCTTCACCTGCATCGGAGAATCACCGAAATACACCTTCGTATGCGGCCAAGGTATTTCTATTCCCTCGACGTCGAAAGCCTCCTTGACCCGCTTGAGCAACTGGCCTGTGATGTCCCATTGGCGCATAGGCTTGGTATCCCCGACCACCTTGATATCCACGCTCGACGCGCCCAGACTATCTATTCGCGCGACCTGTGGGGCCTTAATTATCGCGGGGCCCCATATCGGGTCTTTGGCCATCTCGGCTCCCACCTGGTTTATCACAGCTATGGCCCTGTCGAGATTGGCGTTATAGGACACGCCGATATTCACGTTGACCCTGGAGTATTCCTTAGTAAGGTTGCTGGCAACTTTTATCTCACCGTTCGGCACATGGTGCACCGTACCGTCGAAATCACGCAACACTGTCCGGCGGAGATTCATATTCTCTACCAGTCCAGTTACATCGGCTATCTTGACCACGTCCCCGACGTGGTATTGTCCTTCCATGATAATGAACAGGCCAGCGATGATATCTTTCACTAAGCCCTGCGCACCAAAGCCAACGGCGACGCCCACGACACCGAAACCAGCCAGGAAAGGAGCTATCTTGTCCGGCGCCAGCTCCACCAGTATCATTATGAGAGTCGTAGCTATGATCACTAGCTGGCCAGTGGTGACGAGGATGTTGGCCAGCGTTTCGGAACGTTTCTCCACTTCCGATTCCGGCCTCCCCACCATGCTTCGCCTGATGGTATCCTTGATCACCCGCGGCAGCATCCGGCTCAAGGCAAAGAAGAAGATCATGGCCACAACAAAGATGACTAGTATCCTTACGCCATGTCCTGCCAACCATGTGTTTATGGCGTCGTTTTCAATATCAAGCATGCGGAGGATAAGTAGCACGCCGAGGAACGAGCCGGTCAGCAGGACCATAGCCCTCACCAGTGGTATCAGCCTGTCGTCCAAGGCTGTCTTGGTGAGTACAGCGATTTCCTTGGCATACCAACGGAGCAGGGCGTTAGCGACGGCAAGCCCTGCGTAGATCCCGACGGCAACGAGGGCGATCAGGAGTCCTCGCCGCACAATGCTGTCGACTTCAGACTTCAGAGGCAAGAACCACAGCGCACAGTAGATGCCAAGTATCACCACCATGATGACAACTGGAGCATGCAGCGAGCTCAGTATCATGTCGTCCAGCTGTGTTGTGGTTTTTCTGGCCCGTCTTGATATCCAACGGAGCAACTGGCGCGCCAGCCACCCCAACGCAACAGACCCGGCTACTATCCCGAGAGCGACGAGTAAGTCCACGAGCATGAGAGCCTTATCTAGGAGATCCTGGAACATGACTCCCCCTTGGCAAAATAGTTCTTTGGAATGTTTCTACTCGGCTTTCCTGAACACTTCACCAAGCCACGCTGGTACCAGTCGTAAGAGGCCCCACCACCCAGCGATCCAGATGCAGCCACACCCGGCAGTGGAGTTCCGTGTCCAGTGGAGCGCTATCTGCCTGAACAACAGGCAAGTATACCCTCACCCCGGTTCAGACTGCAAACGCCGGTTCAGACTGCAAACGAAGGAGGGATGGCGTACGTCTCCAAGGCACTGATCGGAGAGCCAGTAGGTCTAACCCAAGTTCTACAGTGCGACAATGATTTGAACGGGAAATCGGGGCATGGTCAGGGTTTTGGCACCACATTTTCGACAGGCCGTACGGGAGGTGGTGCTGCGACCCCCACTGTCTGAAGC
>JACPPY010000075.1 GCA_016190755.1 Chloroflexota bacterium | reverse complement strand
GGCTTGACCCGGCCATCCAGGTCTCTCGGCTACCTGGATGCCCGCACCCAAGGGTACCCGGGTCGGGCATGACAATACGGAATCTTGCCTTCCCAAAACTTTGACGCAGACCCCATCTTCAATGCGAGGCAAAGCAATAAGTCTATACTCTCTGCTCAGACATTTTCCGGGATGTATCATGTCTCGCCGCCAGGTCAGGCCTACTTCCCGCCGGGTACAATATGGTCCCTTCCAGGTCCCTAGACCATCATGCCGGCCTCACGGACGCGTGCAGCCGCCTGACAAGGATATTCCCGCTCTCCCAGGCGACTCATCCAGACGCCTGCTCGGTCCTAGTAGCCTCGCCGTGAATGTTTTCATTGGGCATGGCGACATGAATCACCTTGTGGAAAAGTCGCCAGCCAAATCACGGGTTGGTCGTCAAAGGCTGGGGATCCGTTGTATCGGGTATTCCAGGCCCATAACGGCTCACTCCGGAGTAGGTGGCGAACCACATACTGCCGGTATCGTCTGCGGCAATGGCCCAGACCATGTTGGACGCCAGGCCGTCCTTGGTGGTGTACGTGGTCCAGGTAGTGCCGTCGAACTTACTTACTCCGCCGCTATAGTGACCGAACCATACGTTCCCGACACCGTCCATGGCGATGGCCCGAACCGAGTTGTCCGCCAGGCCGCTATTACTCATGGTGTACGTAGTCCAGGTGCTGCCGTCGAACTTGCTCACTCCATCCCAAGCCGTACCGAACCAGTAGTTGCCCTGCTGATCTATGGCAATGGAAACGACATAACTATCCGGAAGGCCGCTATTACTCGTGTTGTACGTAGTCCAGGTGGTACCGTCGAACTTGCTCACTCCTTTTCTTGTACCGAACCATTTGTTGTCTTGCTGATCTATGGCAATAGAAAAGACATAATTATCCGGAAGGCCGCTATTTGTCTTGTCATAGGTAGCCCAGCCACCACTACCGTTGGTTACGCTCAATCCGGCGTCGGTACCCATCCATACATTCCCGGCACCGTCTGTGGCAATGGCATCAATATGGATGGTGGTAAGTCCACTGTTCTTCCTGGTATACGTAGTCCAGGTCGTGCCATCGAACTTGCCCACCCCCGTGCTCGAACCGAACCACTTGTTGCCCCCCTCATCTATAGCCACAGATGAGACAACGTTGTCCACAGGGCCGCTGCGTGTGGTGTACGTGGTCCAGGTAGTGCCGTCGAACTTGCTCAACCCGCTATCGGTACCGAACCACATATTCCTGACACCGTCCATGGCGATGGCATCAACCTCGTTGCTCCCAAGTCCACTGTTATCCCTGCGGTACGTAGTCCAGGTGCTACCATCGAACTTGCTCACTCCCCCCGAAGCCGTATCGAACGAAGCCGTACCAAACCATTTATTGCCCTGCTGATCTATGGCGATGGAACTGATATTATTGTGCGCCAGACCGCTATTGGCAGTAGTGTACTTGATGTAGGTGCTGTCAACAGGATTCACATTCATTGCCCCGCCTGTGGTCCCGACCCACAGTTCGGAGCCATCAGGAACCAGATAGTTGATCCGATTCATACTACTATAATAATTCCAAACATTGGTCACATTGCTACCGACGGTAATGGACAATGGTTGAGTAGCTGTATGAGAGGCATTATCCATCAACTCCACGGTAAAGGCATAAGTGCCTTCCTCAGTTGGTGTGCCAGAAATATGCCCGTTGGCAGCATTAAGGTTGAGACCAGGAGGCAAAACGCCATCCCCAACAACAGACCATGAATATCCCTTGCCTGTGCCACCAGCTCCGACAAGTGCCTGGTCGTACTCTGTACCTACGGTGCCATCGGGAAGAGAAGTGGTCTTAATTGTAAGCGGGGGCAGGGATTCCATTATGGTGAAGTCAGCGGTGCTTTCCCCATACACAGTGTGGCTGGTAAGACTGGAAACCCTTATCCTGGCATGACTGGTGGCCGGGCCGGTCACTTTCCAGGTATAGCTGCCGGTGCCCGCGTAGCCTACAGATACTGAGGGTACAAGCCTGCTCCACGTAGAGCCACCATCGCGAGAGAGGTCAATTCTCACCATGCCGGTGAGGCCGGTGTAAGTCCAGGTAATCTTCTGGATGCTGCCTATAACCCAGCTATCTCCAGCATTGGGTGCAATCACAGCCATTGATCGCACCACCGGCAGTAACGAAACAGCCGCGTTGACGCCTGTGGGGCCGTTCCCGTCCACGGCAGCTATGGCCGCCGTGCCTGGTACCAGAGCACTGGCGCTGCCCGCGAGGAGCAGCAGCGCCACAAAGAAGCTTTCCAACCTGTGCAAGCAACGATATACCATGCCAAACTCCTCCTAACGCCCGAATATCGTTCGCACCCTGCGCGGAAATCTGACACGCTCACAACACACTGTCCCCACACCGAACACACACTGACTGTATGACGCCCAATTCTAGACCACTGATATTCAAGTTGCAAGAGCGACACGTACGGACCATGACGGTTCGTGTGCAGAGCAACGATCGGACAATAGCTGCTGTACAGGAGCAAACACATACATCCAAACCGAATGTAATGCCTTTGCAATCCTTTTCCACACAATTTTAGGACTTCTACAATGCCTCTGCCCTATCATTTAGTTGTCGGGTATTCAAGGCATCCCGACCAGAAAGTGAGGACTGCGGGGATGGATGCGGCTCCAAGGACCATTCTCCCCAAGGCCAGGAGTACTCGACCGCGGTTTAATGCACCGCGTAATCCCCCTCAACACCCGGCCAATCATGTGTACGGTGCCCGGAGACAGCGTGTGCTGGTGGCGGAAGATGAAGAGAGGGTCCTCAGGTTCATGGCACTTAAGCTGAAGGCATCCGGCTACGACGTTCTCATGGCCAAGGATGGCGCGGAGGCACTGGAGCAAGTTCGGGCCCAGCCTCTGGACTTGATAGTGTTGGACCTGGCTATGCCCAGGAAAGATGGCTTTGAAACACTAATCGAGTTACGTTCGTTCTCCAGGCTTCCCGTCATCGTTGTCACCGCACTGGAAACGGATGAGTCCGCTGTCCTTGATCTGGGTGCCGACGACTACCTCTCCAAGCCCTTCAACCCGCGCGAGCTCGTAGACCGGATCAAGGCCCTGCTTTAAAATTCTCCGACGCACACCCTGCCCTGCGTTACCTTGCTTTGCCACGCCCGGGAAACAAAGTGAGGAACGCCGTGGCGGCCAGGAGCGACAGGGCCGAGGCGAAGAAGAAAGGCGCAGCCGGGTTGATCTTCTGCCACAGGTAGCCAGCGATGAGGCTCGCCGGCAGCAGGCTTATACCAACCAGGCCATGGTACCAGCCGTACGCCGTGCCGCGTTTCTCCGGCGGGGCCACGTCCGCCACGTAGGCGCTGAGAACGCCATTGGTCAGGCCCTGGTATACGCCATACAGCGCGAAAAGTGCCAGCACATGCCACCACGCCGAGGCCACGGCGAAGCCCAGGTATACCGCGCCATAGAAGGCCCAGCCGGCGGCGATGATCCCGCGCCGGCCCAGTTTGTCCGAAAGCACCCCGGCAGGCGTCGAAACCCCGGCATACACGATATTGAACGCCACGAGCACGAGCAGGACGTGGAACACGGAGAGCCCCAGGTCCTGCGCTCGGAGTATGAGGAATGCATCGCTGGAGTTGCCAAGTGAGAACAGCACCACGACGGCCAGGAACAGCTTGAAGCGCCTATTCAGCCATCCCTTCGCAGACACCTGCGTCGCCTCGCCTGCACTGGATATGCCACGCGACCTGCTGCCATTGACCTCTCGAACAAATACCGCGACCATTATCACGGCGATAACCCCCGGCACCAGCCCCACCAAGACCAGCATCTGGAAGGCGGGCCGCGTCAGGCCCAGGTTGCCGCGCTCGAGAAGATAGACGATGAGTGCGGCGCCTGCCAGCCCGAACACTGCGCCCAGTGTGTCCAGGGCACGATGAAAGCCGAAGCTGCGTCCCCTGTCGGTGCTGGAGGTGGAAGCGGCGATCAGCGCGTCGCGCGGTGCAGTCCGGACGCCTTTGCCTATCCGGTCCGTGAAGCGCACCGCCAGCACTATGCCCCAGCCGTTGGCAAAGTAAAGGAAGGGCTTGGCAACGGTGGAAATGCTGTACCCTAGAGTCGTCAAGGCCTTTCGCTTGCCCGAGCGGTCGGCGAGCCACCCTCCGGCCAGTTTGAGCAGGCTCGAAGTGCTGTCGGAAATGCCGGTGATCAGACCGATGACGGACGTAGCCACGCCCAGAACGTTGGCCAGGAACAATGGCATGATCGTGAATATCATCTCGCCGGAGAGGTCCTGGAAAAGGGACGTCAGGGCCAGGAAAAAGACGTTCCTGGGCACTTTCAGTACCTTCTTGTACGTGGGTTTCTGTGTCGCAGGCGTGGTCTTCTGCTCTACCATAGCGTGCACCGAGAGGTCCTTGGCACCTGGCCGGATATATGTGTATCCGGCACATGCGAGTATATTACCAGCCTCGCAGCTTTACAACACACTGTTGCACCACATACTTGGCTTGATCTATGGTGGAGAAATCCTTGTAGATTGAAGTTTGAATAATGAGAGCGAACAAAAATATCTGTGAATACTATGAATCAGATTGGCCTTTGCCGTTCGGCACACCGTGTCCTAGCCATCCCAGTCTACGGAGTAGTCCACCAGGAATTGGGCGAAGGCCTCCCTCAGCCCTGCGGTACCGCGTTTGGTCACGCGAGTGCCAGTAGGCTTCACATGGGTGATGTCGTTCTTGCCGGCGCCTTTAGCCAGGCGGCCATTGTACTCGCGCACTACGACATCCCAGGCTGCCAGGATGTGTGCGCGGTCCTCGTGCTCGGAACGCATTCTTTTTCCTCACTTTCCTGCCAGGCGGGCTTTCCGCATACTGACATACTTGACACCTGTTCACGCGAGGCGGGCTGTGCCCGACCTCTCGGCTTTGGTGAAATACCGGTGTCTCTTCCTTCCCAACGCAGTGCTCCGGTCTGCTGACGTCCGCACAGCATACCACAACATCTGCTCAGGTGGGCATACCACGGATTTCTATGGAATACACTCTTTTATCCACTTGTCCACACCGAATCCCAACTGCATCGGGTTACGCTTTACTTAGGCCAAACGGCATGCTGTTGCGGCTTTTCCGCGGGCCCGAGTTGTGAGGTCAAAAAATGACATCGCAAGCCCGGAAAAGATTGCGCTGAAAGGCGAGGCACGTTGGTACAGCCTTCTGCTCAAGGACGAAGCTTGAGCCTTGCACTGAGACTTTATATAGGGGCTGTTGTTGCGCTCGGGGCCGCTATGTCGGCCCTGAGCTTCCTGCCCCAGCACTACGCGATCGGCGCCTACCACGTTGGCCTTGCGGCGGGATTGGCCGGGCTCATCGGCCTGGCCGGTACCTTCCCGTTCGCCATCTCATCCAAGATCAAGGCCAACGTAACCACGGCGCCGCTTTTCGCGGCTGTGCTTCTGCTGCCTCCGCCGCTGGCAACGACCGCGGCTGTCACCGGCATCGCCGTATCAGGCCTGATACTCAAGCGAAAAGGGCACGTCGTCGCTTTCAACTCCGGCACGGCATCGGTTTACGCGGGCGGCGCGGGGACGGCCATGGTTGCCCTCGCCGGAGACGGCACGTTCTTCTCTGCGCCCGAAGGCCTGGCAGCATCCGTGCTGGCAGCCGGTATCATGTTTGTGGCGAACCGCGCGATGGTTATGGGTGCGGCGGCCATCGAGTCCCGCAAGAACCCGGTGCGCGAGTGGGCCAGACAATGGAGGCGTGACATAGCCCAGGAATCCGCACTGTTCTCGCTTGGCTTCGGCGCAGCTTTCGGCACTTCTCTGGCGCCCTGGGCAATGGCGTTCTTCATCCTGCCCGTGATAGCTATACAGAGGGCCTTTGCATCGGTGGTGGCCCTGAACACGAAGCTAACGGCCCAGATGGAACAGCTCAAGACCACACAGGCGATATTGATCCAGGCTGAAAAGCTGGCCTCCCTCGGCATCATGGCGACGGGCGCAAGCCATCAGATAAACAATCCGGTGTTCGTCATGAAGGGGCGAGCCGAGATGCTACTTGCTGGCGCAGACAGGTACTTATGCTCGGACAAAGCCAGGAAGCACGTCGAGTCCATACGCGACATGTCCGACCGTGTGTCCAGCATCATCGGCTGCATGCTCGCCCAATCCGAGCCGACGGAAGACGGTTCGCCCTGCACGGATGTGAACGAAGCCCTGGAGCGCATGCTGACGTTGCTCGAGTCCAAGGTGACCAAGGCAAGTGTGCAGGTTATCCGCGACTACCAGGAAGACCTGCCGCTAGTGTCCGGAGAGCCGGTTCAGGTGCAGGAGGTCTTCGGCAACCTTATCTCGAACGCCTGCGACGCCATGCCCGGCGGCGGAACGCTCCGGCTGAAGACACGTTGGTCTGAGCTGGAAGCAGTGGTGGAGATAAGCGATACCGGGACAGGCATACCTGAGGCCGACCAGAAGCACCTTTTCGAGCCGTTCTTCACCACAAAGAAGGCGCAGGGTGGAACGGGGCTGGGGCTGTATTTGGCCAAGACCATCGCCGACAGGCTGGGCGGGTCAATTCAGGTCATAAGCCGTGTGGGGCAGGGGACCACGTTCCGCATACTGCTGCCAGTGGGTGAGCCAAGGCCAGTCGAGCGTCGCTTGGGTGAGCTCGTGCACTCTGCCTGAAGCCCTTGCCAGGCCTCAGACGTACAGGCTTCTTCCTCCTGCCTTCCATAACTGGTTCATGGCTTTCCGCGTATCGCTCGCCACGCGCTCCGGGTCGCAGGTAGACATACGGAACTTGAACAGCCAGTAGGTGAACTCGTGCATGTCGGCCAGGGTCATAGTGTCGCCGGGAGGCATAGACCTTTCCTCCTTGAACTGTGCCAGCACCTCGCTCCGTGGTGTGCCGTACACGCGAATGAAGGCTTCCTCGCTGGCGTCGCCGCCGAGAAAGCCGCCGACGCTCATCTCCTTATATACCTCTTCCTCCACAGCCACGAGAAGCGCCTCCTCCAGGACCACTCCGTAGACGTAGTTGAGGTGGGCCTTGTACTTGATGGCCCCGATGAGCCTCTTGAATTCGTCCTTCGATAACTCCGATGGAGGCTTGCCGGAGAAAAGCAGGTCTGCCACCTGGTCTTCTGGCACCATCTCCCTCACCTCACCCACCAGCCGCTCCGCCAGCAGCAGCCAGTCGAAGGCCTCGCCTCCTATTAGGTATTTGTAGCGGCGGCCTCGATACACGTCCTCGGGACTGCACCAGAGCCCAATAGCCTCCAGAAGGGAGACGTACCAGTCCCTGCCATCCGCCACGGCCGCCTTGAGATGCTGGACAGCTTCGATATCGCCTGTCTTGCCCCCACAGTCCGGGCTGCCAGGAAGCGAGGATGTCATCTCAGCCGCTGGCCTTTGTCGGACCTGAAAAAGGCCTCTATGTCGCTTGCGGGCTGGGAGTTGAGTATGTCTCCGGCCTGGCACCACGCCCGCCTCGCCACGCCTATCCCGTAGCGCATGACGTCATAGTGGTCCGTCCTGTGAGAGTCCGTGGCGACTACCAGCTTGATCCCCAGCTTGCGGGCACGATATGCGTGCGCGTCCTTGAGGTCCAACCGTTGGGGCATGGCGTTTATCTCGAGAAGTGTCCCGGTCCTCAGCGCAGCCTTGAAGACCTCTTCCATATCTATGTTCACCGGCTGGCGCGTGCCGATGAGACGGCAGGTCGGGTGGGCGATGATATCAACGTGTGGGCTTTCCATGGCCCTGATGACGCGTTGGGTCATCCTCTCCGTGGTCTGGCCCATTCCAGAGTGCACAGAGGCCGTTACCACATCGATGCCGGCAAGGACATCGTCCGGCAGGTCCAGGCTGCCGTCGGCGCGTATATCCAACTCCACGCCGGTGAAGATGCGAAAGCCTTCAGTCTTCTTGCTAACTTCTGTGATGACCTCCTTTTGCTGCCTGAGCCGCTCGGCGCTCAGGCCTCGGGCGATGCCTCGCCCTATGGAGTGATCGCTGATGACGGCATATTGGTATCCCCGCGCTTTCGCGGCCAGGACCATGTCCTCTATGCTATTTTGGCCGTCGCTCCAATCGGTGTGGATGTGGAAGTCGCCCTTAACGTCACTTATCTCCACCAGCTTCGGCAGCGTGCCTTCCAACGCAAGCTCTATCTCTCCCTGTGCTTCTCGTATCTCAGGCGGTATCCACTGCATGCCCAGGCGTTGGTAGAAGGCCTCTTCGGTGGCGAATTTCTCCAGCCGTTCGGTTTTCATATCCGTTATGCCGTACTCGGAGAGCTTCAGACCCTGCCGCCGGAAGTGGTCGCGCAGTATGACGTTATGTTCCTTGTTGCCGGTGAAGTACTGGAGCAACGAACCGAAGCTGTCATGCTCGACGAAGCGCAAGTCGGCCTGGAGTCCCCCACCCAGTATCACCGAGGCTTTGGTAGGTCCCTTTGCCAGCACCTGGCTCACCTGCGGCAGAGACGTAAAGGCCTGTATGGCGTCCTCCGGCCTATCGGACGTACCCATAATATCTATGTCGCCTATGGTATCTCGGAAGCGACGCAGGCTGCCTGCGGGTGTGAGGTTATGCACGCCGGGTATCTGTCGTAAAGCGGCCTGCACTGCTTCTACTGCTGGCAAGGCCTCGCCTATAGGTATGCGTTGGTCTTTCCGCCGCAGGGCCTGTATCTGGTCCAGTATGTTCTCCGCCGTTTTCGGCCCCATGCGCGGCAGCGCAGCTACGCGTCCATCGGTGGCTGCCTGCTCCAGGTCCACCACGGACTTTACGCCCAGCTCCTTCGCCAGGCGCACCGCCGTCCTGGGCCCTATACCCGGTATGTCCAGGAGGGATACCACGCCCGTCGGGAACTCCTGGCGGAGCTGCTCGTACAGTTCCAGCTTCCCGGTGGTCACAAGGTCGGCGATCTTCTTGGCTATGGCCTCGCCAACGCCCGGTATCTCTCTCAGGTCTTCTCCTTCCCGGACCATTGCCTCAAGATCACGCGGCCAAAGCTCGATGGCCCGAGCTGCCTTCTGATAGGCGCGCACCTTAAACATATTCTCGCCCTTCAAGTCCAGCAGGTCGGCGATATCGTAGAAAACCTTGGCTATGTCGCTATTCTTCATAATAAGTTGGGAAAGGTCACTACGGCACGAACCCCCTTTTATTTTACGACGAAGTCAGGAAAGAGTCCCCTCCAGAAGGGAAAGGTTCAAGGGGTTTTGTTAGACATCATTCACCACAAACCACACACCACGCAAACAGCCGCAAACAGTCATTGCAAGGATGTCCCGAATGACCAACAGAATGAACCCTTCCTGGAAAGACTTTGCCATGCGTCTGCGGCGCACCACTGAGTGATGAAAATGCGTCTATTTTCAGAGCACTCCTCAGTAGACCTGTAGCCAGCATGCAAACAGTGGTATGTGCCACCAGAGTGGTTGAAGCGGAGATTGCCGCGTCGTCCTTCAGCTGAAGGACTCGCAAGGACGGGTTGGGTCTAGACTGAGTCTTAAGTAGAACCTGCATAACGAGGGCGACTATTCCTGGAATGTCGTACCCGCGCAAGCGGGTATCCAGGTGAGAGGCTTCCTCTCAAGCATTCCTATTACCGGAGTAAGACAGTCTATTGCTCTCTCATATAGGCCAGTCCTGGTCATGAAAAGGTAAATGCCACGCTGACGTCCTTTCCTGGATTCCACACCCAAAGGGTATCCGCGTTCGGGAATGACAATTCACCTTGAAGTTGTGACCCTACTGCGATAGTACCTGTGCCATCTTGAGGAGCTTGGCATCGATGGGTTTCTTGTGGCCGACGACCTCGGCCAGGGGTACGGTGGATATCTGCCCATGCCTCAGGCCTGCCAGAACACCGAATTCCCCTTTGTCCAGGCATTCGACGGCGGCGACGCCGCACTGGGTGCCAAGAAGCCGGTCAAAAGCCCCCGGCTCGCCGCCGCGTTGCACGTGGCCCAGGACCGTGCTCCGCAGCTCGAAACCAAGGCGCTCCTGGTGCTCACGGAAGTAACGGCCCAGGCCCTCGGCGTTGTACCTGGCACCTTCGGCGACGACAACCAGGGCATGAGACTTACCGCGCGTGTAGGCATCGCGCATGGCAGAAGCTATTTGCTCGGGGTCTGTATCCACCTCCGGCACCACGATGGCATCGGCGCCACCGGCCAACCCCGACATCAGCGCCAGGTACCCATAGTCGCGGCCCATGACCTCCAGCAGGAATGCGCGGCGGTGCGAGCTGGCAGTCACTTTGAGTCGGTCTATGGCCTCGAGAGCTACGTTCAACGCAGTGTCCACGCCTATCGTGATGTCGATGCCATACAGGTCGTTGTCTATGGTGGAGGCTATGCCGACGACGGGGAAACCCTCCTGGAACATAGCCAAGGCGCCCGCCTGCGAGCCGCCGCCGCCGATAATGGCCAGCGCCTCAATGCTGTGACGGTTGAGCATCTCCCGAGCCATGCGGCGCCCCTCAGGCGTCTTGAACTCTGGGCTGCGGGAGCTGCCCAAAACCGTACCACCACGCTGCATTATGCCGCCCACTCGCCGTGCCGACAGGGGCGTCGTGTCATCGGTGATCAGGCCAACATACCCCTCGCAGATGCCGACGACATCCCACCCTTTGTGCAGGCCCATGCGGACCACCGCCCTGATGGCGGCATTCATGCCCGGTGCATCGCCGCCGCTGGTCAGCACGCCGATACGCTTCACATGGCCCTCACGACCATTATAGCCCGTGGGCAGGTTCCCTCTCTGCTCAGTCCGGCTCGATCCCCCGGGGCAGGACATCAGATGCCAGGTTGTCCTTGAACCCTATGCGTGCATGCGTCCCGTCGCAGAAAGGCATCTTCCCGGAACGCCCGCAGCGGCACAGGGAAAAGGCGTGCCTCGTCTTGATGACCTGTCCGGTGTCATTGAGCAGCTTCACGTCGCCCTCCACCTTGTAAGGGCCGTCACGGGATATCTTAATGGTCACCGTCCCGGGTCTATTACGCGTACCGCTGCGGTCGTAGGAAAGAGCCCCTGATGGACAGGTATCGATAACTCGCCTTATTTCGTCCGCGTCCGCGGCCTTCAGGTTGACCCATGGGCGGGCGTTGACGTTGAACACCTGCGGCAGCCCCCTAATGCAGTTGGCTGAATGCGTGCACTTGTTGCTGTCCCAGAAGACGGTTATATCTTTGTTCCGGTATATGCGTTTGGCCATGGTCACCTTTCTGTAGGGGGAAATACGGACGTGCTGTCGGTAGGATGCGGCGCTGGCACACTCTCTAGCCTTAATTATAAAATGGACTGATCATTCGCAAAACGGAGCGTAACGCGATGGAAGCCGATAAGTACGCCGGGCGCCGGTTCGACATACACACGGAGGAGGTCATAGACACTGCCATACTTGAGGCCATACCCTTCGACTATCCAGGGTCGGCGACGGAGGTTGTCTACGAGACCCGGGAATTCACTTCCGTATGTCCCTGGACCGGCCTGCCCGACTTCGCGCGGCTGGTTATCCGCTACGTTCCGGGCCAGTCGCTGGTGGAACTCAAATCCCTGAAGTACTATCTGACGTCTTTCCGCTACGTGGGCATACTCCAGGAGCACGCGGTCAACCGCCTCCTGAACGACCTCGTGAAGCTTCTGGAACCCACCTCCATGACAGTCGAAGCGGAATACCAGGAGCGCGGCGGCATAACGACCAGGGCTACGGCCACGTATCCCCGAAAGTAATCCGGACCGCTCCAACAGTGTCATCCCTCGCGCCTGTCCAGGCCCGAGTTGGATGCCAATTCGCCGGAGTACGGCACCCGAGGGGATAGTAGTGGAAAAGTCAATTGACTAGGTCAGGTGACAGAGTCTAGCATGGAAGAGCGGGAAAGCGTCGGTTTCCGATAAAGGCAAATCTGCCGAAAGGCAGTGGCGCAAAACTGCGGGTCTAAAGCCGGGGAAAGGGCTATGATGGCTGCGTTGCCGGAATCCACAAAGTGTGAACGGGAAGACTTCCTCAAGGTCGAAACACGATGGAAGTCTTTTCTTTTTAGTGCGGACGCAGTACAGGGAGACCAGGTTGTTGGGCCGCTTAAGGGCTATATAAGCTTGCGGCGTCCGTTGTCTATTCGCACCGGGATTTCCCGGGCCGTTGGCAAAGGAGAGCAGGGGCCGTTGGAGGGTGGAAGCAGTGCAAAACGTTTTCGGGTGTTGATAGCGGATGATGAGGCCAGGATAGTGAACTTCGTGAGAATAAAGCTGAAAGCGCATGGGTACGACGTGGTGACTGCCCGCAACGGCGACGAAGCCCTGGAACAGGTCCACACGTCGAAGCCTGACCTGGTGTTGCTCAACCTGAGCATGCCTGTCAAGGATGGCATGGAAGCTCTCAGAGAGCTGCGCACCTTTTCCAAGGTCCCGGTAGTTGTCATGAGCGCAATGCCGGAAGACAAGGCCATGCCGGCTTGTCTGAGCCTGGGGGCTGACTCTTACCTGCTCAAGCCCTTCGACCCTGACGACCTGCTGGAGCGTATTGAGACCACCCTGGGCAGGGAAAGCATACCGGAGTCCAAACAGCTTCCCAAGCTGCCTGCGACTCCACTGCTAGACCACCCGGCGCCGCAGCCGGCCAGCACCATTCTGGAGCCTCAACCGAATAACATACCAGGCGGTCCCGGGCCAAAACCTACTCTCCCGGCGTAGAGCTCGCGGTAGTAAGCCTCGGGGTTTGGGGGGACCGAGATATGCTCATGCTACCTACCTGGGTGCTGCCAGGCCGTTCTCAAGCTTTTTGATATAGGGTTCGGGGTCTTTTTGAAAGCGCTCCAGGCAGCGTTGCGAGCAGAAGAAGTATCGCTTACCCTGGTGAGTAGCGAAGTAAGTGGCCGTCCACTCGTCCACCTTCATCCCGCACACCGGGTCGGTCACCCAGAGATGCGCCTCCTCCTTGCGGTCGAGCAGCCTGCCATCCTCCAACCAGAGGATACGGTCTGCCACGTCCTCCAGCCGGGGGTCGTGAGTCACGATGAGCACCGTTCGGCCTTCGTCCCGTGCAATGTCGTGGAGGATCATCATCACCTCGTGTCCGGTCTTAGAGTCGAGGTTGCCCGTCGGCTCGTCGGCTAGGACAAGCCTCGGGTCGTTGATCAGGGCCCTGGCAATTGCCACTCGCTGTTTTTCGCCGCCTGAGAGGTTTTTGGGAAGGTAGTGCCGGCGGGAACCCAGTCCCAGACGTTCCAATAGCAGCCCACAGCGTAAGCGTGCATTCCTCATGTCTCCACGGACCAGGCCGGCAGGGAACAACACGTTCTCGTTCACGTTGAGGCTGGAAAGCAGGTTGAAGGCCTGGAAGATGAAGCCGATCTCCCTGGCACGAAGGTCAGGAAGACGGGATTCATTCAATGCCGTGACCTCGGTGCCATTGACAAACACCTGTCCCGATGTCGGGCGCAGCAGGCCCCCCAGCATGGAAAGGAGGGTCGTCTTGCCGGAGCCTGACGGCCCCATTATGAGCGCCAGCTCCCCCTGCCTGACGTCCAGGAATACGTTATCCACGGCTTTTACCGCCGTGTGGCCAGAGCCGTAGGTCTTGGTCAGGCCGATGGCCTTCAATGCAATATGTTCACTCATGGTCACTACCTCACTCCTTGAATACCACGGCAGGCTCCACCCGCGAGATACGATAGGCGGGCAGTAGAGACGCCAGGAACGCGATCCCCAACGCCGACAAACCGAGCTTGACGAGGCTGGCGGCCGGGTAGACCAACGGCACCTCCGGAACAAAGGCGTTCACCAACGGCCGAAAGAGATACGCCACGGCTATGGCAAGTCCCAGGCCCAGAAGGGCCACTATCACACTCTGGAATCCCACTGCCGCCAGCAACTGCCGGTCCCTCACCCCGAGAGCCTTGGCAATACCATACTCCCTGGAACGCCTGACAGTGGCAGTATACATTGTCAGACCTATGACCAGAACACCTACCACGAAGCCGATGAGCGACATCACCTGTATGACCTCGGCCCCCATCTGGCGCGACATGCTGAGGTCGCTGGCCACAAACTCCTCCCGGGTCATGACGTTGACGCCGGATACTGAACGTCTGATGCTCTCCGCCAGGACATTCGCCGAAATTCCCGGTCTTCCTTTCACCAGGAGGTAGCTGGCCGTTCCCGGAACACCTAGAAGCGCTTCCATGTCCTCGTAAGAAACGAATGTGATCGTATTGGCCATGGAGAATGTGCCCCGCGATAGGCCGGCGATGCGGAGCTTACGTCCAAGTATTTCCAGCTCATCCCCCAGCACCAACCCGCTCTTGCTGGCCATCAGGTCCGATATGACCGCTTCCCCGGCTTTGGGACCGGGTGAGCCTTCCTTCATATCCCAGGGGCCGCCTTGCTCCGAGCCCGGCTGCACTCCCACCACGTACGAGGGCCAACGCTTCGCGCCGGTCCGTACGGGCACATTGGCATAGATGATGGGCGATACAGACTCAACATCGGGCACATCATCGATGGCCCCCTTCAGTCGGGCAGGGAGCACCGAGGTGGCCATATGCATGTTGGAGACCCCAGACTGCATGACCCACACATCAGCCTTGCTTTCCTCCGGGTAGGCAACCAGTTGCTCCGATGTGCCTTCGAATATGCCCTCCAGCAACAGCACCAGAAAAAGAGCCAATGCGACTCCGCCCAAGCTTATCGCCAGGCGGGTCCTTTCCTGAAGCAGGTTCTTGATAGTTAACTGTATCATAGCCTTACTGCCTGAACACCACGGCCGGGTCCACTCCAGCTACCTGTCTTATGGGGAGCAGCGACGCCAGAGACGACATGAGCAGGCCGGCAACGCCGCTGCGCAGGAGCACTTGAGAATCCAGCGGCACCACGAGATATTGGGGCACAAACCACGATATCAGAGCGGCCACACCCAGGCTGCCTGCCAGTCCCAGGGCAAAGCCCGCGACAGCGAACAGCATGGCCTGGCCAAGAACGTACCGGTACAGGCGGCCGTCGCTGGCGCCTATGGCTTTCATGATGCCCGTCTCCCGCAGACGTTCAAACACCGTGGCATACAAGGTCAGCCCGATGACCAGTACTCCAACCAGGTACGCCACGAATATCATCAGGTTTATGGCGGGCCCTATCGATTCCTGCACGGATGCCACGTCGTTGTCCGCCAGTTCCCCGGGCGAGAGGAGGTCAATGGCGAGTACCGCTTCCTCCACCGCTTTCCGGACGGTGGCTACCTGGAAACCCGGTGCAGCCTCCACCAGAAGCAGGTTGGGGGCATTTGCAGATACACTTCTGCCAGATTCCGCCGTTGACACGATGGAATAGGCGTCCTCCAGGCCTATGAAGACATAGGAGCCGAGCATAGAGGCCGTGCCACCCGATAGGCCGACGACGCGAAAGTCCCGGCCAAAGAGGGACGCCGTATCCCCTAAGTCCAGGCGGTGCTTTTTCGCCAGCGCGTAGTCCATGACCATTTCGCCGGACACCGCATTGTTCCGTCCGGACTTGAGCAGCCAGGGGCCGCCCTTCGTGTCATACCCGATGACCGAGATGGGCGTCTTCATATCGCGGTGGGCGAAAATAGCCGGCACACTGACGAGGGGATAGGCTCTCTGCACACCGGGCACTGCCTCTACCTGTGAGGCGATGTCTGGCGGCAATGACGAGCGTGTTTGTACGGTGCTTGAAGTAGACGAGGCGGTGGCTACCAGTTGCACCGGCAGGTGCTCGCGGTAAGACCTGACCTGCTGCCACAGCCCGACCTTGAACCCTTCAAGCACCACCAACAGCATGATGGCGCTACCCACGGCCAGCATACTGAGCGCCGTCCGGCTCCGGTCGGTGAACAGGCTACGATAAAGGAATCGAAACACAGGCGTCCCTTCTCTATTCCGTATCTACCCTCTGACCTGCATGGTTTAAGGGCGGATGTGCACTCGCCTTCTTTGTATCGTCCGCCGGCCCAACAACAAGACAGTTACCCTCAAACGAAACCACGATCGCCCTATCGCCGGCCTCAAATCCGGCACTGCCGAAAGCGGTCCATAGCTCCCCATGTGAACGAACGAGATACATTCCCGTACGCCTAAGCCCTAGTTTCTTGACCACCTCAACTCTGGCGCCTACTATACTTTCAATTCCCACCGCCAATGGCCGTTGCATCCCTCGCATGACCAGCCAGTACAACGGCAGGGAGAGAAGCAATATTGCGGCGTAGATCGGTATGCTGTAGCCGACCGGCATGAGCCAGAACACCGGCAGGCCCAGCACAGGCAGGAATAACACCAGATGACACATGGCGATCTCTTACCTCTTCATCACCTTCCGCAAAGTCACTATCAGCTCCTCTATGTGATGCGCGCCGTTCTCGCTCCTGATGGCGTCGGCAACACAACCCTGTATATGGTCCTGAAGGACAAGAAGAGATACCTCATCTGCCGCTGCCGTCAGGGCTGCCAGTTGCTGCACGATATCTACGCAGTAACGGCCCTCTTCGATCATGCGCCGGATCCCCCTTGCCTGGCCCTCGATCTTTTTCATCCTGTCCAGAAGAGCTGACTTGTCTTGCGAATATCGATACTCCTTTTTGTTCATGGCCGCGATTTACTCCCGCTGAGGAGTTATCCTCCTACTCCCTACTGGTAGGGAGTATCATACCCCTTACTGCCACGCGAAGTCAATACCCAGTCTCTTCCAAGAGCTTCCCGCGAAACGCGCAAAACTGCAAAGCGCCAGATACGAAAGGTCTTGACCGGGGCAGTTCCACAGATACGGACTGATTCACCGACTACCGCGTTTCGCGGGAAATTCCATGGGGTAATTATTCACTCCCAGCGAT
>JACPPY010000076.1 GCA_016190755.1 Chloroflexota bacterium | reverse complement strand
GAATAATTACCCCATGGAATTTCCCGCGAAACGCGGTAGTCGGTGAATCAGTCCGTATCTGTGGAACTGCCCCGGTCAAGACCTTTCGTATCTGGTGCTTTGCAGTTTTGCGCGTTTCGCGGGAAGCTCTTGCCCTGGCCAGCGTTGTCAGGGACACTTCGTTGAGATATAATGACGCGCATCGCCACTCCTATGGGAAAGCGCTTGCCGTTGGCCCACGGGAGAGAAAGATAGAGGAGAGGCGCGATGCCCGCTTACGCCTACTTTAAAAAGAATCTTGTTCCGTTCTCTCAGGCCAACCTGAGTGTCATGACCCATGCCTTCCATTACGGCACGGCCGTATTTGAAGGCATACGTGGCAACTGGAACAAAGAGGAGCATCAGGTATACCTCTTTCGTGTCCAGGAGCATTACCAGAGGCTGCTGAACAACGCCAAGCTGCTGAGGTTCAATGTGCCCTATACGGCGGAAGAACTCACCCGCATTACCATCGAGCTAGCTCAGAAGGAAGACCTGAAGGAAGACCAGTATGTCCGGCCTATTATCTATACAGCGTCTGAGGCGCTTTGGGTCCGCCTGCATCAGGTAGAAGTAGAAGTAGCCATATTCATCATACCCTGGGGCCCATACCTGGATCCTGACAAGGGAGCACGCTGCTGTATATCTTCGTGGCGCCGGCCGGACGACACCCAGGTGCCCCCGGGAGCCAAGATAACCGGCTTCTACGTCAACTCAGCGCTTGCCCGCACCGATGCCTTCCACAAGGGCTTCGACGAGTCTATCATCGAGACGCGCGATGGATTCATCTCAGAAGGCAGCGGTGAGAACGTCTTTATCCTCAGGCGTAATCAACTCATAACGCCGCCGGTATACGACAGCATACTGATGGGCATTACCCGAGACTGCGTAATTCAAATTGCCCGCAACGAGATGGGACTAGAAACGGTGGAGCGGCACTTCCGCCGCGGCGAATTGCTCACGGCAGACGAGTGTTTCCTCACCGGTACGGCCGCGCACCTTACATCGGTCGTAGAGGTGGACAACTACAGGATCGGCGATGGCTCTGTCGGTAAGGTAACCAGGCAGCTCCAGAAGCTGTATTTCGACGCCATCTACGGACGCAGCCCGAAGTACAAGCACTGGTGCACGCCCGTACGCTCTGGACTGGGAGCAGAGGTCAAGGTCAATAAGGGCAGATAAAGCCCTCTGCCTGGCTGGTCCGTTATTGCCCCATTGACCGCAGCAGGCACAGGATTCGGCAGCTTTCCTCGAGTGTGGAAACGTAGCCGTGTGCCTCTTCAAGGTCTCTTCCCACAGCGAAGCATCCGTGGGCCCGCACCATAACCACGTGTTTATCCTGCAATGCACGAGCGATATGCTCGGCGCCGTGGCCGGGGCCGATCTCTTCCCTCTGACCAAGCACAGGCACTATGCCCAATAGGACGGAACCCTCAACATCCAACGGGCGTATGTCTTGTGCCTTCATTGAAACGGCGATGGCATGAGGGGCATGAGCGTGCACGATAGCCAGAGCGGTGGTGTGGTGGTAGATAGCGCGATGCACGGGAAGCTCCATTGATGCCCGGATGTCGGCCGAGTCTTCGGGCTCGTATCCGGTCTCGACGAGCTCGTTATTCGTCAGACGACCCAGGGAGCAGCCATGCCGCGTGATGAGCATACGATTGCCGAGCCTCATGCTCAGGTTGCCACCGCAGGCAGTGACGAGCCTATCATGGCGAAGCTCTGCGCCGACGCTCTGGAATTCCGGCAGAAATGAGTATCCCACAGTAGTACTCCAACATGATCGTCGCTATCACCGTGCATTGTACACTCCTGATTGCCGATCGTCACCATGCCGCAGTCAGAACAGGCCGACAATGGCAGTATGCCCGGCTTCACAGTAGATCGATCTTCTAGTATGTCCTGATCACCGCCACTACTTTGCCCTGTACCTCAGTGTTCTCAGGCGATACGTAGATTGGCTTCATGAGGGTGTTTGCTGGTTCCAGCCTCAGGCGGTCCTTGTCGCGGTAAAGTTTCTTCAGCGTGACTGCTTTCTCTTGTTTCAGCCATACGGCCGCCATATCTCCATCATCGACCGCGGGCACCTGCTGCATGAGCACGATGTCACCGTCATTTATCAGGGCATCTACCATGGATTGACCCTTGACGCGAAGCGCATATACGTTCTTGCGGCCGCGGATTATTTCTGCGGGCAGTTCCAGGGTCTCCCCGCCGGAGACTGTGTCCCAGGCGTCGGGCTGCGGTACAGGAATCGGTTGGCCAGCCGCAATGTTGCCGGCCATGGGCACGAGGATAGTGTTTTTCAGCGGTGGAGCACCGATTAACTCCAAGCCGCGCGATGTCTTGCCATCCCTCCGCAGAAGCCCGTCGCGCTCCAGCACGCGCAGGTGATGGTCGACCACGGAGGTAGATGAAATGTGACATCCGTTTTGTATATCACGTACGGTGGGAGGATAGCCGTGTTCTTCGGCAAAGCCGCGAATAAAGTTCAGTATTTGGCGCCGTTTTTGCGATAGCTCCACCATCCGCTGCTTGACCTCCATAGAACTAATGTTCTACGCAAAGTCTAGTCCGGCGGCATTCTTGTGTCAAGGGCTGGCGGAGGCCCTGCAATGACACACCCCGAGCCATGCCGGAGCAGACCGGAGGTTCGGGGTGCGTCATGTTGCAACGTGCTATCTATCCACTACAACCATGTCCTGTCCCATCGTCTCACCAGACAGTTCGAGCCTGTAGTAGGAGTATGCCTTGGACGAGGTGCCCTTGGCCTTGACCGGGTACATGGCCTTCACATCGAAGCTGAATGCCAGCGTGTCGCCGGGCATCATGTTCTCAATATATAAGATGACCTTGCGGCCGGAGATGTCGAACCGCTGTAGTTTCTTCTGGGCTTTGACGGCAGCCGCGATGGAATCGCTGACCGGAGCGAACCCGGTGGGCACCGAGATGTCCACGACCGTCATGCCAGCCTCTACCGGGAACGGCGGATTAAATGCTACTTTCACCGAAACCTTCACCAGATCGTTCACCGCCACTCGTGTGACATCGTAGCTGACATCCACCTTCATGGCTTCTTCCGCCTTCTTCGTCTCCGGCAGGTTGAAGCGCCGTACCACCTGGGCTACCGCGTCGCCCTTGCCAGCTACTTTGATGTTTACCTGGCTGTTGACCGGTAACTCGACTATCTGCAGGACATCGAAATTGTCAGATCGGACCCTCACCTCCTGGGTCTTGCCGCCGGCTTCGACCGTGACTATCAGGTCGACATCTGCTCTGACGCCGGTGGCGTATGAGGTAAGCGCCTCCAATCCAACGACAGTATCCTGGGTCGAGCCAAAGCCACCGTACGCGTTTCTTTTGGAGACCAACCATCGGGCGGCCTTGCCAGCGTTGGCTGCGTCTCCGTGCTTAACTAGTGCCAGTGTGGCGTACCCAGTCGCCTCTATGTCCGACGTCCTGGGCGCCGGCATGTACCCACCTGGCATCCCGGGTACTAACTTTGGCATCGGCATAGGTCCTGGCTCACCAGGTTGCACCCCACCCCAATGCAGGCCGTTCTCATCGTCCTTGGCCATCTTCATCAGCTTGTTATAAGCGTCGGCGGCCTTCGGGCTATTACCTAACTCCAGCGCGTACGCCGCGAGAGCTGCGGTGTATGAGTCGGTGATATCGCTCAGTTTGCCCTCCAGGTAGGAAACA
The DNA here is from genome assembly GCA_016190755.1 of Chloroflexota bacterium. GTDB lineage: Bacteria > Chloroflexota > Dehalococcoidia > JACPPY01 > JACPPY01 > JACPPY01. The sequence goes on along the minus strand of JACPPY010000076.1, from coordinate 55,270 downwards.
GCCCGGGCAGAAGAAACCTTCTCTCCAGCCTGCATGAGGGCGATCGCCACGTACGAACTCATGGCTGTCTTCCCCTGCAGTCCGCCCATCATCTCCTTGTGTATGACAAATCCAACTGCATCGAAGGAGCCATCGGCGTTCTGGTGGGCCTTTATCCATGACTGTGCCTGCGCCAGCACGTTGTCGTCGATGAAGATCAGGTCACTGGCCTGGGCGAAACTCTTAAGAACGAAGGATGTGAGCCACAGGCTTCCTTCCTTATCCTGTTGTCCGAAGGCCGAGAACGAGCCGTCGCTGCGTCGGTAGGTTAGCTCTCTCTGATAGCCAGTGAGCATCAGTTTCTCCGCCTTGGCCATGACCTCTGGCTTTAACTGCCCAGACTGCTTGAGGTACTTCGTTATGAAGACATCCGGGGCGAAGACTATCATGTTTTGCTCGCCGCAGCCGAAAGGCATTTGCAGCAACCCTTCCAGCCCGTCTATAGTCTGCGCCAGGTACGAGGAGGTCAAAGTCAGGTAAGCCCGCGCCGAGTCGTCTATCGCCTGGGGCGGGACCGACGTATCAACAGCCTTCGAGCCTCCACCGGATAGTATCAGGTTGTCGACCAGTTCTCTGGGCGTGCCCTCAGACTCGACCATGAGAGTCTTTATCACGGCATCGGCGTCTTGCTTACTTTGAGCTGTGACTTTGAGGTCGTTCACACCCAATTTCTTCGGCCTTATCATGAATTGCACGCCGCCGATATCGTTGGCCTTGATGTCCACGGTCTTCTCCGGTTTATCCAGCAGGTCAAACCAGGGCGACGTATCCAGCTTGACTGTGACACTCTGCGAGGTATCCAGGTAGTTGTATATGGCGATCTTGGCAGGAAACTCCTCGCCGCGTATCGCTGAGTAGGGCAGGTCCACGCTGAGGAAGAAGGGCTGGAAGGACCTCAGTTGGCTTTCCGCGATTCCCAGGCCTTTGCTCTTGGACAGGGCAACGGCACGGAGCATCCAGGTAGTTATGCTGTCAGGCACTTTCACCTTGAATGCTCCCTTGCCACTGGCGTCGGTAGTAAGTTCTTGCCATATCCAGGTCTCGGGGAAGAACTGCCGTACGCGTTTTACCTCGGCCAACCCTGAGTGGGAAGCCTCAGGGACAGGGGCCGCCGCGGGAACTGGAGGCACTGCGCCGCGCGCACCGCTGGCTGCCTGATCCGCCATTTTCCACACGCCGCCCAGTGGCATGGGCCGTGGCATGTTTTTGTTCTTGTATTCTGCGCCCTCGGGTATGCTTTTGTTGCTTATGACGACCGCGCCGGCATCCTTGAACACATCCCGGGAGCCCTTGATGGCCACTGACTCTCTGTAGAGTGGCGAGACCTCGTGTATCTCAACCTGCGGCTTCATGTACAGTTTCTCAAGCTCGTCGAACACCTGCTGCAGGTTAAGCCGGTTCTCGGCCAGAATGAATACCGATTTGTCCACAGCCGCCAGGCCGACCTTTGCCTGGCCGTCCGTCTGTACGCTTATGGTCACGTCCTCACCGGGCCTGGCTTCTGGCTTGCTGAAGTCAACCTTTACTGCTTGAGGGTACTGTGCATCAACCTTGAATGGTATGTAGTCCGCCGCCACCTCGGCATTAGGCAGTATCTGGTACACGAGCAGCTTGGACGTCGGCGCCATTGCTGGTGTCGTTTTGAATGATATGCTGTCACCACGAGTGAAATCACTGAAGACAACCTTGCCGCGAGAGATGACCTCGTAGTAGAAGTTAGAGGCTTCTTTCGTGGAGTACACCTTGAAGGCTATTGTCTGGCCCAAGGCGGCCGTGCCTTCGCTTGTCTGCTCCACATGTATGAAGTTGCCGGAAGGAGAATACCCTGCCTGAACGGTCTTTGAGGCGCGTGCATCCGGGGTCGATGCCTCTATCGACATCGCTACAGCATTGACGGGGGGTGTCACCTGGAGCAGCGCCTTCCCCTTGATCGTGTCCGTAGTCTTATCTTCGCTCCCTATCTCTTTAAACTCTTTGGAAACGTAAGATATGCGGACCTTGGCTTTAGCTTCCACCAGCCTACCATCCGGCGTCTTCGTCACCAGCAAGAAAGAGAAAGGTATGCCTGGCTTGAACATGGAGCCTGAGGGGATTACCTGCAAGTTCGTCGGAGATTGGGCTACGGTAAGCATACGGCTGGTCTTTTCGTTGTAACCCGTCGCCTCCTCAATTACAGAAACATTCAGCATGATGTTCCCCTGGCCTCCAGCGGCGGGCACGGCAGCCACGTAGCCTGCGGCTGGAATGGTGAACTCTGACTGGCCGTCAATAGGCACCGTATACGTAGCGTAGTCCTGCCACTGGCCGACGTAGCGCGAGGCCTTTATCTCCAGATCGCCGTTCACTTGCTTGCCGAAGGAATACTCCGCGCTTATCTTGCCGGTTATAGGCTCATTGACCAGAAACCATTCCTTGGGCAGGTCGACCTTCACCTCGTACTTGGGCAGCACGTACTCTTCTATACGCACGTCCAGCTGTGTCTTCGCTTTCGCTCCGGCTGCAGCTATCTTCCAAACTCCCAGGTTAGGCTCAGCAGACACGGGCAGGTCAAGCGTAACCGTGCCGTAGTCGTCCGTATCAATCGCCTTGCGGAAGACCTTCGTTCCCTTGGCATCCATCACCTCTACGCTTATCTTCTCGCTTACCGGCTTGAGTTCCGGACTTAGTGAGATGACGCGCATATGCACGGTCTGGCCGGGTTTATAAATGGGCTTGTCCGTCTCCAGGAATACCAGGTAGGAGTTGTCCACCTTTACCTTAGCCTCATCCTGGAAACCGCTGCCCTTCAGCCTTACTGTGTATTCGCCGTCCTCCAGGGGCGGTACGTCAAGCCTCACAGTCCCCTTGCCGTCAACGCGGGCCGTCGAGTCGGCAACCTTATCTTGCCCCTTGAGCAAGGCCAACTCGACGGTGTCTGACGCCAGTTGGTCGCCCCGGAACAACGAGAGGGAGATATTCTGAGTGCTCCCCGACTGGATCACCGCTGGAAGCACTGCCGTGTATCCGTCCACGGAGCCCTCGACCTTCTGTATGCAGGCGGATATAAGCGGCGCGAGCAATGCCGCCAGGAGAATGGTACTGATTAACATAAGAGAATGCCGTCTCATCGTATTCCTTTCTGTCCGACATCGCTGCGCCGGTGAAGAATTTTGCTAATAACAACGAAAAAGAGGACAAAAGGTCAGGGGTTAGGTAGGCCTCTCACCCCATAACGATGGCGTCAATGCTGGCCGCCTTCTTTTCCCTTACGTCCCGCCGGATTGCTGGCATGAGGTTATGGCTGAGTGTACTGGACCTCGTTGGCCATCTCCGTCTTCAGATCGCTGTCTGTCTTCCATGCTATCCGTAGTGAGAGACCTTGAGCGCGTGGCCGATCATGGCAAAGAAGATGACTGCGCCCGCGATGAAAAGGGGTATGAAGGCCAGGGATACATCCCCGCCAGCGAATAGGGTGAAGTCGAACAGTCCGTGTACCACGATGGCGGCAAGAAGTCCCGCTATGGTGCCGAAAGATGTCCTCTGTTTGTGCACTTTCCTCAAGGCGAGAGGATAGCCCCAGAAGGCGGAGAACACGGCATGGCCCAGGGAAGATACAGGGCCTCTGATTAACATTATCTCGATGCCAAACCGCAATACGTACAGGACATTCTCCAGAGAGGCAAAACCCAGTGCTGCTGCGGACGAGTATACGATCCCGTCAATGGGCTCGTCGAAATATCTGGAGCTATATACCGTTCCTCTTACGACCACGAACTTGCCGATCTCCTCAGTGATGCCGGCGACGACGAAGGCGACATACGCCGCAGTCTCAAGGTTCAGCGGTTCGGAGGTGCCGACCGGGTGTGGTTCAAGCAAAGCTTCAACTGCGGCCACAGGCACGGCTACAACCATTCCCAGAAAGAATGTCCCGGCTACCAACGCCCGTGGCTCGGGATGGAACTTGTCTCTGCGATACACTATATAGAGCCAGAACAACCCCGGTGCTAAGGCAACGGCGAGAACAAGTATCAATGCAGCCATGACTCTCCTCCGCCGAGCAACCTACTAACTCATGATATCAGGGCCTGTTTCTCAGGTGCACCATAGACCCCATTGTTCCAGATCCCGCCAGCAGGAGCGTGTACGAAGGAGGCCAGCCCCCTTCAGAACAGAATTCCTCCCCCCGCTTCCTCGAGGAAGCGGTGTGGGACACAGGGGTGATGGTGCACCGATTTTATTTTTGTACCTTTCATGCTATGATTGAGCCCCTGACGACAACAGGGCTTCGAGATGTCTAATAACCATCACCTCGCTCTATTGGAAAAAGGCTGGACTCCACCCGACCGCAAGCACCCGTTAGCTGGCCTTCATCGTAAGCCTCTGCGCTTCAGCTATGAGATGCTCGTGTTGCAGGGGCCGGAAGACCGCAGCGGCGCCGTGCATTTCGAGATCTTCCTGCTGGATGCCATCTCACGTGTAAGCTGTGAGCCGGTAGTTGTTGCGTTGCACAGCCAGGGAGAGCACCGGGGCTACAACTGGATCGATATCAGCGTCCTCAGGTCCCGGTTCTGCTTTGGGGTTGAGCCCAAAGTACGCCATGTGTACACGCCCGGCCTGCCCTGGAAGGCGCTGGAAATGCTATGTGGCCTGGTACCTCCGGGGGGCCACATTACTGTTGATTGCAACGGCCTGGGACATGAAGAAACGGCGATGTGTCTGTCTCATGGTGTGCCGCCTGTTGCCACACCGCCGGGTTTTCTGATTTTCAACGCCGGCTGTGGTGCGAGCTTCATGATATGGGAGTCTTGCCGGGGCTGCGGCCAGGGGCCGCGAAAACTTCAGGGGTTTAAGGCGGTGGATGCATGCGATGCCGAGGACAAGGGACGTGCCATGGCGAAGGATATCAGAAAGTTCCTGGCAGACTGTCGTGACCTTCCTGCTGAGCTTGAGCCAGCCAAGAAAAGGGCCAAAGCGGTACTCAATCAACTGGATTCGCAATCCCTGGAACGCCTTCTGGCGCCGTCTGTCCAACTTCTTTCCGACCCACCTTCACCAACCACGCAGAACCAACCGTCGTGAACGTGGCTGTCAGGCATACCAGACTGACCCCTTTGTTTGCCTCACAGAAAAACGCGGGCGAGACCTTTTGAGTCTCGCCCGTAGTCGTTCTATATTGTTCGACGGTCTATTTGAACAAGGGTAGCATCACCAGTGTTATGGTAGCCAAGAGCTTGACCAGCACGTGCAGTGACGGGCCGGCGGTATCCTTGAGCGGGTCGCCAACCGTGTCGCCGACAACGGCGGCGGCATGGGTCTGGGTACCTTTGCCAATGGGATTCCCGTTGTCGTCCTTAAGTTGGCCGTCCTCGATTGTCTTCTTGGCGTTGTCCCAGGCGCCACCTCCATTGTTCATAAAGGCGGCGAGCATAATGCCGGCGATAGTACCCACCATGAGAAATGCGGCTACCACCATCGCCGCGTCGTAGTCTGGATTGAGGTATTTGAATATGACGCCGACCAGCACCGGACTAAGCACAGGCATGAGGCCGGGCACCACCATCTCACGAAGGCCCGCCCTGGCTGTGATGTCCACGGCGCGAGCGTAGTCCGGCTTGGATGTGCCGGCCATGATGCCCGGGTCGGCTTTGAACTGACGGCGGACCTCTTCGATTATCTTGCCCGCCGTCTTGCCGACGGCCTTGATGGCGTAGGCGCTGAAGAAGTACACGAGCATTGTCGCCAGAAGAGCTCCGATAAACACCTCGACGCGGGCGAGGTTAACAACATCGTACTTGTCCAACCCGCGCAAGAGGGCCACCCTGTCCAGGTAAGCCTGGAAGAGCAAAAATGCGGCCAGGCCAGCAGACACCATGGCGTAACCCTTGGTCAAGGCCTTGGTGGTATTGCCGACCGCATCCAGCCGGTCTGTAATGCGCCGTATCTCTGAACCCGAGCCAGCCATTTCGTTCACGCCGTTGGCATTGTCGGTTATCGGCCCGAAGGTATCCTCGGCGAGTATGTATGAGGCAGTCATCAGCATACCCATGGTAGCCACGGCGGTGCCGAAGGCTCCAGCCCCGGCTACGCCGCTCTGTGTGCCGAGCCAGTGGGACAGCAATAGAGAGACGCCGATAACGAGAGCGAAGGATAGAGTCGTCTCGAAGCCGACAGACATACCGATGACGATGTTGGTCGCCGGGCCGGTCTTCGATGCGTTGGCGATTCCCTTGACGGGGCCATAACGTCCCTCGGTGTAGTATTGCGTAATGTATACAACCACAACGCTGGCGATTATGCCTACAAGGCCGGCGGCGAACAGCCAGTTGTTACCGCCCAGCATGAACCTGGTGGTAATGTACATGCCGACCACGCTCAGCACGACGGCTATATAGTAGCCGCGGTTCAGTGCGCTCATAGGGTTCTCGCCTTCTCGACCACGCACCGCGAGGATGCCAATCATGGAGGCAATAAGCCCGAAGGAGCGGACCACCAGCGGGAAGAGTATCCAGGCTACGTCTCTGGTTATGGCATACACCGCCACACCAAGTATCATGGCGCCGATATTCTCGGCTGCTGTAGACTCGAACAGGTCAGCACCACGGCCGGCGCAGTCACCTACGTTATCCCCAACCAGGTCGGCGATGACCGCGGCGTTGCGCGGGTCGTCCTCCGGTATACCGGCCTCAACCTTGCCCACAAGGTCGGCGCCCATATCGGCAGCCTTAGTATAGATACCGCCTCCGAGTTGGGCGAACAGCGCCACGAAAGAGGCGCCGAAGCCGAAACCTACGATTAGGTTCGGTGCTATATCGGGATTGTTATAGCCACCGAAGGCAAAGAAGATTGCAGTCACTCCGATGAGGCTAAGCGCAACGATGAGGAACCCTGATACGGCGCCGCCGCGCAGGGCGACCTGTATTGCTGCGTTCAGTCCACGCTGTGAAGCTGCCGCGCAGCGAAGGTTCGACTTGACGGCGATGTACATGCCGATGAAACCGGACACGGCTGAGCAGAATGCGCCGACGAGGAAGGCCACCGCTGTCCGCCATCCAATTCCCAGGGCGCTCACGCCCAGGGTGTCCAGTTCTTTGCTTCCGCTCAATGCACCGACCAGTACACCGATAATGATCGCGACCAGTATCGAGATCATGGCGATGGTGCGGTATTGGCGTTTCATGAAGGCCCAAGCCCCTTCGAAGATGATGCCGCCGATTTCTTGCATCTTCGGGGTACCCGCCGACTGCTTCAAGACCCACCGTGCCAGAGAAAGCGCGAATACCACGGCGATCGCGCCCGCAATTGGCACTACCCAGAAAATACCTGGCATGTTGCCTCCTTTCCTTATACGAAATGCCTGACGCAGGCAAAGCGGTAGCCTACCATTTTCCGGTGAAAGTTGCAAGGAGGCCCGTTGTCTCTTTGTCCCAGCGGATATTATCGTAAACTTGGAACGGCATGTATTTGACAATAATGCCTGACATAATTGGGCAAGGCCAGTAAGCGATGACATCTCAGCCGAGGAAGTCATATGGACCATGACTATCGGTCGGAAGTGGCTGTGGGCACGGGCTACGTCAGGGGGTACGGTTTGTTCGGGCTCAGCTAACGCACTATATTCGACAGGCGGTTCAGCACTGTGTCCGCGTGGCCACGTTCCTCCAGAGCCAGGCTGTGCAAGAGTATTCTGGCATCGGCGTCCGGCAAGAGCACTGAAGCACGCTGGTAGAAGTCATACGCAAGGTATTCTTTCTCCAATGCCATCTCCAGTGCCTCCATCTCATCCCTGAAGTTTTCGTTGATTTCCGCCAGCCGAGAGCTGACCTCGACACCGCCCTCCATGTATTCCACCTTCAGGTCACGTCTTAGCTGTTCCCACGGCGGCAAATAGCCCCGGCCAAGCGTTCTCTCTGCCTTCTCATACACCTTCTGCATGTGCCTTTCCTCGAAGGCCGCCAGGGTACGGAACAACTGCTTCGTTTCCGGCGGTTGCACCTTATCCGCTGCTTGCAAGTAGAACTCCGCGGAGCCTTTCTCCAGCTTCATTGCCAGCACGAGTATGTCCTTGGGCCAGGAAGTCTCGGGGATTAGGCCTGGCTTGCGCCCCGGCTTTTCCTTGACTGTGTTGTACGCCCAATTCTCAATGCCGCCCTTGAGGTGATATAGGTTTTCGAATCCGAGCCGGCACAGGACGATTCCCGCGGCCATGGTGCGCCGCCCTGTGCGGCAGTAGACAATTATCTTTTTGGCCCTGCTCAGTTCTGTATGCCGGGACTCCAGCTCCCCCAAGGGTATGAGCACCGCCCCGGCTATATGGCCAGCAGCATACTCTTCAGGCTGTCGCACGTCGAGGAGCAGGAACTCATTCCTTGAGTCCTTGTCCAGCAGTTCCTTGATCTTGTTGGGCTCAAGCGAAGTCATCTCGTCCGTCGAGCAGGCGAGCCTGGTGGAATCAGCCATTACATCTTGTTCCGAACTAAGAGGCATTCAGCCGGGCCATCTCCGGCTGCATACCTTAATACCAGTTTACCATGCTCCTACAGGCAGAACTTCCGGCTGCTGTATGCTTCTATGGTATACTTCTCCGTATCTTAGCCCTGGTGCCAACGAGGTCAGCAAGAATGGAACTCAGGCGTGCCATATTGGAGAGGCGTTCTATGCGGGCGTATCTGTCCGATCCGGTGCCCGAAGACGTCCTGAAGGACATATTGGATATCGCTCGTTGGGCGCCCTCGGAGAGCAATACGCAGGCATGGAACATCGTCGTCGTTTCCGGGGACGCAAAGAAGAGGCTGAGTAAGGCTCTCGTGGAGGCTTCGAAGATCGATATTATCGGCCATCCGGAGATTCCTTTACCTTCATACTCCCGAGTGCTGAAAGAGCGCTCGAGAACGCTGGGTAGCAAAGTATTGAAGGCCAAGGGCATCGACAGGAAGGACATACAGGGACGCATATGGTGGGCACAAGAAATGCTGCGGTTTTTTGGCGCTCCAGTCGTGGCCGTTATACACGTCCCCAGGGCAATTTACCCTCATGCGCTGCCCGACATAGGCATGATAGGCATGTGCATAATGCTGCTAGCAACGGAGAAAGGCTTGGCCACGTGTCCTACCGTAATGGCTGTGGGCTACCCGGAAGTCCTGAAAGAACTACTGCCCATACCGGAAGAGAACCTGGCCGTGTTCGCGATATCGCTGGGCTATCCAGATATGTCCGATCCCGTGAACAGGTTCGATCGTGAGCGTGCTCCGGTGTCCGAATTCACCACCTGGGTGAAGTGATGCCCGTACTGCCTCATTTCATTCCCAGCTCGGTGAGTATCTCTCGCACATGAGCCTCGGATACGTCGGAGCGCACTACCGCTTTCCCGATCTGTTTTAGAAGCACCCACCGGATGGCCTTGCGCTTCACTTTTTTATCTGTCTCCATGGCCTTGAGCACAGCGGTTTGGCTGACGTCCGGGGAGGACACCGGCAACTCGAACTTCTCCAGCACCTCTTTGTGCCTCGCCGTGACATTGGGCTTGACCAATCCACGGCGTTCGGCCAGCATGGCCGCGCCCACCATGCCGATAGATACAGCTTCACCATGAGCGTACTGCTTATAGTCTGTAGCGGTCTCAATGCCATGGGCTATCGTATGCCCGTAGTTGAGCAGCGTCCGCCTGCCCGTGGTCTCCCGTTCGTCTTCCGAGACCACCTGGGCTTTTATCTGTGCACTACGAGAAACTGCGTATACGACAGCCTCTTCTTCAAGTGCTTTGAGACTGTCGGCGTGTGAGTCCAGGTACTCGAAGAGTTCGGCGTCCAGTATCAGGCCGTGTTTGATTACTTCCGCCCAGCCAGACATCAGTTCCCGGCGCTCCAGCGTCGTCAGCAATTGCACGTCGGCCAGCACCAACGATGGCTGATAGAAGGCGCCGATAAGGTTTTTCCCTTGAGGATGGTCTACCCCTGTCTTGCCTCCGATGCTGGCATCAACCATGGCCACCAGGGTTGTCGGCACTTGCACAAAGGCTATACCGCGCAAGAACGTGGCGGCCACGAACCCGGCGATATCACCTATAACGCCGCCGCCGAAAGCCACAATGACATCCGACCTTTCTGCTCTGTGGTTGACTAGGAAATCATATACCCGCTGGACACTGGCCAGAGTCTTGGACGTCTCGCCCGGCGGCAGAGACATGGACTGGGCCTTGAAGCCGGCCTGCTCCAGAAACCTGAGTATTCTATCGCCATAAATATAGCGTAGAGTCTCGTCGCTAATGACAAAGGCTGAGCCCGAAAGCCCTGCTGCTGTCATGTTGGCGCCCAGCATTTCCAGCGTACCCCAGCCTGCTATGATGGGATAGCTGCGCGTAGAGGTTGTTACTGTTGCTACGGCATTGGCCTCAACAGCCCCTCCTCGGTACGACCGCCTCCAGTAGTCCCAGCCGTGGACTATCTCCTGGGTCACCTCTTCAAGAGAGAGGTTGTCGGTGTGCACCGTCCAATCGGCCGCGGCATATGACGGCTGGCGCTGGTGCTTAAGGTCTCTTATTTTCTTCAGTGGGTCGGGACCGGCCAGCAGGGGACGCACGGATGCGGCGTCGTTCATGCCGCCCTGAAGACGCTTATATATCGTCTCTGGTGTGGCTTCCAGGAGGACAACCATACCGCAACGGTGCATCAGGTCGCGGTTGTGCTGGTCCACAGCGGCCCCGCCTCCGGCGGAAATAACTGTCGCGGACTTCTTGCAAGTTGACTCAAGTACCTGCCGCTCCAGCGCCCGGAAACGTGGTTCGCCATCCTGTGCGAAAATGTCCTGGATATTCTTGCCGGCCAGCTTTGATATCTCATTGTCCATATCAATCCAGGCCCAGCCTAGGGCGGCCGCCAGCTTCGGCGCCACGGCGGACTTGCCGGTGCCTGAGAAACCTATGAGCGTTATGTTGTTCCACGTGCTGCGGTCGTTCATTTGGTCCATCGGGCCTCGATGGACTTCAGATACTCATGGTAGTTTTGTAGCACCTCGCGAAGGCTGTCGCCTCCGAATTTCTCCAGCACGGCATCTGCCAGAACAATGGCGACCATAGCCTCTCCAACAACGCCCGCTGCAGGTACCACACATATGTCACTCCGTTCGACATGTGCTTCTGCGGGTCTGCCTGTCTCAAGGTCGACCGAGGGCAACGGCTTGGTCAGTGTCGCTATCGGCTTGACTGCAGCCCGGACGATGATGGGTTCGCCGTTGCTCATTCCCCCCTCAACACCACCGGCACGGTTGCTGGTATGTCGCAATCCTAATCCGTCGGGCGAAGATACTATGATGTCGTGGGCCTGAGAGCCTCGAAGGTCCGCCATGGCAAACCCCGCACCTGTTTCAATGCCCTTTACTGCGTTAATGCTGCCGATAGCCTGTACGAGGCGTGTGCTGAGCTTTCGGTCCCAGTGAACATGTGAGCCAAGGCCGGGCGGCACGCCATCGGCGACGACCTCAAAAACGCCACCCACTGTATCGCCGTTGCCCCTGGCCCGATCAATGATGGCCTTCATCTCTTTCTCCGCCTCGGGGTCGGTGCACCGGACTGGTGAAGCCTCAACCTTCTCCCAATCAATAGAACCGGCCTCGCGCAGGTGCCTGCCTCCAATAGCGATAACATGACTATGAATGGCAATCCCGAATTGGTCGAGGAACTTGCGTGCCACGGAGCCGGCGGCGACGCGTGCCGCAGTTTCCCTGGCGCTGGCGCGCTCCAGCACCGGCCGCACGTCGTTGAACCCGTACTTGAGTGTGCCTGCCATGTCGGCGTGTCCGGGCCGCAGCCTCGTGACACGCGTCACAGGGCTGTTCACCGGCGCTACGCTCATGTCCTCCTGCCAGTTTTCCCAGTCCCGGTTGCGAATAAAGAGCGATATCGGACTGCCTATCGTCTGGCCATGCCTGACACCTGATAGTATTTCGGCATGGTCGTGCTCTATCTTCATGCGGCCGCCACGCCCGTAGCCGCCCTGCCTGCGGGCCAGGTCACGGTCTATGTCGGCTTCGGCCAGGGGTAATCCGGCCACCATACCTTCAATGATGGATGTCAGCCCCTTGCCGTGAGACTCTCCAGCGGTCAGAAAATTAAAGACCATCGGTTTGTGTCCTGATCTACCTCGCCAAGCTTCCTCAGCGTTCGCCCGAGTTGTTTTCAGGCTCTGTGTCTGCATCTGTGATGAGGTCCGGCTTGCTGCTCAATACCCGGGCCGCGTCCTCAGCCAGCTCGACCGGTACCATGATATCCACCCTCCCCAACCCGTCGAAGTAGATACCGAAAACGCTTGAGGCGCTGTCATAGCGCAGCAGCGATGGTATGCCTTCGGCCTCAAGTCGTGATTTTAGGACATTGGCTTCGAGTTGCCCGGAGGCGGTGCACACTTTGACCAACTCGCCTTTGCCACGGCCCAATTCGTGCAACTCTTTGTTGTCTTTCATCTCAATGCCGCCCTCGCGGCCTCGAACATGACCCCCAGGGGAGCCTCTTTTCCTGTCCACAGTTCGAAAGCAGCTGCTCCTTGGTACACCAGCATCGGCAGCCCGCTGAGTGTGCGGGCGCCTGCCCGTGCAGCCTCTTTGAGCAACGGAGTGACCTCCGGATTATACACTACGTCATATACAAGGGCATGAGCAGGTATCTGGTCGGCCTGCAGCGGAGATTTCTTCTCCTGCCCACCATGCTTCATGCCCAAAGGTGTGCAGTTCACTATGAGGTCGCAATCAGAGAGAGCACTGTTTGCCGAGACATCAAGTGCGACTGCATCAATCTCCACCTGGAGCGCTTTTCTGGCTATGATGTCCTGTAGCGCTTCGGCCAGTTCTTCAGCCCTGGTCACCGAGCGATTCGCCAATGTCAACCGCGATATGCCGGCATTGAGCAGGGAATGGCAAACGGCCCTGGCCACGCCGCCCGCACCTAGGACGACTGCTGCCTTTTCGCGGGCATCGAATTCCCTATCCTCGCTAAGGGCACGCAAAAAGCCGGCGGCGTCGGTGTTGTACCCGGTCAGCATGCCGTCGCACTTGGCTATTGTGTTGACTGCACCGATTTCGTCAGCCATCTCGTCCACCTGGTCCAGCATGGGCAATACCTCTTCCTTGAATGGTATGGTCACGTTGGCCCCCAGATTGCGCGGGTACCGTAGCTCTCCGATTGCGGCGGCCAACTGAGAGGGATTGGTCTCCCATGCCTGGTACTCCATATCCAGCCCGTAGGAGTCGAGCGCAGCCTGCTGGAAATCCGGCGATATCGAATGCCGGAGGGGGTATCCAATGATCGCCAGGTATTGCTTCAAGGCTGCGACACCTTCTTGCTATCCAAATATCCTTGCAATATAAGGGCAGCTGCCAGTGAATCGCGCCGGGCGTCCCGCGTTTCCCTCTTTGCGCCCCTTTCCCGGAGCATCTTTTCGGCGGCAACGGTGGACAATCTTTCGTCCCAGTATTCCACCGGCAACTGTATACGTTCCTGCATTGCGGCTACGAACTCGTTGACCTTTTGTACCTCCTCGCCTGCCTCTCCGCTCAATAGCGATGGCAGTCCAACGACGATGCAGCCAACGTTGTGTCTGCCGACCAAGTCCGATATCTCCTGCAACGCGGACTCGGTGTCCGACCGTAGGACTGTCGTGAGCGGCACAGCCAGGAGCCCTTCTGGGTCGCTCAGCGCTACGCCTATGCGGCGCCGTCCCACGTCGAGGCCAAGGCAAACAGAGGTCACTGCTGTCCTCGCTTCGTTCTGGCCTTTTCAACAAGTGTTGCGACCAGGCCGATAGCCTCTTCGAGCTTCGCCTTGTCCTTACCTCCGGCCTGGGCTATCTCCGGCCTGCCGCCGCCACCGCCGCCCGTTACATGGGCTACCTTTCTGGCAATTTCGCCGGCATTCAGTCCCTTGCCTGTCAGGTCGAGAGTCACCATCACCAGGAATTGCGGCCTGTCGTCAATGACCGCGCCCAAGGCTATTACTCCACTGCCCAGCTTGCTCCGCAGTATGTCTCCCATGTCACGCATGGCGGCCGAGCTGGACGCCTGGACCTTTGTCGCCAGGACAGTAATTCCGTTTACCTGCCTTGCAAGCTGAAACATGGACTCCGCGTTCCGGCGGGCCAGCTCACGCTCGAGCTGTTCGCTGCGCTTCTTCTCTTGCTCCAGCTCATTCTGCAAGGCCGCCACTTTTTGAGATACTTCATCGGGCGAAGCAGCCTTCAACTTTGAAGTCAACTCCTGCACGACAGACATGTTAGACCTCATAATACCCTCGGCCCCTCTGCCTGTGACAGCCTCGATGCGTCGCAGTCCGGAGCCAACGCTGCTCTCCGAAGTGATCATGAGCTGGCCTATTTGACCGGTATCTGACACGTGCGTGCCGCCGCATAGCTCCGCGCTTACCCTGTTGGGGCCTTCTCCTACTTGGACGATCCTCACCTTATCGCCGTACTTCTCACCGAAGAGGGCGATCACGCCCTCTCCGACGGCCTCCTTGTAGCTGGCCACACGAGTAATGACCGGTAGATCTTTTCTGATGGTCTCGTTGACCCAGTCCTGTATTTCGTACAGCTGCTCCTGCTCCAGAGGCTTCAGATGGGAAAAATCGAAGCGCAGCCGCTCCGGCGACACGAGTGAACCCCGCTGCTGAACGTGGGTGCCTAGCACATGGCGCAACCCGGCATGAAGCAGATGTGTGGACGTATGGTTACGAGCGATATCCATGCGGCGCTCCGGCTCCACCTCGGCCAGGACTTTATCTCCCAGCTTGATCGAGCCTTCCGCCACGCGACCTCGATGGCCTGCAACGTTAGGGCGCACCCAGACAGTGTTAGCGACGACGATGACCCCGTTGTCGCCCCTTAGCCTACCACGGTCTCCGACCTGGCCTCCCATTTCGGCATAGAAAGGAGTCCGGTCCAGTATTACCTCTATATTCTGGCCGGCCTGAGCCGATTCCGCCTGCTTGCCGTCGACGTGGAGGCCTATAACCTGACCCTCCGCCAGCAGAGTCTCGTATCCGACGAATATCGTGGGAGGCAGCGAGATGGTCGAGTAGTCGGCTTCAGATATATTGCCGCCGAACTTGGCGGCGGCGCGAGCCCGCAGCCTCTGCTGCTCCATCTGGTCTTCGAATCCCGCCTCATCTACCCCAAAGCCCTTTTCATGGGCTATCTCCTTCGTCAGCTCAATAGGGAACCCGTACGTATCGTAAAGTATGAAAGCCTCTTCGCCCGACACGTGTTGCAGCATGATGTTCGTGGTGTCAACATTCACGCCAGCGGGGTCTTCGTTTGTGCCGGCGCTGAAGCGGACCTTGCTCTTTATCAGGCGCATTGCATCCTCGGACGGCATTACTGGCGAGGCACGGGACAACTCCTCAAGCTCCCTGGCCAGCCCGTCACGCCATTCCTGGAGCGGCTTGGTTACCTTCGCCGAAACGAAACCGGGTCCGACCTCCGGCTCAACTGGGTTGAGCGTTTTCAGCTTGGCTGCCAGTTCGGCGAAGACATGCGGCTCGGAGGTGCGCGGCGATCGAGTTGCCTTTTCCATCTCACCCAAGACCTTGCTCAAATGCTGCCGGAAGTCGTCCTTGACGCGTATTACCTCGCTCAGGCCCTGAAGGCCGGTGCCCAGAGTAACCTGGAAGCGCTCCTCCTCCATCTCCACCACGCGAAGAATGAAATCGCGGCTGTGCTGCAGCTCCGGATAGGCATGGCCCAGTGTCTTAATGACCGTGTCCGCCATCTCGGCCAGGAACGGCTTTTCCACGCCCAGCTTCTTGCCCAGCAGCGCCGCACGCCGGAGCAGACGGCGCAATACGTAACCTCTTCCCTCGTTGCCGGGAAGGACTCCATCGGCTATGAGGAAGGCGATGCCTCTGGAGTGCTCTGCGACAATCCTCATGGCCCTACCTTGCGGGGCTTCCTCGTATGTTACACCGCTGATCTCGGAGACCTTTTTCAGGAGAGAGCCGAACACATCGGTGTCGTATACCGTTGTTTTGCCCTGCATGATAGCGCTGATGCGCTCCAGGCCCATGCCCGTATCGATATTGGGCCGGGGCAGCGGAATGCGTTTGCCCTGCTTGTCCTGGTTGAACTGCATGAATACCAGGTTCCATATCTCCACGAAGCGCCCGCAGTCGCAGGACGGGTTGCAGGTCTTCTTGCAGCAACCGACTTCCTCACCCAGGTCGTAGTGTATCTCGGAGCACGGCCCGCATGGCCCGGAATCACCAGCCGGGCCCCAGAAGTTGTCCTTCTCTCCCAGGCGCACGATACGGATCGCGGGAACGCCCATTTCCTGCCATAGTTTGGCCGCCTCATCGTCATCCAGGAATACCGTGGTCCACAGCCGTTTCTCCGGCAATTCCAGCCATCCTGTGACGAACTCCCATGCCCAGGAGATGGCTTCTTTCTTGAAGTAATCTCCGACGCTAAAGTTGCCCAGCATCTCGAAGAAGGTCAGGTGCTTGGTATCGCCCACGGAATCGATGTCCGTGGTTCGGAAGCACTTCTGGCATGAGGTCATGCGAGGGCTCGATGGTGTGGCCAGGCCCATGAAGTACGGCTTCATTTGGACCATACCGGCGGTGGTGAGCAACAGCGTGGGGTCGCCATGAGGTACGAGCGAGGATGATGGCACCACAAGATGGCCTTTGCTCACGAAGAAACGTAAGAATAGTTCACGTAATTCGTTGCTGTTCATGAAAGTATCAGAGTCCTTCATATATCGCAGGCGCTGGCACTTCGTCAAAACGCGCTAGTATTCTACCAGAAGTGGCGGGACAGGACGAAAAAACTGGTCGGCGGGTAGCGTCGGAAGCGTACTCGCGAAGTTGAGGACAGAGGATTTAACACATTGCTGTAAGTATTGTGAGTAAACCATGTTTATTGCAAGTGCAAAGTGTTGCAAACGTCCCATGGTCAGTGTTATTATATCGCTCAGCCTTTTACGGGGATGAGCTAGGACGCCGGGCATTGCGAGGGCGGGCACACACCGGCACGACCCTCGCGCTGTGAGGTGGACAGTCACCTGCACTACGATGAGGTGCCGCCTGAGTACAGCGAAGGACGGGCCTGGTCCGGCGTCCACGCCCTTCCTAATGTTTTGTACTCTACGTCTCCACATGTATCCGCCTGGGCCTTTCCATGTGAACGCGGTCTGCTGGTGTCAGGCCGTTTGCAGGATACCTCTACAGCCCTCTGAGGAACTCGGCGCGGAGCTGGGACGGGTCTCCCTGTGCCAGAACATGGTTTATCTCAGCAATCGTGTGGTTTCGTTCCTCAGGCAGCTTTGCTCTGATGGACAGGTAGTTGGAAGCATGCATGGAGCTAAAGAAACAATTGGTTAACTCCGATTTGGCCAGAATATCCGCGAGTTCCCTGATGGACTCGAACGGCGAAACAGGCACGAACGCGCCTCTCTGGCATTCATCGAACAAGGGAGTGCCTGGAACGAGAGTGAGAGTCAAAGCCCCTGCGTAGTCGGGGTCAATTTCCGTCAGGACCTTGGCTGTCTCACCGGCGTGCCGCTCGCTGCCCGGCACGCCACCGAGACCCAGTAAGACAGTTACCGAGAGAAGTATGCCTGCCTCCTTCACTCTTCTTCCCGCTTCGATCATTTGCTGTGAAGTAGCTCCCTTTGCTGTATTCCGGAGCACCTCGTCATCGCCGCTTTCGACTCCCAGATATAGGATGCCGAGTTTGAGCCTTTTCAGTTCCGCTAGCTCGGCAGGGCTCTTACGCAATATATCCTGGGCCGTAGCATAGGCCCCAATTCTCTGAACGAACGGGAGCTTCAAACCCACGTGTTCGAGCACTTCCGTCAGTTTCGGAAAGGGATAAACGAGGGCATCTCCATCCTGCAAGAATATCCTCTTTCCATCCCAGCCCCTGCCGATGGCGTATACCTCTTCCGGTGTTCCAGGGAGGTAGCCGCCGCCCCTGACAAAAAACGCCAGGGCGCCCACCTCTCGTTTCACATCATCGACGTCCCTTATGCGAAGTTTCGATCCATAATAGCGGCAGAAGGTGCAGGTATTGTTGGAACAACCGCTGGTCAGGGGGAGGAAGTAGCTCCTCCATTCGCTGGGCGGGCGGATTATTTCTGGTCTTTGGAATTGTGTGTCAGGCATTTCGCGCCTCAAAGTAAGTCGTCGTCGCCTTGAGCTTGGTAGCTGCCTTCACGTCAGTGAAGGCTGACGATCAGGCGGGATTCCCAATGGGAACAAAGACGATTGTATCATACTCCAGCTAAGGTAAAGTGATTCTATCACCTGCATTGGAGGAGAGCTACCTTCTTGGTGAATGGTAGCTATGCTGAGGCCGGACCAAATTGGTCCGGCCTCGAAACAGAACTTGTCAGAGGGCTAATTACTTGGACTCTTTGGTGCCGAAGACCAGCATATTCTTGGCAGTAAACTGGTCGGTGGCGGGGTCGCGCTTGGCGGTTACCGTGGCGCGCGCGCCTACCTTGACCTCAGTAGCGCCTTTCTTGAAGCTAATCTTGGTATCCGCATTTACTACAAAGGTCGAGGTGTCGCCCTTCTTATCCTTGATGGTGATGCTTTTACCTGCTTCGTATGCTTCGATCGTGCCCACGCGCTGGACAGAGGTCGGCTTGCCGGGGATGAGGATCACGTGCAGGGCCAGGCTGGCCGTGCCTGACTCCACGGCGAGGACGGCAACCTTATTGCCGGTCTTAAAATTCGCAAGCGTGGCGTCCTTGAGTCCCGGTACCTTGTACCTGGTCTGGGCGTTTACATCAATAGTTACTTCGCCTTTCTTGGTGGTAATCACAAGTCCGGTGGCGCTGGTGGATTTGATAGTGCCCGTGTACGCGTGATGTTTAGAGATAGGCTTACTGGCTTGGATCCGGCTTGCTACCAGGGTATCCTTATCATATTCCGCCGTGGCGCGGTCACCCTTTGCCAGGTCGGCGACGGTAGCCTGACCGACTCCGGCCTTGGTGATCTTGGTCTTGTCATCGATCTTCACTGTGACAGCGGCGCCCTCTTTGGGGGTGATAGTTACCGTGGGTGGCGTAGCAGCGTTGGCTATGTCGCTTATGGTTCCCTTAATTTGAAGTTCCTGGGCAGGACCGGCGGCAAGGGCGACACTTGTGCCGGCGATCGCGGTTACTGCTACTAGGGTAAGGATCAGGACTGTACGAAATATGTGCTTCATTGGTTTCCTCCTTTATCTATTAGTTTTATTTTGGCCTTTGCTAAGATCCTGGGTTGTTGACCTCTCGCTTAACGTGCCTCTCGTTGTTCGTAATTCGGCTATGGGGCGTATGAGACAACCAACTGGACGCTTGCCTGGTTTCCATCTTCATCTGTGGCGATGATATCGAAGGGATTAGGTCCTTCTTCAAGGGGGACGGCCACGGCAAACTTTCCGCTAGCGTCAACCGCGACCAGGTCGGCATTCACGCTCAATACTGCTTCGGGCGTTGTCTGTCCCTTGATGGTAACGGTGCTTTCACCGGTTACGCTCTCATCCGCAGGCTCTGTGATGTTCAGGAATATGCTGACCGCGGGTGTTGAGCTGGTAGCGGGCGCCGTTGTGGTGGCAGACGACGTGCTGGTAGCGGGTGATGTCCTGGTTGTGGTCGTCGCAGGAGTTGTGCTCTGCACAGTCTTGGTACTTTGAGCGGACTTAGAGGCCGGCGACGTGGCTGGTGGCTTGGTAGACGAGGTCGGCCCGGCGGATGACGCACAACCGGCAAAGGTCACCGCCGATATCGCCAGAACGGGGGTAAGAAGGCGAACCAGTTTCCTTTTCAACCGAGTGCTCCTTTCTTGCAAGAATTCCTCATGACGAGGTACGTATACACCTAGTAACGCAGGAGGAGCGAAAAATGTTACAGGCTATTGCGGAGAAACTTTCTGGAGTTCTATTCGTTGTAATATAGTTGTGGGTGTTGACGCCCACGTTCACTGTTAAGGAATGACGTCATGAAAAGAGCGGCAGCTTTGTTTTTGTCCTTGATTCTTGTGTTGACGTTGGCATCATGCGTACAGCCGGTCAGCGCCGCCGAATTGAAATCAGACAAGCCACGCCAGACTTCACCCGTCGTTAGCCAATCTGATCTGGATGATCTGGTCAAAGGCAACAGTGCCTTCTCCTTCAATCTATCAACTGCTCAAAGAGAAAGATGGCAACCTCTTCTACTCGTCTTACAGCATCTCTCAAGCCTTAGCCATGACCTATGGAGGGGCAAGAGCCCAAACGGAGATGGAGATGGCCGCCGCCATGCAGTTCCTTCTAGCCCAGGGACAGTTACATCCCGCCTTCAACAAGCTGGACATGGAATTGGCTAAACGAGGACAAGGAGCCAAAGGACAGGATGAAAAAGGCTTCCGTCTCAAGGTAGTCAATGCTATCTGGGGGCAGAAGGACTTCAAGTTCCTTTCGGCCTACCTGGATTTGCTGGCGGAGAACTATGGTGCTGGTTTGCGCATTGTAGACTACATTAAGTCCCCCGAACCCTCACGGCAGATCATCAACCAGTGGGTCAGTGAGCAGACCGAAGGCAAGATCAAGGACCTGCTACCAACCGGTGCCATCAATGAATTGACCCGCCTGGTGCTCACCAACGCCATCTATTTCAATGCCGCCTGGGCTTCTCAATTCAGGAAAGAGTCTACCGTAGAGGGCAAATTCACACTGCTGAACAATAGCCAGGTCAGCGCAGCCATGATGAAGCAAAGGCACAGTTTCCCTTATGCTGAAGGAGATAGCTACCAGGCGGTGCAGCTGCCTTATGATGGTGGTGAGCTCGCCATGATCATACTGCTGCCGAAGGCGGGCCAGTTCAAGATTTTTGAAACCGGGTTGGACAACCAGAAGGTGTCCCAGATCATTCAGAGCCTGAAGGTCAACGAAGTAGACCTGACCATGCCCAAATTCAAGATAGAGGCAGAGCTCGGCCTCAAACAGACTCTGAGCCAACTAGGCATGCGAGTGGCCTTTGATGCAGCACAGGCTGATTTCTCCGGCATGGACGGTGCGAAGGACCTATACATCACGGACGTGGTGCATAAGGCTTATGTCTCCGTTGATGAAAACGGCACCGAAGCTGCTGCCGCCACAGGAGTGATTGTGGGGACAACTGGCATGCCCGCGGAAATCAAGACTATGAGCATCGATCGCCCATTCGTCTTCCTGATACGTGATATCAAGACCGGCAGCGTCCTCTTCGTTGGCAGAGTAATGAACCCGGCATAGTGCAAGCCGCCGAATGCTGCCGCGATGCTGGACGCTGGCCGGACAGACAGTATTTTTCGGTGACCTGGACAGAAGCAAAGTTGATATTTACCCTATTGGACTTTGCCATCAGCATCCGTTTTGATTACAAGGGCATCCAGGACGCCGTGGCCAGAGGAGTTAGTACTACCAGCAATAATGTATCCTCCATCCGCGGTCTGTTGTACCCACCACCCGCTATCATAAGTGTATTCGCCGAACGTCCTGTACCATAGCTGATTCCCTTTTTCGTCAGTCTTGACCAGATAAACATCTCTCCCGCCTCTGCCGAAGGAGGTGGTCGAGCCAACGGCTATGTATCCGCCGTCTTTGGTCTGCTGAGCGAAATAGAAGAAGTCTTCCCCATTGCCGCCGATAACTTTGTACCATTGCTGGTCTCCCTTGGCATCAATCTTGACCAGGTAGCCGTCCTTGTAGGCCCCGAATGAATCGGTCTCTCCTGCCAGTATGTACCCGCCATCCGAGGTTTTCTGGATCGAGTAAGCTATCTCGTCGACGGTTCCTCCAAATGTCTTGGACCATTCCTGACTGCCTTTAGCGTCCGTCTTGACCACATACATGTCTTTGCGGCCGGCGCCGGAGCTATTCGTCTCGCCTACCATGATGTAACCACCGTCTGACGCTTGTTGAACCGAATATGCTGCTTCCGTACCGTTGCCACCATACATCTTTTCCCATTCCTTGGTTCCCCGGCTGTCTGTCTTCATCAAGTACGCAGCATCATCGCCATCGGTCCAGACCCAACCAGCGAGTATATATCCGCCATCAGTGGTCTGCTGTACCGATTGGCCCTCCGCGTGCCTGTCCGTCAACGTGGAGGTCTGAGCCCATTCCTGATTGCCCTTGGAGTCTATCTTGAGCAAGATCGCTCGATACCGGTTGGCACTGGTGTCGAAAGTTCTTCCTACCACGACATAGCCGCCATCTTTCGTCGCCCGCACTTGCATGCCCTGGTCGTAAAGCGTGGCGCCGATATTCTTGGCCCATTCTTGTTGTCCCTGGGAATTGATCTTCACCAAGTAGATGTCGGAGCCGGTGGCCGTTCCGGACTTAGTAATTCCGGCGACAAGATACCCGCCGTCGGGAGCCTGTTCAACACAAGTGCCGGTATCATCCATTGTGCCACCAAAGGTATTACGCCATGTCACGACAGGAATTGCTGTGGGCGTAGGAGTAATGGCTGGCGTGGACACGGGCCTTGGTGTCGGACTAGGTGTTGGTGATATGGTCGTCGACGGCGCAGGTGCGATGGTCGATGGAGGCATAAGTATTGTGGTTGACGTGGTGGTGGTGGCCGTCGGCGCCGGAGATGAAGTCGTAGTTACCCGGGCCACAGACGTCGTGGTCGTGGGAGTCGTGATTGCCGATGAAGTATTCAGAGCAGAGGTAGGGGCCGACGTAGATGCCGGCGCAGATGTGGACGACCCAGCGGGTGCTGTCGTTGACTGTGGATTGGAACTGCATGCTACAGAAGCCATGATCACGATCAAAAGCAGTAGTGCCAATAAGTACAAAGAACTATGTCGGTCGGCCATCGAGCACCTCCATAACAAAAGACGCGATAATTACCTGCTTGATCTTGCTATTAAGTGAAGTAATAATACCACCACAGCAGCCAACACGGAAAGGACTCTCATGGCTACCCCATTGCAAGATGCGTTAACGAACTCCCGGAGCGCCTTGCGCTGATGTACTGCTGAATACCAAGGTCGCTTCTCCTGGCTCTGACCAATGAATCAGTAGGCGAAGTTGCGGGTATATTATGAAGTTAGAGGTAGGGAGAGTGAAGTAGACATCAGAAGGAGGAGCACCTTGGTGGGAAGCGTTTATAAGATCATCGAGCTGGTCGGCACCAGCCCAGATTCCTGGGAAAAGGCAGCGGCTACGGCAGTGGAGACCGCGTCACATACGCTGCGAGACCTACGCATAGCTGAGATCGTCGAGTTGGATATGCAGGTCGAGGAAGGCAAGGTCATCGCCTACCGAGCAAAGATCAAGCTCTCTTTCAAATACGAAGGCAGGGAGTAGGGCAAACCACACATGGCCTATTTCGCACGGTCCTGAGAGGCCGCCTTCAGACCGTGTGTGAGATAAACACGAACAGGTTAAGAGATAGTATGCAAGACAGTCCTGAGACCCCGCGACCGTTTGTCTGTGTCAACACCTGCTGCTATAGTAACTACTGATGCATGCAGAACCCGCACAACGCAGCGCCACATCTGCACCGGCCACTGTGGAAGGCGTCCTGGAGCGCATTGTCTTTTTCAACGAGGAGAACAGCTACGCGGTCGCCCGCCTCCAGGTGCCCGGTTGCCACGACCTCGTTACCATCGTCGGCAACATGGCGCTTCCCAATCCCGGGGAAACACTGCGATTGACAGGACAGTGGACCAGTGACTCCAGGTTTGGCCGGCAGTTCCGCGTCTCTAGCTGCCTCTCCATCCTCCCGTCTACATTGACCGGCATACAGAAGTACCTTGGCTCCGGGCTGGTCAAGGGTATCGGACCAGTCATGGCGAGCAGGATAGTGAAGAAGTTCGGACTGGACACACTGGACCGCATCGAACAGATGCCTGAGTGCCTTCTCGACGTCGAGGGTATTGGGCCTGTCAGGCAAGCAAGGATCTGCTTAGCATGGCATGAGCAGAAAGAGGTCAGGCAGGTCATGATCTTCCTCCAAAGCCATGGAGTCAGCTCCACGCACGCGGTAAAAATCTACAAGGTTTATGGCGACAAAGCTGTCCCCACAGTCACGCAGAACCCCTACCGCCTGGCGCTGGACGTCACCGGCATCGGTTTCAAGACCGCGGACATAATCGCCCGCAGCATGGGCGTTGACCCCGGCTCGCAGATAAGGGCCGAGGCCGGCATTGCTCATGTGTTGAGCGAGTTGGTTGATGAAGGGCATGTGTATTACCCCTACCAGGACCTGTTGCTTAAGGCCTCAGAGCTGCTGGGAGTAGAGACCGGTGTGTTGGAGGCGGCGGTATCCTCGCTTGCCGTTCAAGACCTGGTAGTGGTTGAAGAGGGAGAGGACACTCCAGTGTACCTTAAACCGCTGCACGTGGCCGAAGTGAACGCCGCCAGGAGGCTCAAGACGTTGCTTCAGTCCCCCAGGAGAACACTTCAAATAGACGTGGAGAAGGCTATTGAATGGGTGCAGCAGACGAACCGTATGGAACTGGCCGAACTCCAGAAAGAGGCCATAAGGAAGGCTATACGTAGCAAGGTGCTGGTTATCACCGGTGGCCCGGGCACCGGCAAGACGACGTTGATCAATAGCCTCATAAAGATACTGGAAAAGAAGCGACAGCGCATACTGTTGGCCTCACCAACTGGACGAGCAGCGAAGAGGTTGTCCGAGGTCACCGGCCGCGAGGCCAAGACCATACACCGGCTGCTGGAGTACAACCCCAAGGAGCACGGCTTCGCCAGGAACGAGGCCTATCCTCTGGAGGCAGACGTGATCATAGTAGACGAGTCCTCCATGATCGATATCTTGCTCATGAACCACACGCTAAAGGCTGTTCCCCCGCAGGCTACGCTTATACTGGTTGGTGATGTAGACCAGTTGCCCTCGGTGGGGCCGGGAAACGTTCTAAAAGACATGATCAACTCAGGCTGCATAGATGTAGTGCGGCTCACGGAAGTGTTCCGGCAGGCCCAGGAGAGCATGATCGTGCTCAACGCCCACCGGGTTAACCAGGGCCAATTTGTCTCCACGAAAGCACAGGGCAAGACAGATTTCTATTTCATAGAGCGAGACGACCCCGGCAAGGTCCTGGAAGTGGTGAAGGAGCTCTGCTGTCGCAGGCTGCCCAGTACATTCGGTCTCGATCCTGTTGAGGATGTGCAGGTACTGACTCCCATGCACAGGGGCACGGTGGGTGTAGGCAACCTCAATGCCGAGATGCAGTCGCTGCTCAACCCTCAGGGGTCGGCTGTTTCGTATGGGGACAGGATTTTCAGGGCCGGTGATAGGGTAATGCAGACCTGCAACAACTACGAGAAAGAGGTGTTCAACGGCGATGTGGGCCGGGTGACTTCCGTCGACCTAGTTGAACACAGGATACAGGTCAACTTCAATGGGAGAGTGGTCAGCTACGACCGGGCGGACCTGGATGAGCTAGTGCTGGCCTATGCCATCTCCGTACACAAGTCGCAGGGGAGCGAGTACCCGGCTGTGATCGTGCCAATGCTGATGCAGCACTACATGATGCTTCAGAGGAACCTGTTGTACACCGCCCTGACAAGGGCCAGGAGGCTTGCAATAATCGTCGGTAGCAAGAAGGCTGTAGCTTTGGCGGTGAAGAACGACCGAGTGCAGCATCGTTATACCCGGCTTCAGAATCGACTCGAATGCAGGTGACGGCCTCATGTTCCTGCATCGGCACCGGGCACGGCCCTCAACCTCCACAGGTTAGGAGCGAAGAAGGCGACGCCCGTCGCCAGGAGGAAACACGAAGCTCCCATCAGTGTGACCGCCCACGGCCCCCCCAGAAAGGTGGCCAGCGCACCGGCAAGCAGGCTGCCTATAGGGGTGAGCCCTCTATCTAGCATGTATATGCCGAGCACTCGCCCGCGCAAGTTTGTCGGAGTTAGCACTTGAAGCATCGTCTGGGCCTGAGCCGTATAGGAACAGTGGCATACCCCGGCCAGCATTGTGAACAATGCCGCTATGACCGCCAGGGGAGAACGGGAAAAGAACACCAGGCTAAGGCCGAATCCCGCCGCAGCGCCAAGCATCAGCGCCCCATTCATTGCTTCGCCACGCCGGACCGACGCTATGGCAAGGGCCCCAAGAATGCCCCCTACGCCCATCGTGGTCAACAATATCCCCTGCGTCACGGAATTGCCGTGGAACACATCGATGGCGAATATAGGCATCAGGCTGACGAAGGGCATTCCCAGTACCATCGGGGCCAGCCCAAGGACCACAATAGCGAGTATTGTCCGGTTCGACGCTATATATGCAAACCCCTCTCGCGTGCTGCCCAGCAAGGTCTGGCCAGCCATGTTGTTCTTACCGTAGGTCAAGCGGGCAGAATCCGGGACCCTTATTTGAAATACCCACACTGTAGACATGGCAAACAGACCCGCCTGCAAGAAATACGATGTGCCCACACCGACAAAGGCTATGAGGAAGCCGCTCAGTGCGGGGCCTACGCTACGACTGACGTTTACGGCGGCTGTGTTTAGGGAGATGGCATTGAGTAATTGCTCCCTGCCCACCAGGTCGTCTATCATGACCTGTCGCGCCGGGTTCTGGAATGCGTGCACTGTGCCCGCGAGAAAAGCCGTCACGTAAACGTGCCACGGCTGGACTCTGCCGGTGACCACAAGGACGGCAAGGGCAACGTTCAGAACAGCAGAGACAGATTGGGCGATTATGAGCTGTGACTTGCGCCCGTAGCGGTCAGCCACTGCTCCGGCCACTGCTCCGAATATGAGCATCGGCGCCCCGCGTGCAGCGGTGACCAGACCCAGTTGCAGGGCGGAACCGGTCAGCGTGTAGATCAGCCACGCTCTCGTGACCTGGTCCATCCACTGGCCCATATTGGTAGCCAGCTGGCCTAGCCAGAGAAAGCGGAAATCACGCAGCCTGAGAGATTCGAACGTGTGCATTGATCAGGATACTCATGCTTCATAAGCCCTTTCAGACAATGGCATTCTACCACCTTAGCAATCAGCGCGAAAGTCAGTATGACCAGTACCCCCGACCCGGACGCCATGGTCAGAAAGAGCGGAAGGCCTCGCAAGAGGAATTACAGGCGTCAGACCGCTATAATATGACGATATGAAACTTGAGCACATAAGGAACTTCTGCATAATCGCTCATATCGACCATGGTAAGTCCACACTTGCCGACCGGCTGCTGGAGCTTACCGGGACCATCGAAAGGCGGCTCATGCGTGAGCAGGTAATGGACCAGATGGCTCTGGAGCGTGAGAGAGGCATCACGATAAAGGCCAAAGCTGTCCGCATGAATTACAAAGCAGCGGACGGCCAAGACTACCAGTTGAACCTGATAGATACGCCCGGACACGTGGACTTTACCTATGAGGTATCGCGCAGCATTGCCGCCTGCGAGGGCGCCATACTCGTTGTCGATGCCTCACAGGGCATACAGGCCCAGACGCTGGCCAATGTCTATATCGCCATGGAGCATGACTTGAAGCTAATACCGGTCGTGAACAAGATAGACCTGCCAAGCGCCATGCCCGAGGCCGTCGCAGATGAAATTGTTAATGTGCTGGGTTTCTCCGCCGAAGAGATACTGTTTGCTTCGGCAAAGGAAGGTAACGGCGTTAAGGAGTTGCTCGAAGCCATCGTGAAGCGTATTCCCTCGCCCATCGGAAACTTATCTGCGCCGCTGAAGACGCTGGTGTTCGACTCGAAATACGACGACTACAAGGGCGTGATCGCATATGTGCGGGTAGTCGATGGCGCGGTCAAGCCTAACGACCGGCTGAAGGTGATGTCCAACGACAAGGCGTTGGAAGCCCTTGAGGTGGGCGTGTTCCGGCCACAGCCAGTGCCAACGGACAACCTGGAAACCGGTGAGGTCGGCTACATTGCCACCGGCTTGAAGAACGTGCGCGACTGCTCGGTCGGCGATACTATAACGCACCTTGACAGGCCTGCTCCGGAGCCCCTGTCTGGATATCGGGCGGCCAAGCCCATGGTCTTCGCCGGGCTATACCCCGCTGAAAGCAGTGATTACCCGTTCCTCCAGGATGCCCTCGGCAAATTGAAGCTGAACGATGCGTCGTTTGTGTACGAGCCCGAAACAAGCAGCGCGCTGGGCGCCGGCTTTCGCTGTGGCTTCCTCGGCACGCTTCACATGGATATTGTGCGGGAGAGATTGGAACGTGAGTTCGGGCTTACGCTTCTCATAACCGCTCCCAGCGTCGCCTACCAGGTCGTCAAAAGGACCGGCATAGTGGTTTCCGTAAAGAGCCCTTCGGAGTTCCCGGATCCTGCAGATATAATGGAAGCCCGCGAACCTTGGATGAAGGTGACCATCGTTGTGCCGGCAAAGTACCTTGGAGCCGTCATGCAGTTGGTCGCAGAGCGTGGCGGCGAGCAACGTCGGCTGGAGTACTTGGGACAGGAGTCAGCAGCACGCCAGACCTGGGGCCAGGCATTGCTGGAGTGCGACCTGCCGTTGAGCGCCATGCTAGTGGAATTCTATGACCAGTTGAAATCTCGCACGCAGGGCTATGCCTCCATGGACTACGAGTTCTCGGGCTATCGCCCGGCACATCTGGTGAAGCTACAGATACTTATCAACGGAATGCCCGTAGACGCGCTGTCACAGATAATCCGCTCCGACCAGGCACAACAGGAAGGCCGGCGGCTGGCCGATAAGCTGCGCCGGCTCATTCCAAGGCAGCTGTTCGACGTTCCCATACAAGCGGCTATCGGCGGGAAGATAATAGCCCGCGAGACTATCAGGGCCTCGCGCAAGGATGTGCTGGCCAAGTGCTACGGCGGCGACATTACCCGCAAACGGAAGCTGTTGGAGAAGCAGGCCGAGGGTAAGAAACGGCTTAAGCGCATCGGCGAGGTCGAAGTGCCTCAGGAGGCCTTTGCTGCAGTCCTGAGGCTGGATAGGGAATAGAGAATTTACCTCTGAGCATCTGATGCACACTGTCTTGATAGTCGCCACACGAATGTACCTCGGCTCACATGACTATTCCTTGTTTTTTTGCCAATGTGACCTCGATTGCCTTCGGTCCATGTTTCTTTGATAAATGGACTTGCGCTATGGGGCCCAGAGATGCCAGTTCGCTGAACAAGCGGACTGGTGCCTCAGCGAATACGACCATTGTGACTCCGTTGTCCGAACCACCAGTGCCGATCATCCTGAGCCCTTCTACGTTACCGAGGGCCTCGGAGAGTTCTTTTACTTGTTCATGATCGGCGCCCGAGGGCAACAGGATCTTTACTGTCCCACTGTAAAGTTTGGTTAAGGCCGCTCTCTCCTCCTCTTTTCTCTTTTCCTCCTCCGCCTCCTTCTTTTGCAACGCCTTAGCCTCTCTGGCCTCCTCCTTGGCTTTCAACTTGGCCATTCTCTTGGCTTCTTTTCTTGCCTTGGCCTCATTGTCTTCTGCCTCTTCAGCCTTGCTTGTGGCTTCGTCAGCAATGTTTTTGGCCTCGACTGCCTCTCGGTTCGCTTTAGTCAAAGCTTCAGCCGCTATCTCGGCTCGTTTGGAGGCTTCCTCGTATTGCTTACGCGCCTCTGTGGCCTTCCGAGCTGTTTCAGACCGCACCTGCAGCGCTGACGTTACCTTTGCAGTAGCCTGCTCCAACTGCTTTCGCGCCTCTGCGACCTCTCGGCGTGCCCTTGCCACTGCGTCTTCCTGAGCTACAAATTGCGCTGTGGACTGCTCAGCTTTCTGTCTAGCCTCTCTGGATGCAATTGACGTTTTCGCCAGAACTTCCTGTATTCTTTTTAACTCTTGTGCCGCGACATCATACTTACGCTTGGGCCCGAGAAGCTCCTGCTGCATGCTGGAACTTACTTCCTCTGCAGCCTTCAGTTTCTCTGTGGTTCGCTTAGCTTCTTGCTGAGCTGTGTCGGCTTCTTTAGCCAATTTGGACGCCAGTGTCTCAGCAGCCTGGATCTCCTGAGGTATCTTGGCAGCTTCTTCCCTTACTTCTTCAACCTTTGAGGCCGTATCAGCCGTGACTTCGTCAGCCTGTTTGGCTCTCGCTTCCAGTTCCACTGTCCTGCCCCGGGCTTCCTGGGCGGCCTCTCTCGCACGAGTCGCAGCTTCCTCTGCTATCTTCAATCTCTCTGCAGTACGTGCGGCCCTTTGCTTGGCTTTTGCGGCCTCCTTCGCAGCCTCTGGCCTGGACGCCTCTCGCGCCGTTACGTCGTTCTCCGCCGCCTCAGCTTTGTCTCTTGCCGCTTGCGCTTCTTTTAACGCCACAGCGACAGCATCTTCGGCCTGCTTGGCTTCCAAAGCCGCCATCCTGGCGCGCTCTTTGGCCTCAGTGAACTTTTGGTCGGACTTGGCCTCCATTTCTACCGCCAGAGCAGCCATCTTGGCTGCTTGTTGAGCAATTTCCTGGGCCTCGATGAGATCCTGGTTGACCTTATTCAACGCCTCTTCCGCGGTTACCGCTTCTTCTTCGGCTTGGATAGCTTTTCCTCTGGCCTCTTCAGCCTGGTGTTTTGCCCTGGCCTCGTCTTCCTCAGCAATTTGGATATCCTGTGCAACTTTCTTTGCCATTTGTCCGGCCTCGTCCAAGCCCTTCGTTGCGTTAGCTGCGGCTTCCACGGCGGTCTTGGCTTCCTGGATAGTTTTATCGGCCTCCTGCCTGCACGTTTCCAACTCTTGCGTGGCCAACGCAGCAATTTCTTCCGCCGACCTGACCTGTTCGGCACACTGCTCAACGTTCTTCTTTGTCTCTTCAAACAGCTTAGTGTTCTCGGCTTCGATTTCGACTGCCAACTTGGCCTGCTGGGATTCTATCTCCTTGTTTTTTGTGGCCTCCTCCAACCGTACCCTGGCCTCAGCCTCAGTTTCCTCGGCCGATTTGACTTGGTGAGAGTGCTGTTTCGCCGTTTCCTCGGCCTCTATGGCTTCCTGCTCGGCTTTCCTCTTGGCCTCTTCCGCCAGCTTGCTCTGGTCGGTAGCATGCTCTACCTGCTGCCTTGTCTCTTCAGCTTCCCTTTGCGCTACTGTCAGAGCCTCTACTGCCACTTGGAATTTTCTCTCAGCAGCTTGAGCCTTTTCTCTCGCCTCCTCTAACTCTTTCGTTGCGTTGGCTAAGGTTTCCTGCGACAGTTCGAATTCTTCAATGTTTGCTTTCATAGCTATCTCCCGTGTGATTTCAACGGTACTTTTCCTGCATTCAGGAATCGGCGGGCACACTCGGCACAACAACAGAGTTTTGCTCGACACGATTGTATCGATTCGTTTCCCTGGTGTGTGTGAATGGGTTGAGAGGTCTGTTTGCTATGTATATGGATGCTGTGACAGGGATTGACATAAAAGGAAGTTCCGTAAAATGGCCGGTCGAATAATCTGTGTTTGCACAACGGACTGCTGTGCTAATATGACTGTACAGTTTCGTTGAAACTGGCTTCTCCGGAGAATGGGCGTATTTGGGCCACACAGAGGATGCGCATGGGATCTGTAGTCGAACAAAAGGCTAAAGAACTGGCGATAGGGGCGGGGTCTTGGGGCGAGGTCGTGGACCGCATAGCCAACTTCGTGCGGGACGGCATTCTCTACTACCTCGACGAGTGGAATGTGACGGCAGACGAAGTCCTGCAAAAGGGCAGGGGCATGTGTGCCGGGAAAGCCCTGCTGACGGCGGGGTTGCTCCGGGCCAATGGCATACCGGCGCGTTTCATTGTACTGAAAATTTTCGGCGAAGAGGGGCTGTTAGAGTTCGTGGCACGACAGCTAGAGGATTCCGTATCCGAACCAATGCCCAACAACATACGGAAGATCATCTCCGGCATCAGGTCGCTCCCTGCGTACAGCGATCACATAATAGTTCAGGCCGTTCTGGAAGGTCAGGAGATTGACCTGGACTTGGCCCGTGACTCAGGGTTGGACCGAGGCATGCGTTTCGTTGGCGCGTGGCGTGAGAGGAAGGTGGTCCAGAAAGCGGGGCCCTTCGGCTCAATCGATGCCTGGCTGGCGGGGCGTATGGGGCGCCGGGCGGTAGTCGAGGAGAGGCAGGATTTCTTTAACATCATTAACCGGCAGATGGACAAGCTGAGGCGCGTTGGCCGCATTGCAGGAGAGGCCGGTATCGAGCCATGGACTACAAATCAAGTCGGGGATGCCTTGCGGGAGTGGCATGTCATGCCGGGTTGCCCGTGTGATATTGGAACCGTATACAAGTCGCTCACCAAGGTGCTGGCCGCCTGCAAGTCATCGCTTCCGGGACTAGCTGAGCCAGAGAACAGGTCCCGCCTCGAAAGCAGGATAGCGGATTGGCTCTACAAGGTCACCAGGTACAACATCAAAAGAGGCAGATATTGGGAGCTTTCCAATGTGTTGACCCGGCACAGTGCGGACTGCCTGGGTTACGCCCGCATACTGTCGTTCCTGGCGGTGGAAGGCGGGCTGAATGCGGGAATAATGGAGGTTATACAAGATAATCGCGGCAGGTTCGTACCGCACTGTGTTTGCGCTTTAGAACTGTCGGATGGAACCAAAAAGTATCTTGACCCCTGGTACGGCTCCCCCGATATACGGCATCGTTTATATTTGGCTAGGGTCAGGGAAGACGGAAAGCTGGTGCTCAAGCAGTTAACCCCGGATGAGATGGATTCGGCACTCGAGGTGGGAAGCCTCAGCATGATGCAGATAGCCGGACTTTCACTGTATATCATCGGCAATGGCTACCTCGCCAGGGGCATGTTTACTGAAGCTATTGAATGCTATCATGTCTCACTGTGGCTTTTTCCGACCAACACCAGGACGTTGTTCAACCGCGCCGTCGCTTGTGAACGACTGGGCGAGAAGGAGAGTGCACAGACTGACTATCAACAGGCATTTTCGTTGGACCCGTCCATCGGCCGGGTCATCGGCACGGCGGATGACCTGGAGGTGCTCATGAAACTGGACGAGGAGGATGTCCCTGAGGAAGACCAGCAGATATACTTGCTGCGCAAAGGGTACATTACCGGGAAACAGGAGGGCTGGGGAGAAGTAGCTCGTAGATGCCACACGTCCGCAGCACAGGCAAAGTTAAGGTTTGCCGCTGCGCTACTCTTGATCGAGCCTGGCAGGCAACCCACCGGGGCTCGATAGAGCTAAGCCTGTAGCAAAGACTTGCAGCTTGATGCAATGCTCTTCGAGTACGACCAGAACCTGGACCGCTTGATGACCTCCCAGACCCGTGCTAGAATGGCCGTTAACCCATCCACATGTGGCAAAGCCTTTTCTCCTCAACTTGGGGTTACGAGACTGGGGCGCTGAAAGGAGTCGTTGTTGAAAATCACTGAAATAGAAGCTAGAGACCTGCCCGAAGCCTGGTTCCTGGCGATCAAGAACGTGATGCTGCATGGCCGTGAGTATGTAATCGACAAGGGTAGCTTCGAGAGCCGCAAGCGCAAAGAACTAGAGTTCGCTGCGATACACATATCACACCCCGGCCGCCGGCCGTTGGTGCCTGATGTGCCGGAGGGTGTGCCCGCACCTACGACGGAGGCATATCTTCAGGAGTATGTGCTTTACCTTATGACGGACCAGCCTCAACCTGGAGAAGACTATACCTACGGGCAAGACCTTGCGCCACAGATGGACGAGGTCATACGGCTGTACAAGAAGTGGGGTACGGGCACAAACAGGCTGTGCATGTCCGTGGGCAGCAAGGACTCACTATTCCAATACCGCCGTGAGGAAGAGACGGGGCAGCAAGCATCATCGCAATGCCTTCGCCTGGTGGATACCAGGATAAGCGACGGCGCCTTGCACTTCATCATCTACTTCAGGTCGTGGGACCTCTGGGGCGGTTTCCCATCGAATCTGGGCGGGCTGCAGTTGATGAAGGAGTATATGGCCGGACAGATTGGTGTCGAGGACGGCGAGATAGTCGCCCTGAGCAAGGGGCTCCATCTGTACGACTACACCTGGGACCTGGCAAAGTCTGTACTGAGGTGGTAAGAGGGGTCCTGCCCGGAATCACTGCGTGTTTGGGGCGGTAGTCTCCGTCCCCGACTGCGGAGCTGGGGCACGGGGGGGCTTATCATTCCTATCCGGGCGAAGTTCTGGAGCTCTGGTCATCCTATAGCCCAGTTCCATGTCTTTCTCGGTCCTGAACCGGCTGGGATCGGCTCCGGCCTGGCCCAGGTACTTGCCGCCCTTCTTCCAGTAAGGCACCTCGGACGGTGATGACAGCTCCTCGAAGGTGAAAGAGCATATCCGCATCAGTGGGTGCAACGCCACAGGCATCGGCCCTAGGTTCCCCAGTTCCAGCGTAGGATGGCCACGCCAGCCGGGCTCGAAAACTCCCGCCGTGCCGTGGACTATTATGCCCAGCCGTGCCAGGCTGCTGCGCCCCTCAAGCCGCGCCAGGAGATCGTCAGGCAACTCGAGCGTCTCGTGTGTGCTTGCCAGGACCAGCTCTCCTGGCTGCATAATAAACGGCTCATCCAGCTTGACAGTGACCTCTCGCATGAGGTCCTCACAGTCCGTTACCCGCGTATCAATGTATGGGGCGCGGCTGCGCTCGAAGACGCGGAAGACGTTGTTCAGGCGCAGATCAATGGAGCACGGACCGAGTTGTGTGGTCAAGTCAGGAGAAGGGTTCACCCTGATGCGTCCCTCTTTGAGGGCCCTTTTTATGTCCTTATCAGATAAGACCATATGCTCCCCTGAACGCAGTCCTGAAACGCTTTGCATTATAGCGACCTCTGTCGAGAGTATTCAAGGCTTCGCCAGATGCAGTCGGTCCAAGTACGACGAGTGCACTTCAACCAAAGACAAACATTAGTCACACTGAGCGCAACTCTTAGCTGCTTAGAATCCCGATGTAGTCCAACTGCTAGCCCGAGAAGTCTGTTTTTATCTTTATACGGTTCCGGTTTTCTTAGGAGGACAATACTGTGGTGACGACCGCACGCTCGCGTATACCTCGCATTGACCTCAATACTTTGCACATAGAACCTGAGGCTTTGCGGCTGGTACCCGAGGCGGTGGCCCGGAAACACGACCTGATGCCGATAAGCGTCAGCAATAATGTGCTTACCGTCGCCATGGCGGATGCAGTTGACCTTCTGGTGATGCAGTCGTTGGAAGCCCGCACCCGAATGCGCGTCGAGGTCGAGATTGCTCCCCTAGAGGAAATCCGCAAGGCCATCGACCGCAACTATAAATCATATGATGAAATTGAAAGCCAGTTTCAGCCTGACAATGTTGTGGCGAAGCCCGAAGAGGGAGTTAAGGTCGGAGATGTCGTTGACGCGCCTGCCGTCCGGGCACTGGATATGCTGGTCGGCGAGGCGGTGAAGCACCGCGCCTCGGATATCCATATTGAACCGCAAGAAGGCAAGCTCCGTGTACGCTACCGCATTGACGGCGTGCTTCACGAGACAGTGTCGCTACCTCTTACCGCACATGCGCCTCTCCTCTCGCGGATCAAGATAATGGCAAATATGAACATTGCTGACCAGCGACCGCAGGATGGTCAGTTTGCGCTCAAGGTGCATGATCGTGAAATTAACGTGCGGGTGGTCACGATCCAAACGATGCACGGTCAGAGCGCTGTGCTGCGCATACTCGACAGGACTTTCACTGCGTTGGAGTTGACAGAATTAGGTTTCCTGCCGGGCAGCCTGGGACGGCACAAACAGCTTCTTAAGTCCCCATATGGAATGATACTGTTGACCGGGCCTACCGGCTCGGGCAAGACCACTACACTATATGCCTCACTAAACCATCTCGACCGGACGAAAAGGAATATTATCACCGTCGAAGATCCTGTGGAGTACCGACTAAAGGATATCAACCAGATTGAGGTCAACCCGCGGGCGGGGTTAACCTTCGCCACCGGCCTGCGTTCCATATTGAGGCTGGACCCTGACGTAATACTGGTGGGAGAAATACGCGATGCCGAGACGGCTGAAATAGCTGTACAGGCAGCCCTGACGGGACACCTGGTGCTGTCATCAGTCCATGCTACTGACACGGTGGGCGCGATGTTCCGGCTGATGGAGCTTGGTGTGAAGCCTTTCTACGTGGCGTCGGCGTTGATTGGCGTGGTGGCCCAGCGCATGGTACGACGAGTATGCCCTCACTGCCACAGGCTAATTGGGGCTCCTGAGGAAGCATGGAAGGCATACGCCAAGGAGATTGGAGAAGAGCGCAAAGAGTTCAACTACGGCGTTGGCTGCAACTCTTGCTCAGGCACCGGCTACTTGGGCCGGACCGGCGTATTCGAGATATTGAGCGTCAGTGAAGAAATCAGCAGCTTGCTCCTGTCCGGCGGCAGCGCAACACAGATCAGAGCTCAGGCAAAAACTGAGGGTACGATCACCATGTGGCGGGACGGTATGCTAAAAGCCAGCGCCGGCATCACCACCCCGGACGAGGTCCTGCGCGCCGTATTCTGCCGTGGATAGGTAGTTAAGCGAAGGAACAACTTTTTCCGCAGAGGCCTCACAGCTTTTGCCTGATCATAGTTCTATGGGCAGGTTTCAAGCAGTTCTCTGACCGCAGCAACCTGTGGGGTCTTTACTCGCCTCTCCTGGTTGGTCAGTGACCGGTTTCTGACTAGTTTGACTTGACCCCGACATCAACCTGCGAGTCTCGCGATGGCTCTTTGTCCCGCTTGACTTTCAACACAATGGGTTCGGGTGGCCTTCCAGTGAGGCGCTCCACCTCGTTCCGGTCGTTGCAGAAGGCCATCATGCTCTCGTAAGAAATGGTCCGGCCCAAATAAAGGTTTACCAACACCCTGTCGAGCAACTGCATACCCTCGGAGGCGTGTGTCTGTATTATGTTCGGCAGTTGGTATATTTTGCCCTCTCGAATGAGATTTTTCACCGCAGGGTTTGCCAGCATGATCTCCACAGCGGCCACCCGTCCGGTTCCATCGGCCTTTGGCACCAACGCCTGGCAAAAGACGCCCAGAAGCAGTGATGCCAGCCGTGCTTGGGCGAGGTGCCGCTCATGCGGCGGGAACAGGTCTATGACACGTTCGACGGCTTGGGAAGCACTGGGCGCATGTCCTGTGGTGAGGACAAGGTGGCCCGTGTCAGCCACAGTCAACACGGCTGACGCTGTTTCAGAGTCTCTCATCTCACCAACAAGTATCACATCTGGATCCTGTCTTAGGACGTGCTTCAAGGCATTGGCGAAGGATGTCGTGTCTGTGCCTAACTCCCGCTGTACTATGGAGCACGTTCCGGTAGGGTATATGTATTCTATCGGGTCTTCGACAGTGACGATGCGACGCTTCTCAATCGCATTCAGGTAGTGGATCATGGATGCCAATGTCGTCGACTTGCCGCTACCCGTGGGACCGCTGATTATCACTAGCCCTCTAGGTTTCAACGCCAGGTCCTTGCATACCTCAGGCAGTCCAAGCTCTTCTATGCTTGGGACTTTGGGAGGCAGCAAACGGATTGCCATGCTTATAGAACTGCGCTGTCTGGCGGCGTTGCACCGTATGCGGCTGCCATCGGAAAGGTTGCATCCCATATCGAGTTCCATCTCGCGTTCGAACTCGGCTAACTGCTCCTTGTTTGCAATCTGAGCCAGTGCCTCGACCATGCTGGGTGGCGTCAGTGATTCTGATCCCTCCAGTGGAACGATATGGCCATGTATGCGCAGCATGGGAGGATAGCCCGGGGTCAAATGCAGATCAGATGCCTGACGTTCGCGGGCAAGGCCGACCATTGATAGTAAATCCACTTTATTGTACCGCCTCAAGCGTCAGTATGAACCGCAAGCCAGCGTCCGTTTGCTGCAAGCTGGACACCGCTACATGCGTGAAACGTTTGCTGCTCCTGAGTGCGCTGGCGTAGCTCACAACATCTGTCTCCCCGGCAGCCAGACCGCGTATGGTCAAGTCGTTTCCAGTTCGCTCAACTTGCGATAGTTGTAACCCGGATTTCACCGCGCTTACAGCCAGCGACACATCTCCGTTAGCACCATCACGCTGTTTTGTGAAGTCGCTGTAAACGCTATCAAATGCTGTGGCCTGCGCCGCAAGAGCATCGGCGGCTGCCCGTGCCTTGGATATCTTGGCTTTCAAGTCGTCCGCCTCCTTTTTGTCGGCCTGTTGCTGGCCCACACGTGTCTGAAGGAGCGTGTTGGCTGTGTCAAGCTGCGCCTGCAGCGAAGTTGTCTTAGCGGCATTGCCTCGTGCCAAGAGTGCGGTATAGGCCAGGATGCCTACCGCTGCAACTGCGCCCAGAGTGATGCCTGCTGCTTGGAACAAACCACGGAAGTTTCGCCGGTAGCTATGCGGCAATGCATTCAACAGCGGTGTTTGTGATCCGTTCCTCCTGCCGGGCTTCATTCTGCGCAGTGCCAG
Organism: Chloroflexota bacterium; assembly: GCA_016190755.1. GTDB lineage: Bacteria > Chloroflexota > Dehalococcoidia > JACPPY01 > JACPPY01 > JACPPY01. The sequence continues at coordinate 16,961 of JACPPY010000076.1, read as the reverse complement.
GCCCGCGTTCGCTATGTAGCGATTTGCTGCGAAGCCTTCTGGATAGTCGAACGGGAACTGTTGCCGCATCACATTGCGGTTCAACTCCGCACTCAGGAACTGTTGCGTTGCGTCCTCTTGAACCAGGTCGCCCGAGATGAGTACCGGTGTCTCCTGGCCCAGTTGTGTGGAATTGGCGTTAATGTATGATATGGCGCGGTCCATCTCGCCGGATACCGCCAGCAGTTTTTCTTGAACGTTCTGGGCATCAGCGGGATACGGCAGAGTCCGGACAATCTGCGGTACGCCGTCGATCATTATCACGATATCAGCCTCTACGGAGCGGATATCAGCTACAATGGCGGTTTCCACCTCGACCACTCTGGAAACGGCTAGAGGCGCGAGGTCAAATTCCCGTATCTGAATGTTTGCCAGTTGCATGGTGGTTATCAGCGATTCAACTGTGTTACGTGGAGGGGCGGCCAGGAACACCTTGATTTCATCGCCGACGCTGTTGATTACTTGCCAGCACAGGTGTACCTGCTCAAGTGGAACTTGCAAGGCCACCTCAGCCTCGCGCCTGATCGCCTGGTCCAACATGGACGCCGACAACTGAGGCAGAGAAATAACACGGAACAGGCAATGTACGCCGCTCATGCCTACTATCGCGGTTCGGGCATTTATTTCGAGGGCTTGCAGCATATCCCTGAGCTTGACCGCGAGCTTCGGAGGGTCGGTTACCAAGCCATCCTTGACCAGCTCAGGCTCCAACGGCATCTCATGCCAGCGCCTCACTCGCTTGCCCCGTGTGGCGAGCATGCGAATACTGGTGTCGTTTACCTGTAAAGTTACAATCGTGCCCCGCATATTCTACCTGTCTTCATAGTGAAATATTCGCAATGCCACAGTGGCCCGTGGCCGTTTTGGTTGGTCCTTCTGATTTGGAGTTGGCGTGGGAGTCACTCCGGAAACCTCTTTTTGGGGCGAAGCTGTCGGTACTGTGATATCGGCTGACTCTACCACGCCTGTTGGAAACTGGCTGCTGAACCTGGACACGAACGTCACCAGGTCCGGTATGGCACCTTCAACTGTTGCTGTGAACAACACCGAGGATAGTGATATGTTCTTTACCTTTTTGTCTGCCGGAGGTGATGTGGTAAAAGAGACGACCGCTACTCCAGACTCACCTGCGACCCGGTAAAGTGTAGTTGCAGTTTCTATGCTCTCTACCTGTTGGCGAAGTCGCGCCATGGTAGCCTGGAGCCGGACGCCTGAGTCGGCTTGCGAAGCTTCAATCTGTTTCTGCTGCGTCACCAGATCGCCATTGCCTGTTCTTGCCGGCAGGTTCTTTATCCTGTTGTTTGTAGACACAAGTTGCTTCTCCAGCTTTGCCTGTTCTTCTCCCTGCTGGCTTGAATACAGACCGATGCCGGAGCCGATTATGACGAAAAAGCCTATGCCTAATATCCCCAGGGATGCCTTGCTGAGTTTCATGCATTAGTCTCCAAGAACGGGATTAATGTCCCAATGAGTGATTACGACAGATCCGGTATCGGGGTCCTTCAGTATACCTGCCTTGATCTTGGCAACTGTGCGTCCAGATTCCACTGCCTGGGAGGTTATCTGGTACAGTATGCCCCCTACGGCACCTATATCCTCTCTCTCAGCTACCACCCATATATACCCGTTGTCTCCGGCATAAGACTCCGGGGCGCTCAATCGGAAGATGTGCGTAGCTGATCCATATTGGCCGGCGGGAGGATTGGGGCCGGCCGGGATCATGGGCCTGGGCGTTTCGAAGTCCCAATCCAGCATCATGCCTGTCTCGATATCGCCGGTTATAGTACTGGGGTCGGCCACTGTCAGGTCACCAGAAGTTGTGCCTGGTATGTACTGGAACTGCTCAGGTATCTTGACCACAACCTTATCTAAATGGATAGTGGACGTGTCCTTGTTTATTATCGTGACGGTGTAGAGCCAGTTCTGCGCAGGTGCGTCATATACCAGGCTCGTCTCCACAGCCAAATAGTCGGAGTGGACTCCCGGTGACCCGATAGCCAGCCCATAGATCTGGGTCATCTGGTCGATGCGTATGTCGACCGTTGACCCGTTTATGCCGGTCAACTGATACAGATGTGGGAAGAGTTCTGGAGGGGAGTTCTTAAGCTTCCAGATAGCATGCTCAACGCCTGAATCTGCGGCGTACAGCCCTTTGACGTTGCGCTCGGTTATCTTGCCGCCGTTGATCGCGGTAGATGCGTAGCTTAACCCTGGTACTACCACAAGCCCGCCGACCAAAAGCAATATGAGTACCAGCGGGAAAATCTGGCCTTCGTTGCCCTTCACAATTCTATGAAGATACCTAATCATCTATAAATCCAGCCTCTGCTGGGCGGAATATTGTCCCGACTCCGTCTGGTTTCCTGATCGTGCCTGGACGTCTAGTCTCCACACACCCGACTGCTGGGTGAAACTTGCAGTGCTGATACGGTCGGCCACCTGGGTTGTCCCATCCCATTTCACAGTGGTCCCAAGCTGATCGACCATCTTGTTCCGTCGCATCAACCTCTTGAGCGCTCCCGGCATGTCTTCGAGGGTGTATGTGATAGTGGTCTTATCTCCATCTGACCAGTCAACCCAGTCCAGTACAATGAATTCCACTCCTGGTGTAGATAGGTCGTCACCGACGGTAATCGTCTGCGCCATAAGCGTATCCCGGCCAACCCAGAAGCCCGCGTTCTGCACCTGCCGCAGCGCGGTCAGGTGGTCCCGGTTCCTCTTGCTGCCTTGCAAGACCTGGAATATGCCTATGGCTACGACCGCCGTGATAATTCCGGATATGGTCATTACCAGGAGTACCTCCACAAACGTGAAGCCAGCGGAACTTCTTGAGCCTTTGGGTTTCGTGTCTCCCCATCGGCTGTTACGTTCGGGAGGTATATGACTTTGTCTTCTGTTGATCATGCACAAACACCGCCTAGAGCGGTGGGCACCAGCTACGTTCTGGTCACCGGTCCGTCTTATAGTCATTCAGAGTGAATACTGCCTTGCTGCCTTGCGTCACGGAGACCGTTATCTCTTGCAGTCCCACGTCCTGACCTGCTGGTAGCGGCTGCGCCGTGGTAGGGTCCATCGCCACCGACTGCAATTCGCCACTGAATCCGGACGGGAAAGTTTCGAGCCTGTAGTGCCTGCCTCCTCCGTCCATTCTTATATATGACTGGCTCTTAACGTATTCTATCTGGCTTCGGGCCAGGCGCTCGGCCGTTACTCTTCGATCGGATATTTGAGCCGCCCGCGAAGAAGTGGCCACCCCGCTGAGGAACGCCACAGCCACCAGACCTAGTATTGCCAGGCCAATCGCCGTCTCAACCATCGTGATGCCAGCATTTTCGGCCCGCAGATACAAATCCTGCTTGGTGGGTCTCGAGACGTCGGACGTTGCGCGAGGAAACAGTCTCATGAGACCTGTCCGTAAATAGAGTACATAGCAGATATAAGGGATATCGCGATAAGTCCTACCACGCCGCCTACGAACAGTGTGATGGCTGGCTGCAGCATCGCAACAAACGATTTCATCTTGTCCTCAGCCTCAGTTTCGTAACATTCGGCTACCGAGGCCAGCGTAACATCCAAATTGCCGGTCGCCTGGCCGACCCGGACCATCTGGACCATCATTGGCAGGAAGAGCATATCCCTGGACATCGGTGCTGCCAGGCCTTCGCCCTTGAGCATCGCCTGCCGCACACGATCCAGTGCGTTCTTGACCACGAGATTGTTGCTGCCTTCAGATACCAGCGACATTATTCTTGGTAATGGCAGCCCGGCTCGGAACAAGATTGATATGCTGCGGCAGCAGCGCGCTAGCTCACTCAAATGGGCCACACGGCCGAGCACAGGTGTCTTGAGTACTACGCCATCCCATTGAAGTTTTCCTCCCGGCGTCTTGACATAAGCCATGATGGCGACAACTATCAAGAGGATTGCACCTATGCCATAGAGTCCATACTGCGATAAGGCTTGAACCGAGGACATAACTATCTTCGTGGGCAAAGGCAACTCTGTTCCCAATGTGGCATACAGGCTCGCGAAAGCGGGAAAGACAAACATAATCATGACAGCGATTACTATGACTGCGATGACACCAACTATAATCGGGTATCTCATGGCTCCCTTTATACTTTTGGCAGCCTTCGTTTCTTTCTCCATATAATCCGCTATCTGACGGAGAACTGTTTCCAACCCACCGCTCTGCTCTCCTACAAGGAGCGATTGGACGTACATCTTTGGGAAAACGGTAGGGTGTTTTGCCATGGCGGTGGACAAATGTTCGCCGTTGCGAAGGTCTGCGATGATCCTGCCCAGCACATTATCGAGGTTGCGGTTAGAAGCCTGGGCCTGTAGTAATTCCAATGCCGTTACTATGTCTGTACCTGATTCCAGGAGCAGGGCCAGTTGCCGGGAGAACATCACCACCGTTTCCGGTTTCGTTTTCACCAGCGAAGGGAAAAGTTTCTCCCAAGATGGCAAGAAAGAGATGGTAGGCTTGATGTCGAGCACCCGGTACCCGTTGCGAGCAAGTACCTGACCTGCTACCCCTTCACTTGGAGCGGATATCGTGCCCCGGACTATTTTGTGGTCTTCAGCGTAGCCGACATACGAGAATTGCATGCTTGCTCCCGGGATGAGAATCTGCTTTGGAGATCACCACCCCCTGAAGCCCCATCAGGGGGTGGTGATGCCTTAGAGATGTGAGCTGGCTATGTTTCTATTGCTATGGGATAGTCTGGGTTACAGTACCGGTGGCGGAGAAGCTGTAATTGGCGGGCGTCTTCACACTGGTGCCGTTGAGCCCAGTGAGGTAGTCGCTCAGCTTCAAAGCTGTAGTATCGGTGGTCAAAACAGTGGCCATATCTGTAACATTCGCGAGTGGTTGGACAAGTGTCGCCGTGGTGCTTTCGGATAACATGGCCGTGACGGCGGTCTGGATATCATGGAGTTCCGTGGCGTAGGCCTCGGTCTTCCCCTTACCTATGAATTTCCCAACATTCGGGATAGCCACTGCGGCAAGAACGCCTAAGATTGCAACGACCACGAGCATTTCTACCAGGGTGAAACCTTTGCTTCCTCTCCTAAAATGTTTCATACTTTTCCCTCCTTATGTCCTTGGCTGGTGTGGCCACTATCCAGCCATAGGTTCCGCAATAAATGTTTTCCCTCCAGGGATACAGATAAGCATAGGGCTCAAGGTATCGGGCAACTAAGTGTGTTGTGATGTTGTTAGGAATGTCTTGTCAAGATGACCAGATAGCAAACTCTGTTCTCGAGCAGGTTTGCCTGTCCTCGAACATCCTCACAACGACACAACTGACATCGCAAGAATATAACTTGTGTGTGTTTGCTTGCAGTGTGGCCTTGATGGGCAAATCATGTAATTGCCACGGATACCGAGGCTCCTGAGCAGCGTTGCGGCGGGGGAAAAGGGAGATGGTCAGGTGAGTTTTCTCAGAAGCTGCTTATTACGCGCAAGGGCAATCCCGGATATGGGAGCATTACTCCCAGACAGGTCCTTTGACGTCTTTCTGCTGGAAGTATTCATCATCAAGCCGGCGGCGAGCCACACCGGAGTCCATTGCGGCTCTTGCCACAGCCTTTGCCACAGCGAGGTGGGCATTGCAGTCCAACGGGCTGGGTACGAGCTCCCCTTCTCGTGTGGCAGCCGCAATGGCGAGCGCCGCGGCTTTGTACATACTGCTGGTCATGGCAGTTGCCTTGGCGTCAAGTGTACCGCGCCAGAGCCCGGGATAACCCAGGAGGTTATTCACGGAGCGGCCGTCGGCGGCCACGGCCGCGCCCGCTTCCCTGGCAACTTCCGGTTCTATTTCCGGATACGGGTTGGAAAGGGCGAGTAGTATTTGGCCCTTCCTGACCATCTCTGGCTTTACAAGTCCCTGTACTCCACTGGTGCACACAACTATGTCAGAGTCGCGCATTATCTCTTCGACGTTCGATGCCTTGCCGCCTCGCTCGACAAGCCGCGAGGTGCTGGCTACAGTTCTTGCCGTACCGTACACGGGGTTGCCCGTGAACTCCATCAACAGAGTAGCTATAGACAGTCCGGCGGCTCCCAGCCCGATGGCTCCTATCCTGGCATGCTGCAGCGATATGCGAGCTATCTTGCACGCGTTTATAAGCGCCGCCAGTACCACCACCGCTGTGCCGTGCTGGTCGTCGTGCATGACAGGTATTGGAAGCTCTGCCTGAAGACGTTTTTCAATTTCAAAACACCTCGGGGATGCAATATCTTCAAGGTGTATTCCGGCAAAGGTAGGTGCTATGTGTCTCACTGTCGCAACGACTTCATCGGCGTCCGCAGTATCCAGGAGTACGGGTATACCGCTAATACCCACAAGCTGTTGCAGCAACGCTGCTTTTCCTTCCATCACCGGCATGCCTGCGACCGATCCTACGTTGCCAAGACCCAGCACGGCTGTCCCGTCGGTGACTATGGCAACGGAGGCCGGTATGCTGGTGTAGACATCTTTTTTCTCCGGGTGGTTTTGGATGAGCTGGCATACCTCGGCAACACCCGGCGTATAGGCCATCCTGAGGGCATCCAGCGACTTAATGGCTACTGTGCTCATCATCCTGACCTTGCCGTTCTTGTGCATTTCGAGTACTGCATCCATGACCTCGAGGAGTTTGACCTCGGGAAGCTGCGATATCTGTTCGGTAAGGCGTCCCAAGGAAGCCTCATTCTCGGCTATTACATCTATGTCCCTGACAACATAGTTATGGCCCGTGTATACGGTGGTTATGTTCCCGATGTCGGCTCCGGAAGAACCTATGGTGGAAGCAAGCCTCCCCAGAGTGCCGGGGATGTTCAGGTTCTTGCAGCGCAATGTTCTGATGAGACGGCTGGTCCCATTCTTATGAGGGGACTGCATATCGTTATCCTTTCCCGCCGCAATTGGCGTCGCATGAATAGCCTGTAACGAGCATTATAGGCACCGACACGCTGCCACACAATAGCTGGCAGCAGGACTGAATGGCGAAAGCTAGGGTAAAATGAATTGGGGTGGATGTAGTCTCATGATGAACGGCCTTTATCTGCTGGAACTTCTCGATCCGGGTTACTATGCGCAACCGGCAGCTACAGACAGCCGCCCGTGGAACATACTGATTTACTTCTTGCCGGTCCTGCTAATCATCGTCATGATTTATCTCTTCATGAGCTCCGGACGAGGCGCACAGGACGCCAGGAATGAGGCGGCAAAGTTCGGGCGGAGCAGAGCCAGACTTATCACTCCGAACCGCCCTTCGGTGTCCTTTGGTGACGTTGCTGGGGTCGAAGAGGTCAAGGACGACCTTCGAGAGGTAGTTGAGTTTCTCAAGGACCGCAGCAGGTTTCAGGCCATAGGTGCAACCATACCAAAGGGCATGCTGCTGGTTGGCCCTCCAGGCACAGGCAAAACATTGCTAGCACGTGCAGTTGCCGGTGAAGCTGGCGTGCCTTTCTACTCCGTTAACGGCAGCGAGTTCGTTGAGATGTTCGTCGGTGTGGGCGCCGCCAGGGTGAGAGACCTGTTTGAACAAGCGAAGCGCAACGCGCCCTGCATAATCTTCATTGATGAAATAGATGCCGTAGGCCGTGTGCGTTCTAGCGGAGGGCCGGGAAGCCATGAAGAAAGGGAGCAGACATTGAACCAGATACTGGTGGAGATGGACGGTTTCACTACGAACTCCGGCGTTGTCGTGCTGGCGGCTACTAACCGTGCTGACATACTGGACCCGGCCCTGCTGCGGCCTGGACGCTTTGACCGGAGGGTCGTCTTGAACCTTCCCGACACACACGGACGCAAGGCCATATTGGAAGTACATGCAAAGGGCAAGCGGCTCGACTCTTCGATCGATTTTGGTGCTGTAGCCAAGGAGACCCATGGTTTCAGCGGCGCCGACCTGGCAGCTCTCATGAACGAGGCGGCCATACTCGCCGTCAGGCGTAACAAGACCAGTATCGGAATGGCGGAGCTGGAGGAGTCTATAGACCGCATACTTGCGGGCCCTGAAAGAAGAAGCCTTAAGATCAGCCCCAGGGACAAGGAACTAACAGCATATCATGAGGCAGGGCACGCCCTGGTAGCGCATATCTTGCCGAACGTGGACCCCGTATCTAAGATCTCTATTGTGGCTCGGGGCACGATGGGCGGGTACACGAGGATACTGGCGGAAGACCGGTACTTTATGACGGCATCGAAGTTCAAGGAAACGCTGGCTACGCTTTTGGCAGGGCATGCTGCGGAAGAGCTTGTATTCAAGGAGATATCTACCGGTCCTCACAGTGATATGAAGCAAGCGACTTCTATAGCCCGCAGGATGGTTACCGACTATGGCATGAGTGAAAAGCTGGGGTTGAGGACGTATGGGTCTGAAGGGGTGTCGGGCTATCCTGCCGGGACGGCGGAACAAAGGGACTACAGCGAAGAGATAGCCAGGCAGATTGACGAGGAAGTATATACCATTGTCAAGCAGGCCTATGAGATATCCAAAAGGATAATCACAGAGAACAGGGACCGGTTGACTCACATAGCCAGAAGGCTTCTCGACCTGGAAACGCTGTCAGGCCCGGAACTGAATGCGGCGTTTAACGAGCCCATATCAAAACCTCCTGCTGACCCCAAAGGCGCGCCAGCCCGAAGCGGTTGAAATGTATTGGAATGGAGTGCTCTATGGTTGAGTCACACTGTAAGCTTCTGTTTCAAGTGTTCTCTGTTTCCGGCTTCCTTGCTTGTACCCACGGCGGTCAGTCCCTGATTTTCTGTCTCTTGTGTGGCGCGGAACAGAGTCAACGCGACATACGTTAGACAGAGCAGCATGACGACCACGGCCAGGGCGACGTACGAAAAATCGGGCACGTACCTCACCAAACCTATGCGACTGAGTGGTGATACGACCTCGAAATGGGGCGGTGAATAGTAGGTGAACCAAAAGGAAACATCGAATAGCCACAGCCAGACAGCCGGGGCAAATGCCAGCGCCAGGTCGAGAGCCTTTTCCCAGCCACGTGCCCTGGAAGCCGCCAATATGGCCAGCGGTATATATACGATCAAGTACTGGTAATTGACCTGATACGACAGTCCTATGAAGAGCAAAAAGCCGACCAAAGTTGCTTGCAGCGGCGTGACTGGCTTGAGGTAGCATACGAAAATGGCGACCACCGCCACCGCTATGATCAGGCGGGAATTCCAGGCAAAAAGACCTACGGTGTCCCAGCCGAATACGTTGTGCAGGTACGTCAGAAGCGAGGCACTGCCGCTGAATGCGTACATTAGCGGGTTCTGGTAGCCCGAGCCAAGTGTCGGCTTTGCAATCGAGGCGATGTAAACCCGTGCATCGCCCAGTACCGTGAATGGCAGCGATAATGCCAGGACAACCCCGGCCATTATTGCAAGGTCCACAAGGAAAGAACGCAAGGGAAGACTCCGGGCGCTCACGACCACCAGTAACACCACCGACAGGGCTAGGTGCTGCTTGGTCATGAGGGCGAGACCGGCGAACAGGAAAGCCAGGCGGTCTCTTTTGCGTTCCAGCATCAGCACCGCGGCCAGTAGGCACACACCCGCTACGGCATCGAATTGTCCGAAGACCGCCGATTCATACCATGCCTGGGGATGAAACAGCCAAAGAGCAGCAAAGAGCAGCTTTCGCCACATAGATCCTGTCACCGCCCAAAAGAGGAGAAGTCCAATCGCTATGTCTGCGGCGATAGTAGGTGCCTTGATCGCGATGCGCCAACTCGTGTCCACCATGTCGCTGGTAACCATACTCGCGGGTGCGGCGAACAACGACAACCTCGAAATGAAGAGCCATACGGGCGGATAGACGAAACGCCACCCTTTTACGGGAAAGATATCAAGGGTGGCATCGGCGTAGCGATAGAAGTGAAGTCCATATTCCTGGAACACCCGCGCAAAGGCCCAGAACTGAGGGACGTCAGCCCCGGATGAGAGCGGTGCTGTTACCAGCCTGATCAGCGCGGCTATGGCCGATGATATGGCCAGGGCATATGTTTGGAAGGGGCTTCTAATATGGTTCAAAGCCTGTCTCTCCCGGCTGCATATTTCAAGGCTCGTTCGTGATGGGGTCCTATCACTAATATACAACGGAATGCAGAGGTCAAGAGTTACTCTCGCATTTGATCCCCGCCAACAAACCACTGTTCGGTTCGCGTGCCATATTTGGCCGGCCCGCCGTTTTGTGGCAGGATGTTCGGCTGGAGGCATGCAAATGGGGGCAGCGTTGCTGTTATCCGCATGCAAGCGGCAAGACTCAAGACCTGAATGTGCTTCAGGCAGTTAGGCTAAGGTTCTGAAGGCCGATCTGCTGGTGCGTTAGAGAGCCCCCAGTTCAGGTACTGAGTCGGGCTGCGACAGCAGAAAGAACTACCAGCGGTCGTATTTGACCAGGTCGGACGAGGTTTTGCGTTTTTTTGCTTTAGGCTGGTCGTTCGGATAACCCAACGGTGTGAACGCGATGGGCTCCACGCCTTCTGGAAGGCCCAAGACCCGGCGCGTAGCCACCGGATCGAACGCAGCCACCCAGCAAGTGCCCAAGCCAAGCTCAGTGGCCGCCAGTATAAGGTGGTCCATGGCTATCGCGGCGTCTATGTCCGAGTAGTTTTTGCCGTCTCTTCTTACCCAAGCGATATCTGGCGTTGTGAAAATGCCGATCAACAACGGGGCTTGAGCAAACCACGGACGAGCGTATATTTGGTTGAGCTCTGCTTCCCGTCCAGATGTATGTATGACGATGAACTTGAAGGGTTGCCGGTTGGACGCAGTCGGCGCCAGCCTCGCTGCCTCGATGATCGATTGTAGCTTCTGGTCCTCCACCGGGTCAGGCTTGTATGACCTCACGCTATAGCGCTTCTGGATCACTTGGAAAAAGTCCACCAGCATCTCCTTTTCACTGTTTTCTGTGGCCTGCAGGCCGCAAAGGGGCCCTATTTCCTGGCGGTGATAAGGTAATGATAGGGCCCGACGTCTTTTGTGTTCACGACCTTGAAACCGGCAGCACTTATCAGCCGGGCCGCATCATTTTCGCTGAACCTCTTCTGTAAAGGTGGGCCAAGAGGCATTGGCTCTTTCTTCCAATCAAGGTCAACCAGTTCACCTCCGGGCCTGAGCATTTTTCTCGCGTTGCGAAGAACTTGATTCGGATCCTCAAAATCATGGAGGTCTATGCCAAAGAACACGACGTCAGCACATGAGTTGCAAAGCACAGCCTGTTCGGCCTTGCCGACCGTCAGTTTAATATTCGTCAGGCCTTCCTTGGCGGCCAGGCTTTCCAATTCGCTTACGGACCCGGCGTCTATATCAACACCATAAACCTGCCCTTTCTCACCCAATATTCTGGCAGCTGGTAGCGCAAAGAACCCGCCGCCGCAGCCAATATCGGCGATAACCATCCCTGGCTTCAGCCCGATATCTGCCAGCAGTGCCTCAGGATTCTGCCATTTTCTGCGTTCAGGGTCATCGGCGTGTCTTCGTGGTCCAGTATAAGTACTCATCGTACCTCCCGAGGAATGCACATGGCTCTCGTCATTCAAGCCCGGACATGGAAACTAACACAAGCGATAACAGGGATAGTATACAACAGGAATGACCGGAACGCGTGGTTACAAACCTGTGAACGGTTCTTTCTGCATGGCGCTTGTGTTAATATTCATGGCATGCACTGGTTAGATATAGGTCTGTTGATCCTTATCGGCCTAGCTGCCGGTGCCTTCGGCGCTATGATGGGAGTCGGCGGTGGAATATTTGTCGTGCCCTTGTTGACGTTGGCCGCGGGCATTCCCTTGCATGCTGCTATTGCAATGAGTCTTATAGCTGTCGCCGGCACTGGCTGCAGCTCTGTCACCTCTTATATTAAGGCTCGATTCACCAATGTCCGGCTGGGCGTATTGTTGGAGACTACTACTACAGCGGGAGCCCTCGCAGGAGCGTTTTTGGGCATGTTTTTGAGCGCGAGGTGGTTGTCGGGGATTTTCGCGGTGGGGCTTGTCCTGAGCGGCTATTTCATGTTCCGTAACAGAAATACTGCCATCAATGTGGCCGCCCTCCCCGACACGAACAACCATAATTTTGCCACTTCCCTTCAGGCGTCCTACCGTGACCCTGGAGGCGGTGGCGAGGTCAGGTATTGTGTAATACGTGTCAGACAGGGGCTTTGTGCCAGCGCAGTTGCTGGTGCAATGTCCGGCCTGCTTGGCATAGGTGGCGGCGTAATCCAGGTGCCTGTGATGAACCTGGTGATGGGGCTGCCGATTAAAGCGGCAATAGGTACCAGCAATTTCATGATCGGAATAACGGCTGTGGCCAGCGCTTTCGTCTACTATGTTCGTGGTTACGTCGATCTGCTGACAACGGCCCCTGTGCTGGTAGGCATCTTTCTCGGGGCCCAGTCCGGAGTCGTCGTTACCCGTAGGGTGAACGGCAACAAGTTGCGGCTGGCCTTCTCGGCCGTACTCGTGTGTGTAGCGGTGCTCATGCTGCTGCGGGCAGTAGGGGTGAACTTGTGACGACGGACCGCAACGATGTCCGACTTTATGCCTGGCTCCGGCAGGCTTTCCTGACCGGTCTGGTATCGTCCTTTGTCCTCACAATCATAGGGTTTATCTGGATCAGCCTACAGGGTGCGCCGGTTCGTGACGGGATAGCTTTCGGGGGCGTCCTGTCCTCATTGTTGCACGGAGAACCAGCGGCATTAGTCTCGTTGGGAATACTGGCGCTGCTGCTTACGCCCATAATAGCAGTTATTATCTGTGCTGTGTACTTTATCATCCGTCGTGAACTTACCTACGCGGCTATGGCCTTGGTAATACTTTGCATTCTGAGCCTGGGCGTCGTGCTTGGCGCAACTTGATCCAGCTAAACCGCTGCCCTGCCGATGTTGGCAGACTCCCGAAGCATATTATTGCTCTTTTCCTGAACCCGCTTGCATAGGAGTCGTGAGACGCCCGATGCAAACTTCGGAGACATGCCAGCGACGGTGCTAGAATTAAGTTAGACAGGGTACATCTCCCTCTTCCGGGCCGCGGCGGAACACATCCGAGGTAATGCGTTTGCAGTTATCTTTACGCCTTTTTTATCAGAGATGGTTTCAGGTATTCTCTATAGGATTTATCCTGTTCGTGATATCCGAACAGGCCTTGAAGTTCACCGGCAATCCCCATTACTCTCCAACAGTCATTCTTCTAGGTGCCTTTGCGATACCCATGGCTTTCGTTGCCTACTTCTATAGTCAGGAGCGCGAGCTCGACCAGCAGGTGCACAGCCTGCTCCCTCTGACTCTACTGCTGGTGTGTTTCCTCATAGGCGGGACGGTCGGCATCATTGTTGCCGGGGTCCTGGAACACCAAATACTCAACGACTTGGACATTCCTGGCCTGCTTGGTGTCGGGCTAATAGAGGAGAGCGCCAAACTGATATTACCGCTTGCCATATACCTGAGGTGGAGCTACCGGTCGGAAGCTGATGGCCTTCTCTTCGGTGTCGCAGCCGGAATGGGGTTTTCCGCGTTGGAGACTGCCGGCTATGGAATGGTTGCACTTATCGACTCTCAAGGTAGCGTCGGGTCGATGCAGGAAGTGCTTCTGGTACGTGGGTTCCTGTCACCCGCGGGCCATGCGGCGTGGACAGGGCTGGTGTGTGCAGTGATGTGGCGCGAACGTGGCCGAACGGGACATCTATTCAATTGGAAGCCTGTGGGTATGTTCCTGTTTGTGGTTTTGTTGCATACTGCCTGGAATATCGGTAGTGGCCTCGACAGGCTCTATTTCATTTTCGCCGCGTATGTGGCGGTTGGCGGGACCAGCCTGGGATTGCTCATACAGGAAATTAGACGCACGAGGCATTCACGTTTAGTATCGGTTGTACCCGGCCTGGCCCCGGATGAAGAGAGGACAGCAAGAGACGGTCCTTGAGACATCCGGGATACAGGCTGTCATGAGCAAGGCAAAACATGTACCGAGCAGGCAAGTGACAATCTGATCGCAGCAAGTTTTATTGTTCTGACCCAGGTCTCATTGCGGAACATCTTTGCGGTGGTTCCCCTTCTCCCGTTCCATATCCGGGATCAGGAAGACTATCAAAATGGGAAGCAGCAACAGTGCAGCGAAATAGAGGAAGACCGTTTGCATCCCCTGCGCCTTGTCTTCGAAGTGGCTGAGTACCAGGATTAGTATCGTAGTGCCGAATGCTCCACCGACGCTACGGAACATGCCGCGTAGTCCGGATGCGGCAGCCACTTTGTCCGGCATCAGGTCAAGAGCGGCGTTGTTGGAGGCAGGACTGGCTATTCCCATACCGAGACCGTTTATCGCCACAAGGAGGGCTAACAGCACCATGTTGCTCATACCCAGACCGAATACTACCGGGTCATGATAACCGCGACTCAAGAGAGCAAGGCCGCCTGATATTGTCACCAAACCTATTATCATAGGCAGACGATACCGGAGGCGGGTTATGAACAGGCTGGTCAGGACTGCTGCCGGGATCATGACTAATGAGCGCGGTGTAAGAAGCAGGCCGCTTTCTTCAGTTGTCAGGCCGTAGCCAACTACAGCATAGTAGGGAATGAAGGACAATACGCTGAAAATTGCTGCACCGAAAAGGAAATTGTAGACGTTGGCTGCCAGGAAGGGACGCGATCTGAGCAGCCCGATATCTACTATGGGGTGCTGTGCCCTGACCTCATGCCTGGCGAAGATGAAAAGAAGTAATATCCCTGTTGCAAACATGGCCACAGTTGTTGTCCCTATGCTTCCAGGATGTTCCGCCCAGTTAGTCATGCCGTAGAGGAGTGCGAGAACTCCACCACTGAACAGCCCCGCGCCAACAATGTCGGCGCGACGGTCCGGTGGCAGCACGTTGCTCTTAGGCAGCAGCATTGTCCCGAAGACAAAAAGGGCTGCTCCGATGGGGACGTTGACGAAGAAAATCCAGCGCCAGGAAAAATGGCCGACGATGAGTCCGCCTATATTTGGTCCCAGGATGCCGCCGATGGGATATATGCTGTTGAAGAACCCGACAGCCGAGGCCCTTCGCTCACCAAACGCATCACACACGATCCCTGTCGCCGAAGGCATGAATGCGCCGCCTCCGACACCCTGCAGAAAACGGAACGCAATAAGCCAATAGATGTTAGGCGCCAGGCCAGCAGCCAACGAGCTGATAGTGAAGATGACGACGGCAGCGAGAAACAGCCGTTTGCGTCCAAACTCGTCGCTGATCTTGCCAACTATCGGCATTGCAATTGATGCTGAGAACTGATAGCCAGTTAACGTCCACCCGACCCAGGCCAGATTTGTCTTGAGGTCGTCGAGCATGTTTGGCAGGCTCACAGCAACGATCGTCGAGTCGATGGATGCCATGAGAAAGGCAAGAGAAACAATGGCGAAAGAGACGTATGCCTGTCTCGTGGATATGCCCGGCCCAACCCGGGAGCCGGCACGGTCTTGCTGCAATGTGCGTGCGGTCATGGTTTATTGCTTATTATAGTTGCTAGTGCAAACATAGTACATGCAATGATTGCCCAAGAAACGAATAGCCGGGTCTGAAGACATATTTAGTTATTGTCGAGCCGTTGAGCAACAATCGGAGCAGTACTTTCGGCTGTCCGCGGAAAAAAGAGAAGGCTTTCTACGAATAGTCGCTGGTGGCAGCATGGTGATGAAGTGGTCAGGAATATGACCAGGGGAGGCCGGTGACCGGCCTCCCCTGCCTCGCCAATATGGCTTCAGCGCTCGGCATTGGTCGCACCTACTTCAGAGCATCGATTGATGCCTGGGGAGTACATCTGTCACGAAGCTCGGGTTGTGCACGCCCATGCTGGCATCACCGTGGATCAGCCAGTAGTTCCAGCCTACCCTGTAAAGTGGGTCGGTAACAGCGAACGCGAGGGCAGTGCCGTCTTTGGTCAGGCCGCCAAGCTGCACCTGCGCTTGCGACAAGGATTGAGTGTGTGATGCCTCGCCGGATGGCGAGTAGGTGAAGGTTACTGGTGCGGTGAAGGTGATCACGAACCCTTGCCGTCCATGCACCTCAACGGGAGTTAGAGACCTGATGTCAGTCTTATTGACCGACGTGGCGTCGCTGGCCACATCATAGTCCCTGCTTCCAACTTTGTGAGGTGTGTAGTCCTTGAGCATTACCTTGTCGGGTAACTTGTTCAAGGCATAAGCCGACAACTTGTCGCCAAGCTGTTTCAGCTTGACCTCATTGGCAGCCATTAGGTTGTCGGCGTTCTCGTACTTCCCGTGGCAGTCACCGCAGATGGCGGTACTGGCGGCGAAGGAGTGGTTGGTGCTCGTCGTGTACGGTTTCGGCGGCGGTGAGCTTTCGACATGGCAGGTGACGCATGAGTCTTCTATGTTGGCGTGAGCGGAACGAGCTCCTGTCTTGACGAAGTAGGCATTCTCGCCCATGATCACGTCTCCCTGGGCGGCTACGTGAGGAGCGCGGTCAGGTGAAGGATCAGGCCCTGCAGCATCGTTGTGGGCACCATTGCGAGTGTTGTGGCATGTAATGCACAGTGCGCCCTTGCCTACCGCCATGGCTTTGAAGCCCGATGGCAGCATGGCGGTGTCGCCGTCAATACGGACCTTGATGACCGGGGGATTGGCCACCATATTCCCTTCATCATGCGGGTCGTGGCATGTGGCACACGTGATGGGTTGAATGGTGTCTTTAGTCAGGCCCATGGCGGCCATTTCGTCCGCCGTGGCGTTGCCATTTTTGCCCTGAAGCGACTTGGTCATATCACTCTGTTTGATCCATGATAGGAATCCCTGCCCGGTATGGCACCGGGCACAAGATGCGTTCGTGCCTTCGTCCACAGCCAGTTCGAAGTTAGCGTCGCTGCTAGGCCCATCTTCTACAGTGAGTTTTTCGCCCCAGATACGAGTTCTCGGCGGCCCAGAT
>JACPPY010000016.1 GCA_016190755.1 Chloroflexota bacterium | reverse complement strand
CGCCTGCCCTGCCTGCCCTGCTGGCCCTGCCTGCCCCTTCGGTCCTTCTGGGCCCTGGCAGGCCGCGACGGCCAGCACCAGTGCCAGGAATACCGCGCCAAGGAGGATTACCTTCCACATGCGATGGCATTGTTTCATGCTCTAGTCCTTACTGGCATAGTGTGTGACGGACAGGCCCCTGTCCAGTCTCACGTTCTGCCCATTTCGCTCAGCTTATAAGGTTAACCCGCTGTACCATGTCCTTATCACGGCCTTTCGGACAGTCGACCCCTGTCCGAAAGTGCAGGTGAGACCCGATCCTGGTCGCTCATCACAGTGTGTACTTGTATCGCTTGCGAAACGCCATTGCAGCCCCCTAGCAAAAACACACCTTGAGCCTCCAGGATGCTGAACTGAAAGATGTGCTGATGGTAGAATATCGACGGTTGCTGG
Organism: Chloroflexota bacterium; assembly: GCA_016190755.1. Classification (GTDB taxonomy): domain Bacteria; phylum Chloroflexota; class Dehalococcoidia; order JACPPY01; family JACPPY01; genus JACPPY01. Next base: position 18,601 of record JACPPY010000016.1, on the reverse strand, counting down.
AGGTAACAGAAGATGGCAGAGGAACGAGATATGATGGGGGATGGGCCGATACGCCTCACCAGGCCCGTTCACCCTATGCCTGAGTTCGTGAAGGACTCCATTGTCCGGCGCGGGCTGTTGGAAGCATACCGCAGCCGTCCTCCCTATCAACGGAACGACTACATCGGCTGGATCAGCCGTGCCAAACAGCAGAAGACACAGGAGAAACGCCTAGCACAGATGCTTGACGAACTGGCTGCCGGAGATAGCTACATGGGCATGAAATACAAAGGGGCACGCTCCAGACGTGTTATTGATTATCTCAGTCCGGAAGCCGTGCGTTCCCTGGCTGCTCTGTCCAATCTCCGACTCGGGAAGGAAATAGCGGTAAGTGGCGGGGTGGAACTGATCGAATCCAGTCCTGCCCTTGTTGTTGCCAGGGTGCGACCTGAGGGCGGTCAGCGCCGGACAGTTGAACTGCGCTCAACAGAAAAAGGGCTCACCTGGAAGTGTACGTGTACCACGAAAGGGACATTCTGCAAACATTGCGTTGCTGCGGCAGTTGTGGTCCAGAGACGACCAGATTTCAATTACTCAGCTTCAGCAAGTATCAAGGCCAGCGTCGCTCGGTAATGGTATGCAGGCCAGGCTTGTAGGCCTAAAGACACACCCCGAGCCTCCAGGGTGCTCCCTGAAAACTCGGGGTGTCGTTTTTGGCTCTTGCTTGTTGGGTTGACCTGGCTACCGGGTTTGACCACGCGCCGGCTGGTGCACTGTCTGTACTGCGAAGTCCCTGCCGGTGCCGTGGCACACGGCGCAGGCCTCCCCAAAAGCCGCTGTCATGGTGTTGGCGTGGGACGACGCTGCCTTGCTGTCATGACAGCCCAGGCAGGCGGCTGCCGCCGGTCCTAGCGGAGAGTAGAGCTCCCGCGGGGCCACTGTGTCAGCAGCGGTTTCAGACAGCGGCAGCAGGTTGGTGCCAGGCAGATGGCACTTAGCACAGTTCCTGCGGTCGCCCGGGAAGCGGACCTCATTGAAGTTGAATATCCCGGTCCCGAGGCTCCGGTAGATAGTGAAGTCGCGCGTGAGGTCCTCTCCGGTGTGGATGCGATGGATCATGAGCTTGAGGTCGATGGACTGTGGAGGCGCATTGATGGGTCCGCCAGAAGACGCGGGCACCCCGCCGGGGTTATCCACGTTGGCCGGGTTGTGGCAGAGCATGCAGAGCTGTGTCGGGTTCCTCCGCCCGCCGCCGTGAAAGGCTATCTCACCGTGACATACGTTACACTTTGAGACCGCCACCACCTGCCTTCTCGGGACAGGGGTAGCATCGGTCACAGCGACATAGACCACGGGGTTGTAGGTGGACTGGTTGACGTCCACGTCGGCGCCTTCGTTCCCCTTGATTTTCTGCGTCGCCCTGCGGGACTCAATGCCTATTGCCCAGCTACCCTTCGCGTCGGCAGGGATAGCATTAGCCAGCGTATAGCTGTAAGTCCCGTCACCGTTGTCCTTTATCTTGGTCAGGCCGGCGCTCTCTGCTGCTTTCGCCAGGGCAGCAGTGGGAGCTTGCACGTAATCGGTCGTGGGACCCCTCACGTCAAAGGAAAGCGTGCCAATTTGGGACACGGGGAGGACAGCGCCACTCTTGTCCTTGGCGGTGAAAACGACGGTCGGCGTCTGTCCGGGCGCGGTATCGGTAATCCGGACTACTTCCACCTTGTAGCCCCCTAGCTGCTTGGAGCGGGCCGGGATGACGTGGGAGCCCACTACAGAGGCATCGAACTCGTTGCCGCTGTCGGCCTGGTGGCAGGCCGAGCACAGATTATCGTTAGTCTGCGGTCCGCCTGGATGGTCCCTCTTGGTCCCGGCCGGCCCATTGAACTGGGCCTTGCCGGTAGCCCAGTCTATCTGGTTGTGGCAGGAGCCGCAGGCCGCCCTGTTTGGGGCGTTCTTGTAGTTGTCTGCGTTGGGCGCCAGCTTGGCGTAGTCCGCGGCGCTCATGATCGGCGTAGGAAATTGGTCCGGAGGAGATTTGAATTCGTTAGAGCCAACCACCGGGGGCGCTCCATGGCAGACAGCGCAGGTGCGGACGTCGCCAATAGTGCTGCCATTGGTGCCGCCAAATTGCGGGAACACCACTGTGCTGAAGTCTGCGGGCTCCGGCGGGAACCCCTTGAAGATGTAGGGGGCACCGGCTTTGACGTCCGGGGAGTTCGCCCCATAGTGAATGCGGTGCACCAGGACCTTGAAGTCCGCCGTGTTACCGGTTTCCAGGTCCACGTTCTGCGAGGTGTGGCAGACCACGCAGAGCCCGGTATCCGAGCGCAGCCCGCCATGGAAGGTCAACGGGTCGTGACACTGGTTACAGCTGGCCGTCGCCACCACCTGGCGGGTCTTGGCCGCTCCGCCGCTGGGAACGAAGTCGACAATGGCGTTAGCCGACTTGTCCTCGCCTCCCCGTGATGCCTCCCCACCTACGCGGTAGGTGGCATTCTTGTCATAGTTCTCCGGCAAAGTCGTGCTGAAAGTGTAGGTGAAGCCCCCATTCCCCAGGTCCTTGTAGCTGCCGCCCATGTCCATTAGTATGCTGGGCTGCGTCCCCTGGGCGATCGCCGGTTGTTTCTGCTGCCCCTTATAGGTGTAAGGTTGACCCTGCGCCGGAGCCATCACCAGGCTCACCCACTCAGTCAGCCTGGTCTGAGCGTCTTCCTTCAGGTAGGCGATGGTGAACCGAGCCGGCATGAGACCCGGAATCCCGAGCATCTTGCCGAGGTCATCCAAGTCCGTTATCTTGAAAGGGTTCCCCGTGGCATCCGTTATCTTGAAGGTAACCACCGGCTTGCGGTCGGCCGGTATCTCCACCTTGCTTATGGACAGCTTCAGTCCCTCTCCTGGCGGAATCTGTGCCGCCGCTCCCTGCGGGCCGGCTGGGCCTTGAGGCCCTGGCACTCCTGGGGCTCCATCCTTGCCCGTTGGTCCGGCCGGACCGATGGCTCCCGCCTGTCCTGCCAGCCCCGCGGGCCCAGCCGGGCCTCTAGGCCCCTCGGGACGTTTACAGGCTGCAAAGGCCAGAACTAGTGCCAGAAAGACCACACCCAGGAGAATTACTTTCCATAGGGAATGGAATCGTTTCATGCTCTTGTCCTTTCCGTCGGAGCAAAAAAGATACGCTCTCCAATCCATCTGCAAGGCTCCTAAGTCCATGCTATGGCCTATCAAATAAAATGCACAATCAACAAATCGTTGGATCGATGTAATGTCAACAGTGACAAACAAATGACCTTACCGCTAAGTATTACTGAGTCTGGTTTGCAGTATCGCTAAATCTGGACGGCGGCACCATGTTAGAATTATGTATAACGCGACGGACCGAAGGCCGTGAGGCCCTGACGTTGTTTTCAGCTTGGACACCGCGAGAGCTACGTAGTCCTGCCTGTAGCGAGCAGCGCAGGCTCCGTCTCTGCAAGGTGCCTTCGTCTGCCGGAAACGACGCATGTATGGCAGGTTCGGTTCCAGCCGTGCGCAAGGCAGCCGGGAATAAGAAGATGGAGGGCAGCAGAGATTGGTCGTTGTAGCTGAAAAGCGTGTTGTGGCAAGTTACTGTCACGGAGAGAAAACAGCCAGGACAGTGACCATGCACCAGCCTAACTACCTCCCCTGGATCGGTCTGTTCAGCAAAATCAGCAAGGCGGACTGCTTCATAATCAATGACACAGCCCAGTACACATCAGGCGGCATGACAAACAGGAACAGGATAAGGACCAACAACAGCTGGTGCTATCTGACAATACCCGTAAGAAGGTCTTTCGGCACAGCCAGGATACTGGATATACCGTTGCCAGAAAACCGGAAGTGGCAGGAGGACCACTGGAAAAGCATCTGGCTGAACTACGTAAAAACGAGGTTCTTCAAGGACTATGCCGACTTCTTCCAGCAGCTGTACCAGGAGAAGTTTGAATACCTGTGGCAACTAAACGAGAAGATCATTCTATTCCTTCTTGAGGCCTTCCAGATAAAGGTGGAGGTGCTGAAAGCGAGCCAGATGGAGGTGGACCCGCACCTGAAGAGCACGGACCTGATAATAGCTTGTTTGAAGGGGGCACGGAGGTGTATCTGTCGGGGCCGACAGGCAGGGATTACCTGGAGACTGAGAAGTTCGCCCACAACGGGATAGCATTAAGATTCGCCAGCTTTCAGCACCCGGTCTACCGGCAGAGATATCCCGGTTTTGAGCCCAATATGTCGGCCATTGACCTGCTGTTTAACCTTGGTCCACAGGCCGAGGAGATAGTAAAGAGAGCGGCCATGGTAGAAGCATACCCGAAATAGGCCAGTGTCCTGTGGCCGCTCAGCTTTGCTGGGGTAGCCTATCCTCGGGCAGCTCAAAGCTAAGGTATTTGAGTCGCTTTCTTGGCCTCATTCGGTAATGTTATGGTGATCCCCTTATTAGGGTTGTAGAAGCGGATGCTAACGTGCACGTCCATCGTCATGCTTCCCGTTCCCAACTGTTCGGGCAGGCCCAAGGTCTCAGGGCTGAAGTCGGCCTTCAGGCCGTATTCCACTTTGACCAGATAATAGCTCTTCTTGTCCACCCATACCTTAGCGGAATATTCCTTCACCACCTGCCGCAGCATATCGGGGTCGTCCACATCCATGTCCTGCATGCCCGGCTGCCGCATGATGTTCTGCCACAGCTTTTGAAGGTCCGGAGTCACTTCAATTCCAATAGATAGGACCCCCTCTACATTCTGGTCGGGCAGCAGCTTGGCAGTGGCCCCATCCAGTATGGAAAGTTGGTCTGCCATATCCAGCGCAGCCATCTGCCTTGCTGTCTCGTCCGACGGGGCGGTCTTGACCCAGGCGCCGTCCTGGTTGGGGGCGGACATCTTCAGGTAGACCATGTTATCCACCTGGTACAATTTTATGGTGAACTTATCGGACGCCGCGGGTTGGTCGGGCGAATCCATCTCCACGTCGGCCGTCATTTCTACGGCCTTCTTGACGGTATCCACTGCGCCATTGGCGCTCAACGTGATGTTGGCCTGCATCTGGTTGCCCTGAGCCTGGGCCCGTATCGCCATGGTGCCGTCCATGGTGGCCCGGTAATCCTTAACCTTTTCCAGCGCCTTTGCGGCCTTTTCCACTAGCTGCTCTGCTGTGGGGTTTGAGTTGCAAGACGATACAGCGACGGAGCCGACAATCATCGTCAGAAGCAAGGCAGCAGCTTTCCATGCTTTGCCCATGAACTTAAAAATCCCCTTTCTGTCGTGCTGCGGGAAGCATATCTTTTGTATACAGCATAGTAGCATCCGGAAGGATAAATGTACAAGCCGGACTAAGTGTACTGCTCTTCTGCCATGCCCCCGGAAGGCGACCCTTTGTGGCACAGGTATGGGAAAGGTTGACAATCAAAACCGGCAACCTGTAACATTTTGCGGCCTTGCCATGCCGTTATAGAGTTTTCAGTATGTCTGCGCAGAACGCCACGATCAACTTCGAGACTCAAGGCACCGTTGCGTATATCACGCTTAACCGGCCGGATGCCGGCAACGCCATCAACGCTGAGATGGCCGCCAGCCTGTCGGACGCCTGCGACTACATCAACCGGCACAACGAAATACGCGTGGCGCTTCTACAGGCCTTGGGCGAGTCTTTTTGCCTGGGCAGTGAGGCGGCGCAGCCACCGTACGCTGTTTCTCAGCTTATCGCCGCCGTAACCAAGCCTGTCGTGGCAGCTATCCAGGGTGGTGCGCTGGGCCAGGGCCTGGAGCTGGCGCTGGCCTGTGACATAAGGCTGGCAGCCGATAACGCCCGGTTCGGCCTGCCCCAGGTCGCAGAGGGCTCTATGCCATATGATGGCGGAACGCAACGCCTGCCCCGTCTCGTCGGCCGCGGCAAGGCACTGGAGATGGTCCTCACCGGCGAGACCATCGATGCCGCCGAAGCCAAACGCATCGGGCTGGTCTTCACCGTTCTGCCCGTGTCCAGCCTGGCCTCTGAGGCCCGAAAGCTGGTGGATAAGATATCCCGCATGGCCCCGTGGTCGCTGCAATTCGCGAAGGAGGCCATAAACAAGGGCATGGACCTCACACTGGACCAGGGCATACGCCTTGAGGCCGACCTGTATTTCCTGATGCACACCACGCGTGACCGCACGGAGGGCATTACGGCCTTCCTGCAGAAGAGGCCCCCGGTATTTGAAGGAAAATGAGCGGTTTCGAGACCATAATCTTCGACAAGCGTGATGGTGTGGGCTACATTACGCTCAACCGTCCCCATAAACTTAATGCCTATAACATGCAAATGAGGGACGACCTGTACGACGTGCTGGGCGCGGTCAAGGATGATGATGAGGTCAGGGTGGTCATATTCCGGGGCGCGGGTGAGAAGGCCTTCTGCGCCGGGGCAGACCTGAGCGAGTTCTTGACTGCCCCTTCACCCATAGTCGCCCGCCAGGTGCGATGGGAGCGCGATATCTGGGGACGGCTGCTTGGTGTGCCGCAGCCGCTGATAGCTGCGCTGCACGGCTTTGTCTTCGGTTCGGGCATCGAGATAGCCTTGTTCTGCGATATCAGGATCGCAGCGGAAGATGCGCGATTCGGGCTCCCAGAGACGACGCTAGGCATAATACCCGCCGCAGGCGGCACGCAGACACTACCTCGCACTATAGGCCGAGGCAGGGCGCTGGAGATGCTGCTCACCGGGCAGCAGATGACCGCCGCCGACGCCTTCCAGTCCGGGCTGGTGAACAGGGTTGTTCCCCGTGAGACGCTAATGGTTGTGGCAGAAGAGACCGCAAGGAAGATCGCTTCTTACGACCAGGCCGCGGTGCGGGCCTGCAAGGAAGCGGTCGTGCGCGGGCTCGACATGAGCTTAGCCAGCGGGTTGAAGCTGGAAAGCCAGCTCAGCGCCCATGTTTCCGCTGCCAGACGCAAGCATCATAAGGTGAAATCACTGATAAAGAAGGAGAGGAGTACATGAACACCACCGAGTTCCTGACCATCTCATCTGCAATAGTCCCGGACCGGCCGGCAGTCATCTTTGAGGGCAAGAAGTTCACCTTCGCCGAGGTGGCGGAGCGAGCTAACCGCCTGGCCAACTCCCTTATCGGCATGGGCGTGAAGAAGGGCGACCGAGTAGCTATCGTGCAGGTCAACTGCAATCAATACGTAGAGACCTACTTCGCCATCGCCAAGGCTGGCGCCGTTATGGTGCCGTTAAATTTCAGGGCCAAGGAAGACGAACTCACCTATATGCTCAACAACGCCGAGGCCAAGGTGTTGTTCGCGGGCGACCGCTATGTGCCCATGGTGGCCAGGATACGTCCGAGCCTTACCACGGTCAAGACGTACATATCCATAGATGCTCCGCAAAAGGACATGCTGTACTACGAAGACCTGATAAAAAAAGGCTCGCCCGACGAGGTGTTCACGGAGATCGATGACGAGGACTTCACCATACTGATGTATACCGCCGGCACTACCGGGCGGCCCAAGGGCGTGCCCATGGCGCACAAGGCCTTTTCGTCTTACATGCTGAACAACGTGCAGCCCGCCGACCCGGACATAAACGAGGTCAATCTGCTCACAGTGCCGCTGTACCATGTGGCAGGCATACAGGCCATGCTGGCTGCTGTCTATGGCGGCAGGACGCTGGCCATGATGAGGCAGTTCGAGGTCGACGAGTGGATGGAAACGGTGCAGCGTGAGAAAGCCACGCGCGCCATGCTGGTGCCCACCATGTTGAAGAGGGTCATCGACCATCCGGAGTTCAGCAAGTTCAATCTGTCCAGCCTGAAGGTCATAACCTATGGCGCCGCCCCCATGCCCTTCGAAGTGATCAAGAAGGCCATAGACCTGATGCCCGACGTGCGCTTCATCAATGCGTTCGGACAAACGGAAACGGCTTCAACTATCTGCATGCTGGGCCCCGAAGATCACGACCTCAGATGTGAGCCCAAGCTACGCGAGAAGAAGCTGCGCCGCCTGCAGGCCTCCATCGGACATCCTCTGCCTGACGTAGAGATGAAGGTCATCGATGAGAACGGCAAGGAACTGCCGCCAGGTGAGGTCGGCGAGATCGTGGCCCGCGGCCAGCGCGTCATGAGCGGTTACTGGAAGGATGCCGAGAAGACCAAGAAAGCCATCTCGTCCGACGGTTGGTTGCACACTAACGACCTGGGATACATGGACGAGGATGGCTACTTCTACCTGGCGGGCCGCGCCGATGATATCATCATCCGCGCCGGGGAGAATATCTCGCCCGAAGAGGTGGAGAACGTCCTGTACGCCCACCCCAAGATAGAGGAGGCGGCCGTCATCGGCGTGCCCGACGATGAGTGGGGCCAGGAAGTCATGGCAGTGTGCGTACTTAAGGGCGACCAGAAAGCCACACCAGACGAGATAAGGGAGTTCTGCCGCACAAGGCTGTCATCCTTTAAGAAACCCAGGTACATCGAGTTCACCGACACGCTGCCGCGCAACCCAATGGGAAAAGTCCTCAAGAGGGTCCTGCGACAACAGTACGGCGAGCAGAAGAAATAGCCCCCTATCGAAGTAGACCCAGCCTGACACACCACGAGTCTCCCGGGAGCACCCTGGAAGCTCGGGGTGCATCAGGCCTTGATTCCGAGGGAACTAGGGAGGGGGGACCAGCTAGGCCGCGATCTTGGCCCTGGGATAGAAGATCACCAGCCCCGCAGCAATAATAGCATCAAAGATAATGCCGGGCAGCGCATCACCCAAAGAGATGCCGCCAGCAATACCGGTGATAAGCAGAACGATGGCCTCCAGCGCGAACCAGGCGATCACGGCCCGAACCACGACGATGTTCTTCATCGGGTCGCGAAACGCGTAATACATGGCCAGCGCAAAACCTATCAGGGCAGTAGAAGAAATCCTGGTATAGGCAGGGTCAGCATCCTTAGCCGCCAATCCCATGGACGAGAGAACGCCTGGCGAGAACAAACCGATTAGACCGAAAACTGCTGTGAGAACGAATGATATGGCCAGGAATACCTTCAAACCTTTCACACTCTACCTCCTATGATGTGGCTCTCTAGCAGGCACAAAAGGATCGCCAGCATCTACCTCGGTACACGATACCCCGAATTTTCCCAGGTGTCAAGGATTGTTACATGACAAAAGTGTCACTGAAACATCAGGGACATGTAACGACGATGATTGACAACCCGCGATCTCCTAAAACGCTTTTACCAAAGCCAAAATGGAAGGTGCAAACCTGCAATTTCGCCTGCTTCCTCAGTAGTGGCATGCTTCGCCCCTACAACAGCTCGCAACAGCGCCAATGTAGTTCTCACTTTGGTATCAGTTTGGAGGTCGAGGGAGGCGCTCCACCAGTATGTGCCCTATCAGGGCTCGACGGTTACCTCGAAACGGGTGGATGGGAGGGAATATGCGCTTGAACCGCCGAGGTCAAGCGTGTACGTGCCGGGGACTACGGACGGCCCGACTGACATAGTGGCCCTGGACCGGTATGTGGTGTGGGGGTAAGCGGTGAACTTCGGCGGCTCGCTGGTAAACTCGAACCCTTCGGGCAGGGCCAGGTACCGCCCGTTGCTGTCTGCCAGGTGCGCCTCATAGCTGAAGTCTGTCGGGACAGGAATGCCTTTCCTCGTCTCCAGCACGACGTTGAACGACCTACTTTCCCCCGCCTTCATCGAGATGGTGGAGTGGTCTACTGTCAGCCTGGCCAGGTTCTGGCGGCTGAACCCTGGAGCCGGCGGAGTCACTGCCCCATCAGGCATGGCGCCTATGGGGAGGCGGAACTCGTCCACTTTGTCTCCGAGGGCCGCCCTTGCGGAAAGGGCGGGAATTGACACCTCACCCGAGGGGGCGACCGTGACCAGGGGCAGGCAGACCTTCGGAGTGAAGATACCGTCGGGAGAGACATCCACGGGCTCGCCTCCGACGGTCACCCTGGCCCGCGGGTCGCTTACCCAGCCGCGCATGGCGATCGGCTCCGTGGTGTAGTCCACGCCCTTCTCCGGTACAGGGCGTTCCAGGTAGATTGACAGAGATGGCTCGAACGTCGGGGTCAACATCGTGGACATCCTCTGGGTCGCCGTCGCCACCTCGACTCTAATGTTGTTCTGTCCCTTGGCCAGCTCGATGTAGGCGTCGAAATCTCCGTTATCCTGTATCGTCGCCCTTTCATCGTTCAGGGTAATCAACGCCAAGGGGTCGGAGACGGTGCCAGCCACCCTGACCACGTTTACGTTCAGCGTGGCTGTGGCCTCGGGTGAGACGACTTGAAATTCGAAGGGGACCGTGGCAGGTTTTATTGTGCCAGGCGCAAGGGCTCTGGCACTGCAGCCGCCAAACAACAGGCCGAGCAACGCTGTAGCCAGCAACCACCGGACAGAATGGGCATGCTTCATTCGAGGCCTGGTATACATCGGACTTGTTACTCCTGGCGTTGGGAAATGCCGTGATTAGTTTACGTATTGTAGGCCAGACCTGCTCGTTTGTGCTCAGGTGCAGGTGCAGCCAGCGCCAAAAACACCAAATCCAAAAGATTCCCACACCGAGGCAAAGGAACGTTGCATAGGAGGGTGCACGAATCATGACACACCCCGAATTTTCCCGGAGCAGCCGGGAGGTTCGGGGTGTGTCTTTTTGTCTGGGACGCTCGAACCAAGGCGCAGCGGGTGAAGCGGCAGTTGACCCTCGCCTTCTCCCGTCAGGTGGGTGTCATTCTGGACTCTGAACGCAGAGAAGCGGAAGGACTCCAGAATGGCAATCGGGTAGCGCTCGCCCAGGCGTTTTCCTGGGGTGTGTCATGTTACAAGGTACTGGTACTAACCCCTGGAAAGTGTTACCGATGTGATTAGTTACTCTGTTACCCATATCTTGAGTTACACAAAAATTTGGATTTCCCAATAATCCTGCGCGCACTACCTTGGTCTTTTTGCCCGGACCGGTTGGAACGCGTACAATTATCGGTACCATGAAGGCTGCGTTCCTGGCCGCCAAGATTATTTTCGCCCTTTGCATACCTGTCCTGCTGCTCACGGCGACTATACATCTCGCCATGAGCAGCCCAGCACTGTACCGTTACGGGTTCGAAAAATACGATGTCTCGGCCCTCACCGGTATAAGCAGCGAGGACCTCAGGCATGTGGCCGGCAGCCTGGCCGATTACCTCACCTCAGACCAGGAGTCTTGGACGGTAATCGTAGAGCGAAACGGGCGTCAGGTCCAACTCCTGTCCGACCTTGAGGTCGAGCACTTCAAGGATGTGAAGGCCCTCGTCCAGTTCGACTACCGTGCCGAGATGGTTGCTCTGCTTGTGATTCTGGCCTTCATACTCGGCGTTATGTTTCTCGGCCGGCGTGCCGCGACTACCCCAGGGTTTAACGGGCCCGGGCGCGAGCTTGCCAGCGCTGCGATGTGGGGCAGCATCTTGATTCTGGGGATAATAGCGCTTCTGGGGCTCGGCGGAGCCGTTTTCGGCTTCGAACGCCTGCTTCTGGGCTTCCACCTCTCTTTCTTCAACAATGACCTGTGGCTGGCACGGCCCGGGGCGATAATGACCACGCTGTTCCAGGAAGATTTCTTGCGGGATGCTGCAGTGTTCATAGCCGCGGGGATAGTAGTGGAGGCTACCATACTGGCGACTATAGGCTGGTATTTCAGCAGGGCGCGACGGGCTGTCGAAGCCAAACTGTCTGTGTAACGAAGCTGTTTGCCGACGTGAGCAGGACCAACGTCCAGCCTAGTGGCCGCAGGTGGAACAGCTTGATGCGCCGCAGCTTGAGCAGCCGCCGCCCGCACCAGCGATAGGCGCGGTAGACCCGCCGTCCGAGCCTTTGGCGAAGGCGGCGAAAGCCGAAATCTTGCGGCTTGACGGCTTCTTGCACTTGGGGCAGGGCGCTGCTTCTCCGGACCTGCTGAAAGGCCGCATCAACTCGAATTGGCACGCACAGTTGGAACAAACGTATTCGTAGATAGGCATCTGAACAACCTCACTGTAGAGTTTATCTCCTGCCCACCGGCACGTCAAGGCAAGTATGTAAAAGGGGTCTGGGTCAGTTTTTTGTAAAGCTGGAGTGAAAGGTTAGGATTCATCATTGCGGACTTGAATGGGCGCCACGAAGGAAGAAAATGCCTTCCGCTCAGTTGTCATGGTCGGGCTTGACCCGGCCATCCAGGTAGCCGAGAGACCTGGATGCCCGATCGGGGCACCCTCTGGGTCGGGCATGACAATACGGAATCTTGGCTTCCCAAAACTTTGACGCAGACCCATGTAAAGGGTTACTGTCAAGGGATTTCCGTTCTCCCTGAGCCGACTGGCGGCCCAGATGCGGTTGAGAAGCAAGTTCTTGAAGTATTCTGAACGAGAATAAAAAAGCCCTGACAAAACTGTGAAGAGATTTATCAAAGGGGCGCGTGGAGTCGTCATCCCTGTCCTTGCTTATCCGCAAAGTCACCCCCTGGCCCGTGCTTGTGAGGGCGCTGGGCGTATCTGCGCAACGCGACGTTACCAGTGTGCAGAAGGAATACGCCGAGAGCTACAGCAAGTGCACTTGCCAGCAGCCAAGAGCCGCTGTGCCACCACCGGGTGCTGCTGAACAAAACGTCAACCTTCAGGGCGAAAAAAATAGCTGACACGAAACAGACCACTGCGACAGCGAGTGCCAGGATGCCGCGCGCGAGCAAGAGATATTGCCTTGCTAGGTGTTTATGCATCCAGGAATATATGCCTCTCAACGTGTCCCGATCACGCCTATTCGACCCAAGGGCGCGGAATGTGTATGATAGTTAGCACAGTGTTTAAGGCCCGGGTACAATGCTGCTTAGCGATTTAGACCTGCTTGTCAAGGACCCCACGGAGTTCGTCAGGGTCCTGATCATGGTCTTGCTTGCGTTGACCATCGCCATAACTGTGCACGAATTCAGCCACGGCTTTATCGCCTGCAGGCTTGGCGACCAGACGGCACAGCGCATGGGGCGGTTGTCCCTGAACCCGCTGGTGCATCTTGACCCTCTGGGTACCCTCCTACTATTCATTATAGGTTTCGGTTGGGGCAAACCCGTACCTGTAGACGTTCAGATGTTACGCAAGCCAACCAAGTGGAGCATGGCAGCCGTGAGCGCGGCTGGGGCGGGGGCTAACCTGCTGGCCGCAGCCGTAGTCGGCCTGGGCGTAAGGAGCAGCTCTCATACCGCGCCAGAGGTCTTGACCGAACTTCTAGTATACGTGGTTGTGTTCAACGTTATCTTAGCGATTTTCAACCTGATACCGGTGCCGCCGCTGGATGGCTCTAAGATCGCGGCCGTCATCTTGCCAAACCGGATCGTAAGCGTTTTGGCTCCCGCAGCACGCTGGGGTCCGCTCATATTGCTCGGGGTGGTGGTTGTTGACAACCTGACGGGCGCGGGGGTCGTGTGGCGAGTAATCGGATGGCCCATCGGTATGCTGTCGCGGCTGTTCATGGGATTCAACCCCGTGTAAACCCCTCACTTCTTGATCTCCCGTGCAGCACACTGGAGAGGGTCTGGGTCAGTTTTTTGTAAAGCTGGAGTGAAAGGTTAGGATTCATCATTGCGGACTTGAATGGGCGCCACGAAGGAAGAAAATACCTGCCGCTTAGTTGTCCTGGTCGGGCTTGACCCGGCCATCCAGGTCTCTCGGCTACCTGGATGCCCGATCGGGGCACCCTCTGGGTCGGGCATGACAATACGGAATCTTGCCTTCCCAAAACTTTGACGCAGACCCCACTGGAGCATTCCTCTTTTGCTGGTCAGGCGGCAGGTAGTATCATGAAAACTAGGGGAGAGCGGAAACAATCGTACCATCAGCCCGCTCCTCGTCACTATTGTTGACATAAAGTGAGGCCAGGCCGTATAGTCTTATTCCAGAGGCTACGGCAGCAGCATTCTGTGCGTGGCGTCCAGCAGATAGTGGAAGCTGCGCCCGGAGTTTCAGGCTGGCAGGCCCTGTGGAGGTATTACCTTGGAATCCATTATTCATTCTCAGCCCAAGAAAGCGCGCCATTTTCGGAATGTTTTCCTAGCTGGCGCATTCGTCGCCGGGCCGATGGCCGTGACATACCTGGCATTTCGGTGGTTGTTCGACACGCTCGACGGCATTTTGCAACCGATCATCGTGTATGCATTGGGACGTCCGCTGCCTGGAGTCGGCCTGGTGGCGCTAGTTGTCCTGGTATACCTTCTGGGCCTGCTGACCAAGCATATGATCGGTCGGAAGATACTGAAGGGCGTCGATACGGGGTTGTCCAATACCCCGATCGTACAGCTTGTCTACCGGGCGTCCAGGCAGATCATGGACTCCGCCAGGACCATTGGGGATATACCGTTCAACAGGGTGGTGATGGTGGACTTCCCCAGGCCTGGAGTGCAGTCTGTCGGGTTTGTCACCGGGCAGGCAGTGAGCGTCAACGGCGAGGAAAAGTTCCCTGTATTCATTGCCACGACTCCCAATCCCATGAGCGGTTTCCTTATCTTTGTGCGACAGGGTGAGATAACTGACACGAACATGTCCGTGAACGACGCTCTCCGCATGGTGATATCCGGTGGATTGTCGTGTCCGCCGGCGGTATCCTGCGGGGTGCCTGTACCGCCGATGCCGCAGCTGGTGACCTGTGCCGAGGTCAGGCAGCCCCTGGACCTGCCGCAGAAGGTCACGCCCGCGTAGGTTTATTCTTGCTGTCACCGAATGTGCCCTGGGGCTGCTGCGGCTGCAGGGCCTCCGTGCGAATTTGAGTCCTGCATCCTATCCTGTTCAGAAGCTGACTCTACCATAAACTGCCCCGGCCCTGTGTTATAATACGCTCACCTCTGACCAGGGGAAGACCCACATTAATGAGTCCAGAGAGCGCTTCCGCTACGCCTGCGAATAAGGCGCCGTTCGTACATCTGCACCTGCACACCGAGTTCAGTCTGCTGGATGGTATGTGCCGCATACCACAGCTCATGGCGCGTGTCAGGGAACTGGGAATGGACGCAGTGGCTATCACCGACCACGGCGTTCTGTACGGTGCGATCGACTTCTACGTGGCCGCGCGCGATGTGGGCATCAAGCCCATCATCGGTTGCGAGGTATACGTGGCGGCCGGAGACCGACGCAGCCGCTCTCCCGGCGACAAAGGATACTACCACCTGACCCTCCTGGCCAAGAACGAAAGGGGTTACCGCAACCTCATACATCTAGTGACTCGCGCCAACGTGGAAGGCTTCTACTACAAGCCGAAGGTGGACAGGGAGCTGCTAGCCGAATACCGCGAAGGTCTGGTCTGCCTCTCCGGCTGCGCCCACGGCGAGGTATCCCGGTTGATCGTTTCCGGCGACATGGATGGCGCCCGTGGGACCGCTCTGTGGTACCGGCGAAACTTCGAGGACTATTATCTGGAGATAATGCGCAACCCCATACCTGAGATGGAGCAGATAAACAATGGTCTGGTTGCCTTATCAAAGGACCTGGGGATACCGCTGGCAGCTACCAGCGACGTCCACTACATAAACCGCGAGGATGCCTCAGCACAGGAGATACTGCTCTGCATCCAGACCAACACCACCATATACGACGACAAGCGTATGAAGATGGTGGGCGACTTCTTCTACCTGAAGAGCCCGCAGGAGATGGCCGAGCTTTTCTCAGACCTGCCGGAGGCGGTCGAGAACACCCGCCACATTGCGGACATGTGCCAGATAGAGATGCAGTTCGACCGGCCCCACCTGCCCAAGGTTGACCTGCCCCCTGACAAGGATTCCGATACCTATCTCGCGGAGCTGTGCTGGCAGGGACTGAAAGAGCGCTATGCTGCTTCCTGTCCGGAAGCCGAGGAACGGCTGAAGCATGAACTGGAAGTCATACGGAAGACAAAGTTCGCCGACTACTTCCTCGTGGTGTGGGATATCATTCGTTTCGCGCAGCATGCACATATACTGTACGGTGTGCGCGGCAGCGCGGCTTCCAGCATCGTTCTGCACTGTCTTGGCCTTACGGAGATCGACCCCCTGGAGCACAGGCTGGTCTTCGAGCGCTTCCTGAACGTCGAGCGCAAGGAGATGCCGGATATAGACCTCGACTTCCAGGACGACCGGCGCGAGGAAGTCATAGCTTATGTGACGAGGAAATACGGGCAGGACCACGTGGCCCAGATAATCACCTTCGGCACGCTGGGCGCCAAGGGTGTGCTGCGCGACGTCGGACGTGCGCTGGGGCTGCCTTACGCCGATGTGGACCGCGTGGCGAGGTTGATACCTACGGCCGTTGGCATGACACTGGACCGGGCCATGCAGGAGAACCAGGAGCTGGCCCAGATATACCAGCAGGACGCGACAGTTAAGAACCTTATTGATTCCGCCAAAAAGCTTGAAGGCCTGTCACGCCACGCCAGCACCCATGCTGCCGGCGTCGTTATTTCGGCGAAAGCGCTGACCGAGTACGTGCCGCTAGCGCGTGTGAGCAAAGGCGACCAGGCCACGATGACCACACAATTCACCATGGAGAATGTGGCCCGTGCCGGCCTGCTCAAGATGGATATACTCGGCCTCATAAACCTGACCATGCTGGCCAAGACCGTGGAGACCATCAGGCAGACACGAGGCGTGACCATCGCCCTGAATGATATACCCCTGGATGACGAGCCGTCCTACCGACTGCTGGCCTCGGGTGAGACCAGCGGCATATTCCAGCTCGAAGGGTCGGGCATGAGACGCTGGATCAGAGAGCTCAAGCCGACTCGCTTTGGCGATGTGGCGGCCATCATAGCCCTATACCGTCCCGGGCCTATGGAGCATATACCGACGTTCATACGGGCCAAAGAAGGCCTGGAGAAGGTGCACTACCCGCACCCTGCGCTGGAGGACATACTCAAGGACACCTACGGCGTCATAGTGTACCAGGACCAGGTGCTGTTCATAGTCAGGGCCTTCGCCGGTTACAGCCTTGGCCAGGCAGATATCTTCCGCAAAGCCATGGGTAAGAAGATACCGGAGGTAATGAAGAAAGAGCATGCCAACTTCATTGCCGGAGCTCAGAAGAATGGTTACCCAATCGACCTGGCGGAGCAGATATTCGCCCTGATAGAACCCTTTGCCGGGTATGCCTTCAATAGGGCGCACAGCGTGAGCTACGCACTCATCGCTTACCAGACAGCCTACTTCAAGGCCAATTTCCCGGCAGAGTATATGACCGCACTTCTGGTAACGCACACTGGTGACGACGAGAAGGTGCGTGTGGCTGTCGGCGAGTGTCGGCGGCTGGGGATACCGGTTCTCCCTCCCGATGTGAACCGGAGCGAGTCCAACTACTCCATAGAGAAGATCGAGGACAAGCTTGCTGTACGGTTCGGGCTGGCCTCGGTGAAAAACGTCGGTGAGTCGGCGATCGAGCCTATACTGGCTGTGAGGAGCAAGGAAGGGCAGTTCAAGTCCATTGAAGACCTGTGCCGGCGCGTGGATTTGAAAGGGGTATCCCGGCGCGTGCTTGAGAGCCTGGTAAAGGCGGGCGCCTTCGATGCCTTCGGCACGCGGCAGGGGTTGCTCCAGGGCATGGAACGTCTCATAGCCCTGGCGCAGCATCACCAGAAGCTTCGCGAGACGGGCCAGACTACAATGTTCGACCTGTTTGGGGAAAGCACTCCGACGCCAATGCATGGCGTGGAGTTGCCGCAAGTTGCGGACTCACCCGCGGAGAAGATGGCGTGGGAAAAGGAGCTACTGGGGGTGTATCTGTCCGACGACCCTTTTGCACTGGTAGCCGGCAGCGCGAGCAGACCGGCTAATGCCACGCTGTGCGGCCAGATAGATGCGGAAATGGCAGGACAGAACGTGGTCGTTGCCGGCATACTGACGGTCGCCCAACCGCGCATCACAAGAGAGAAGAAGACCTTCATGTCGGCCACGCTGGAAGACCTGGACGGCTCTATCGAGATTACGGCATGGCCGGAGGTATACCAGAACACCAAAGAGCTATGGGAGGAGGGCGGCTTGCTGCTTGTGGAGGGAAAGGTGAAGGTGCGGGAGGACAGGACAACTATCATTTGCGAGCGTGCAAGCCGCTATCAGCCTGGAGCTCAGGAAGAGAATAATACAGGCGTGGTTGCCGAGGTCAACGCGGCACCACAGCATGAAAAGAACGAGAGACACGTGAAGAACGGAAAGAACAACCACGTCAAACGGACACTGGTGATCCGCATGGCGCAGACGCAGGCCGAAGATACGGACCTCGCCTGCCTGTACCGGATTTTCGACCTTCTGAAAGACTACCCTGGAAGGGACAAAGTCCACCTCGTGGTTGACGGCGATGGAAATCTTACCCAGATGGAGCTGACTCAAGTGACGGCGGACGCCTGTCCCGAGCTGGTGCGCTCGCTTGTCGGCATGGTGGGTGAGGGGTGCGTGCAAGTCCTGGAAAACCCGGCGTAAACAGGACAGTCAAGCCACTAACCAAGTTGCTGGCAGAGACCATGAAAGGATTGTTTTCTGACTACTGGGCGCACTTCTCCGGTTACTAGCCGAACTTCCGCAGTTTCGTATCTGAGAGGGTGACCGGACAGATTCAAAGTTGACACTACAATTCTTGAATCTTCATTCTCTGGGGCAGATGCAACTGAAGCATTTGTAACAGG
>JACPPY010000074.1 GCA_016190755.1 Chloroflexota bacterium | reverse complement strand
TAGGGATGCAACATCACTTAGTGCGTTTGTATTAGTACCCCCGGTTTCCTTCCCTGTTTCACGAGAGCCTGCATGGTTCGCAACCTCTCCGGCGGCACGAGCCGCCGGCGCCAGATGATGGCATGCCAAATCGAACCAGGCGCCCTTGGCATGCATATCGAAAGATGGTATCCTCAATGTAGATACAAAGGGAAGCGCCCGTGGAGATCTCCCTGGTAGACGGCAAGCTCGTCGTTACGCCCGAGAAAAGACCTGTGCCGACCCTCAAACAACTCCTGGCAAAGGTTACCGAAGAAAACCTGCACCATGAGGTTGAGACCGGTTCTGCCGTAGGAAATGAGGCGTGGTAAGTTCTCGGCCTTATGCTCCCCAATGTGGTGATTTGGTCTGGATAGTCGCTAGTCAAATTAAGGGCTACCCGTTTGAGGTTATCCTTCCTGCCGGATTGCCCGTAGCCGGGGCCATTTTGTCTGACCAGGTTAAGAGTGTGGACTGGCGTGCTCGCAACGCAGAGTTGATATGCCTCTTACCAACAGAGAGCATTTCTGATGTACTTGGGAAATTGCTGACGTTGTTATCCCCGTGACGAGCACACGTTCTGCAAGCGCCTGAAAAGACCTGCTTTTGTTCCCCCTATCGCGAGATGGCTCATGATATGAGGGCCGGGGGCGATTGACAAGAAAAGGGCCAAAGCTTAGTATAGCGGCCAGTCAACAAGAATTCCCGTCACAGCAGGTCTGAGGGAAGGCATATGGGCAAAGCGGGAATCCTCGCTGTCGTGGGAGTCGCCCGTGTGTTTTGCTGTCCATCCCGCAGCCTGGCATATACTATTTGGTCCACGAAGTCACGATGCTTATCCGGGTGCCGGGGAACATTGGGCATCCTACCAGGAGGTAGCATGGAACAGCAGGGAACGCTCGAGGTAACACTGGTCAAGACCCAAGCTGATATTGAGGGCGTCCTCAAGGCGGCAGGCGGACTTACCGCCTCGTTGCGCAAGGCCCGTAGCGCGGCCAGGACAGGCGACCTGAGAATGCTCAAGTCGGCGCTTGACGCCAGCGAGCGCGCATTAACGAGCCTCAAATTGCAGTATGGCAACACGAAGGACGGGTATACTTTCCCAGAGGAGGAGTACCTGCGTAGCGGGGCATATGCCAGAGAGCTTATCGCTGCCGGCGAGCAGGCGGGCGTAAGCATCTTTGAGCGCGACGACCGTCTCTATTGTTATCCGGTCTTAATGAAAGTTGCCTCAGGGGAGAGGTCCGTCTTCATAGACAAGAAGAGAGAGACTCGACTACGCCCCTCAGTCCTGGCGGGCATTCTCAAGGAAAAGCAGAAGAAGCCCCCTCGTTTTCGCCCTGAGGCATTCCTTGAGTCCTTATATAAGGCGCAATCGATGATCCAGGCTGCTCTGCCTGAGGGCAAACGCGGGTCCCCGGTAACGCTGCTTGAAGTGTACGAAAAGTTGACCATGTTGCCCGGCCTGTCACAAGACTACACGAAACAGGAATTCGCTCGCGACATTTATTTGCTTCACAGAAGTGGGGTTGACCGGACGAAAAGCGGGGCGAGAGTGAGCTTCCCGGCGAGTTCCGGAACGAGGAGCCGGGGCCGGACGATCACTGTTATCGCTGAGGGCGGAGAGGAAAAGACGTACTTCGCCATATCTTTCATTGAGCTCGCAGGGGAGCAGATACAATGACGGCATGTGTGGAAACCAATTACTGGCTGCGCATAGTCCGTCAGGAGTATCTTGGCGATTTCGTGAAGAGTGGCGGTTCCGCTGTCAAATTCGCCGTCACTGAAACCGAGGAAGACCGCAAGGCGCTGGTCAGCGACCTTCGGAAGGTGGCGGAGGATGAAGCCTATCTTTTTGTGGCAATTGACGCAGCCGAGACCAAAGTCCACATGATTGACCGGGTGTTCAATTCAGTGGCAAGGCAGGTTGATTGGGACGATTTAGCTTACTCCTTCCTCACCGCTACGCTGACGGAGGCCAGGTACACTGTGCCCTTGCGGAAGGATTTCAATCTGGACGCACTGTCCGCTTCAAACGGCCTGGATGTTCAGGAAATGCGTAGCGCGGTCTATGCCAGGCTGCGCGACCGTCTGTTCAAAGACTATGCCATGACGCAGGAATTCAGGTTGGCGATGCTGAGCCTGTGCCGTTCGCAATTGGACCGGGGAGATGTAGGGCAGGGTGTTTCCGATGGCATCAAGCAATGGTTGCGGGGGGACCTTCATCTGGTTTCGGCGCTGAAGCATGCGCGGATTTTTCAGAAGATCGGCCGCCACAACGGCAGGGACATGCTTTTCTCCCTGGCGTACTGGCTGAGAGCTTGCGGGAGAGGAGGCCTTGTCATCTCGCTGGACATCTCCCGTTTCCTTCAAACGAGGAGCAAGGACCAGGAAGAACCCACCATCTCCTTGTTTTACAGCTCGCCCGCGGTTATTGATGGATATGAGGTGCTGCGCCAGTTCATTGATGGCACTGATGAACTTCAATATTGCTTTATTTGCGTCGTCGTTCCAGTGGGTTTTGTCCTAACGAAAGATGAGTGTCCACGAGGTATGGGAGCGTATGATGCTCTTCGCCTCCGCGTCTCCGATGACGTGTCTGACCGGCAGTGCGCCAATCCATTGTATTCCCTGGTACGCCTCAAGCGGGAGGTTTCGCAGCAAGGGGGTACCTGCTCATGCAAGTAGATTCGCGCGTTCAGAGCTGGAGGGCCATCGAAGCGCTCAGGGCCGGAGTGCCTAACAGGGATGCGGTGAAGGCTCTGGGGAGTGCCCAATACCTGATTAACGGCAAGGGAGAAAGGGTCTCGGCGGAAGAGGTCTTCAAAGGCCAATTGCAGCAGACTCAAGATCATGGTCGGGGAGAGTCTTTGCCAGGTTTGCTCATCGCGGGGGACTTTGGTTCCGGGAAATCACACTTGCTGGAATACCTGCAGCACGTGGCGCTGGAGAGTAACTTCGTTTGCAGCAAAGTGGTTGTGAGCAAGGAAACGCCGCTCTATGACCCTGCCAAGGTTTTCAGGGCGGCCATACAAAGTGCGAAATCTCCCGACCGTGCCGGTTCAGGTTTGAACGACATATGCCTCAAACTGAATTTCGATAGCCCCGGGTACGCGCAGCTCTTCCAGTGGGTAAATGATCCATATTCCAACCTCAACACGAGATTCGCTGCCACGCTGTACGTGTTCGAACATGGCGGACATCTCGATCCTGACGTATCAGACCGAATCATACAGTTC